>NZ_OZ034788.1:646074-969111 GCF_964028515.1 Wolbachia endosymbiont (group B) of Hofmannophila pseudospretella | reverse complement strand
TAGTGTTCTATCGTTACATGAAACGTTGTCAAACAAGAGTTGACTCTTCACAGATATTGTAGTAATTCATTAACTATGTCAGATGTAAATAACAATTCTATAATTTTTCTCTTATCAAGCGCTGTCGCTTTAATTTTTGCATATGTGCTAGAGTATTTTTTCAATATGATACCGTGTAAGTTATGTATATACGAGCGAGTAGTTTACTATGTTACAGGGCTACTTGCAGTTGCGTACATGTTCAAAAACAACAAAATCCTAATCTATGCGATGTTTTGCAGTTATCTCATTGGTGCAATAATATCTTTTTATCATGTAGGTCTTGAACTCCACTTATTTCATGATGTTTTAGGCTGTACAGAGCAAGCAAGTGGTAACGTTAGCATAGAAGAGCTAAGAAATAATCTATTAAACCCTAACTACTCTCCATCTTGTGACAGACCTCATTATATTTTTGGTGTCTCGTTAGCAACATGGAACTTAATTTACCTTATAGTAGCTCTATTCTTATCAGGTAAAATGTATTGTAGAGAAAAAAATAAGGTATAACAGTAACTGGTATAGACGCTGTGCTTGTGCGTTACTTGGTGCTGTCCGTAATTTAAAAATTTGGCAAGTCACACCCACTGATTCTTGCACAGCTGTACGAACATTATGGTTCAGCATGCCAGTGCCCTCTTTCTTGTCATCCGAGTAGCTGACACTGGAAGTGCAGCTATCATCCAAATAACCTTTCATTGTTATTCAAGCAGCCTATTTCTTGTCATCCCAGTGCCCAGATACTGGGATTCAGTTTGTCCATAGTCTCACCAAAAACGTTGTGTTTTAGCATAATTTTGTGCTCAATATGCTTATTTGTAGTAAAGATTCCAGCATCAAGTGCTGGCCTGAAGCTTTAGCTATAGATATTAATAAATTTACTAAGTAAAAAAAGGCAAAAGAATCCCTATATAGCGAGTTTTAATAATGTAAATTGATAATGTGCTAACAAGCGTGTTTTGGCTGAAGTAGAAAAAATTTAAAAAACATGCAGCTGCTATAATTTTTATGTAATCTGCCAATAAATATCTGAGTTTTGTTGTTAAACCCGCGGAGATTAAAAACAAGGATAAATACTCTCTCTTATTGATATAAGAAGAAAAGTGGGAAGGTTTGTCAATTCGCTTCTATGCACCTGAGCATTGATTATACGGGTTCCATCTGTTATATATAATCTTTTTGAATACGAAGAAAGCTGATGAATAAGTATGATATTACAGTTATAGGTAGCGGTCCTGGTGGTTATATAGCAGCAATTAGAGCGGCGCAGTTCGGATTTAAAACTGCAATTGTTGAAAAGGAAGAAAATTTGGGTGGTATATGCTTAAATTGGGGGTGTATACCAACAAAATCGCTACTTAGAGCATCTGAAATTTATAGGTTAATAACAAGATCAGAAGAATTTGGCATAAAAGTAAAGGATGTAAGTTTTGATATACAATCAATAGTGAAATACTCAAGAAACGTTGTTGATAAATTGTCAAGCGGTGTTGCATATTTGATGAAAAAAAATAACATCAAAGTTCATCAAGGCTTTGGTAAACTTGCAGGTAATCGTACTGTAAAAATTCTTAATGACAAAAAGGAGGAGGAAATTTCTTCCAATTATATCATTTTAGCAACAGGTGTTAGAGCGCGAAATCTACCTAGAATAGAGGCGGATGGAGATTTAATATGGAATGCGCAGCACGCTATGACTCCAAAGAAATTACCAAAATCGCTACTAATCATAGGTTCTGGTGCGATAGGAATAGAATTTGCAAGTTTTTATAGTACTTTGGGGGTTGATGTAACAATTATAGAAGTAAAAGACACTATCTTGCCGCTGGAAGATAAAGACATTTCAAATTTAGTACAAGAGATATTTACAAAACAAGGAATAAAAATATATACGAGCAAGAGTGTAAAAACTTTCACTAAAAATAAAGACTCTGTTCAAGTGCAGCTAAGTAGTGGTGATGATAAAGAATTCGATAGAGTAATTGTTGCAGTTGGCGTTCAAGCAAACACTGAAAATATAGGTTTAGAAAATACAAAAATTAAGTTGAGTCCTTCTGGTTTCATTGAAACGAATGAGTGGTATGAAACAAGTGAATCAAGTGTGTATGCAATAGGTGATGTAGCTGGTCCCCCATGTTTAGCGCATAAAGCAAGTCATGAAGCTGTAATCTGTGTTGAGAAAATTGCTGGTAAAAATGCTCATAAGTTAAAAAAAGAGTGCATACCAAATTGCACTTACTCTCATCCGCAAGTAGCAAGCGTTGGCCTTACTGAGGAACAGGCAATAAAAAGTGGATACGATATAAAAGTAGGAAAATTTCACTCCAACTTTAATGGTAAATCTATTACACTAAGTGAAACTGAAGGTTTAGTGAAAACAATTATAGACAAAAAAACAGGCGAACTTCTTGGAGCTCACATGATAGGAGCGGAAGTAACAGAGTTAATTAGCAATTTCGCTCTTGCAAAGCAACTAGAGGGAACAGACTGCGACATAAAATCTACGATTTTTCCTCATCCAACTATTTCGGAAATTATACACGAATCAGTACTTGCTGCAGATGATGAATCGTTAAATAGTTAAGCTAACGATTCATTGTTTTAGAGCTACAATTATCCTGATTAGGCGATTCAATTCTAATAGATTGATTACCAATATCAGATTTTTCTAACTTTTCTTTTAACCCTTCAGCTGCTTCTTTCACTTCAAGCTTTTTTTCCTGATTAAGATCCTCTGGGCTTTTTCTTTTACTGTCTAAACCTTGTTGTCTATCAATATTTTTATTGAGTTGTTCTTGCTTAGGTAGATCAACAACTGAGTTAAAAAGAGCTTTTGTTATGCTTTTTAACAATCCTATAAAACCTCTGCTTCCGCCTTCTCTTTGCTCTTGAGGCTTATTTTTCACGTTTTTACTGTTGCTACTTTCAGGCATTTTTAACTCAACTATCATAAAGCTTAATAAAATTTTACATGCAGATTATTAAAAAATGATTAATAATCTATTATCAAATTGCTATTTACAGATGGATATTATTCTAGCAACAGGCGGTACAGGTGGGCATGTTTTTCCAGCTATAACCTTAGCAAAAGCACTAAAGGTACAAGGGCACAATTGTATATTATTCACTGATCAAAAAACCATCAATATAGAAAGTTATATTTTACCATTGTGCAAGCCAAGTGGCAACAAATTGAAGTTTCTCTTTTTGTTAATGTATAGTTGTGTATTAGCACTGTATCAAACAAGAAAATTAAAACCAAAGCTAATAATTGGTTTTGGTAGCTACGCTTCTTTTCCAACTCTTTTTGCAGCAAAGATTTTTTCTATACCTATAATTTTACATGAACAAAATACAGTTTTAGGGAGAGTAAATAGATTCTTTTTCAAGAGTGCAAAATTAATTGCAACTAGCTTTCCAGAGACTAAGTATGCAGAAGACAGTAAATGCGTTTTTACAGGAAATTTCGTCGATATAGAAGCACAAGGCTATTCTAGTGCTGAAACAGTTTTAAACGTGTTAATAATAGCAGGTAGTCAGGGTGCAAATTTTTTTGATAATGTAGTGAGCAGCGTAATTTGTGATCTACCTGTTGAAGTAAAAGAGAGGATTAGAGTAACGCAGCAATGTACGAAGAAAAATATAAACAAGGTCAAGAGTCTATACAAAAGTGAAGGAATTGATTGTGAGTTAAGTGAGTTTTTCGATGATATGGAAAATAAACTGGCCAATGCTCATTTGGTAATTAGCAGAGCGGGGGCAACTTCAATAGCAGAGATTACTCTTGCTGAGCGTCCTGCTGTATATATTCCTTATCCTCACTCAAAAGATAACCATCAATTTTATAATGCAAAACATATTGAAGATTCGGGAGCAGCTGTAATGGTTGAGCAAAATAGTAACGCGAAAAAGAATCTAGGAGAGTTGCTAGTTGATTTATTGCAAAATTGTCAAAAATTGCGTGATATGGCTAATAATACTAAGAAAACAAGAATAAGGAATGGAGTTACTGAATTTATTAAGGCAATAGCTCAAGAACTTAGTTGACGAATTGCTTTTTCTTCAAATGCATCCCATAGTTCTTTTTCTAGTGATTTACTATACAACTTATTGATATAAACTACTCCCGTAGGCGAAGTTGTGTTAATTTCAAGAAGGAAGTCATCTATAATATCAATGCCAACGAATATTAGCCCTCTTTTCTTTAGCTCAGGACCAATTTTATTACATATTTCGTTGTCTCTATCATTCATTTGGGCAGGCTCAAAACTTGCTCCTAGTCGCATATTTGTCCTGATCTCTCCATTCACTTGTGGAACTCGCTTCATTGATCCTATTGGTTTACCATCTAGCAATAATATCCTTTTGTCTTTGTCTATGTTTTTGCAAAAGGCTTGCGCAATCACAGGACATTCATATTTTGCAATCATGAGATCGACTACTACTTGAATGCTATTTTGGTCTTGTATTCTTATTACGTCATTTCCTCCATAGCTATATAGTGGTTTCAAGATGATATCTTGATAGTCGTGACAAAAATTTCTAATCATCGATATATTCTCAGTGATCAAAGTTGGAGGAATTAGCTCTGGAAATAGTGAAGTAATTAATTTTTCAGGACAGTTTCTTATTTCTGTTGGATTATTTATTACTAACGCAGTAGTCTTTTCTAAGATATAGGTTGTTGTAATGTACCGCATATCAAATGGTGGATTCTGTCTGATAAATATGATATCCATTTCATTTAGGTTGATTACTACATCCTCTTTTGAAATGAAGCTACAATCATCAACGCTGACTTTCTGAGCAAGGGCAATCGGCTGATTTAACTTAAGCGCTAAATTATTAGGTACATAAACAAAAATTTCGTACCTTCTTCTTTGCGCTTCTTTTATTAATGAAAATGTAGTATCAGCTTCAAAATTTATACTTTCATCCATCTGAAAAGCTACTTTCATTTATCCTCCCTTCCTATTACAATATAATATAGTACCATAAAAGTGTTAATAATGGAGCAAAGTATGGAATTAACAATAGGAAATAATGCACCTGATTTTAGCTTGCCAATAGATTCTGGTGAGATTTTATCACTGAGTGAATTTTTAGATAAAAAAAATGTAGTTCTTTATTTTTATCCTAAAGACGATACTCCGGGCTGCACAATGGAGGCAAAAGGCTTTAGAGACAAAATAGAAAATTTCTCTTCTCTTGACACAGTGATAATTGGTGTGTCAAAAGATAGTGTTAAGTGCCACGTTAACTTCAAAGCAAAATATTCTCTGCCATTTTCTTTAGTTTCTGATGAAAATGCTGAAATGTTGGAAAAGTATGGTGTTTGGGTAGAGAAAAGTATGTTTGGCAAAAAGTATATGGGAATAGAGCGTACTACTTTTTTAATAGATAAAAAAGGTAAAGTAGTGAAGATTTGGAAAAATGTAAAAGTGAGTGGACATGTTGATGAGGTTTTAGAGGAAGTAAGCAGAATATAAATTAAAGAATGGCTACCCATTGCTATATAAAAAAATTGAAATTACATAATTTCCGTAGTCATTCAAATTTCGAACTTGATTTAGACGATAGATCGGTTGTAATAACTGGTCAAAATGGTGTTGGTAAAACTAATATACTTGAGGCAATCTCGTTGCTTGCTAAAAGTAATGGCATGAAAAAAGTAAAAATTAGTGAGATGCAAAATAGACTCAGTAATGAAGATTGGGCAGTGCATTATGACTTTTTTAATGGAACATACTTTAACTCAATTGGTATAGGAAAGAATCTTAATAATAAACTAATACAAATTGATGGAAAAACACAATCAAGTTATTCATCTCTGTATAGAATATCCAATGTAATATGGCTCATTCCACAAATGGACTATATTCTTCTTAATTCTCCGAGCGACAGATTAAAATTTTTAGACCGTATCGTCTCACTGTTTGAAGAAAATTACACTTATTGCTATATGAAATACAGGAAAGCTAAACATGAGCGAAGTAAACTGCTTAGAGAGAATATTTTAGACGAAAATTGGCTCTCTAGCCTTGAAAACGTCATGGCTACCAATGCAGTTGATATTTTACGTATGCGTTTGTCTGTTTTAAAAATACTACAGGGCACAATTGATAACCATTCTTGTGATACCAATTCCCACTATATAAAGAACAGATAGACAATAATGGGAAAGAAGTGATACTAAAGTAGATAAAATAGAGAGGTATAAATGGCATTAAGGTCAAAACTATTAGACGAAAAAGTTGTAAATTTGGCGAAAGAAATGTTAAAAAAGGTCAGAAATAACGCATATGTTTCAAAAAAGTTACAAGCGGTGATAGCAGGAAAAGAAAGTAGTATAAGCGCTGTGGCAAGAATATGTAAAATTTCAAGGACTGCTTTGACTGAATGGATAAAGCATCTAAAATTTGGTAGAGTAGAAAGATTATTTTCCCCGTCTCAGCGGCGAAGAAAAAGCAAATTAAACAAAAATCAACGTGAGCAAATTGAAATATGGGTAGAAAGAAATCCAAATATTACTATTAAGGAAGTGCAAATAAAAATCTCAGAGGAATTTGGCCTAAACATTAGCAAATCAACAGTGCACCGTGAGATACAAAGGATGAAGTTTTCTTACATAACACCGAGGCCAATTCACCATAAACAAGATAAAAACAAGCAAGAAGAGTTTAAAAAATACTTCAATAAAATAGTCAATTCCCACCCTGAAAAGGAGGTATTTTTTTGATGAATCACGATTTGGAACTCATTCAAAAATCGGACACGGATGGTTTAAAAAAGGGGTCAGAACACAGGTTAAAATGAAAATTGGTAGACAAAATTTCTATATCTACAGTGCGGTAAATCCAAGAAGTGGTAAGAAAATTAGCCTACTTGCTCCATATGTAAACACTGATTGTATGAATATATTTCTGGAGCAGATGTCGAAAGATTTAGGCACGAAAGAAGCCTTTCTTGTAATGGATTGTGCAAGTTGGCATAGATCAAAAAGTTTGAAAATTCAGGAAAACATTACCATCATATACTTGCCTCCTTATTCACCGGAACTGAATCCTGTTGAAAGGTTGTGGCAATATATCAAATACAATACTTTACGCAATAGTATCTACGATACCATAGGTTTACTTGAAGATGTTTTGTGTAATTTTATTGTCAATATTTCCAGTACTACTATTAAACGAGTTTGTAATGTTTCTTATTTGTTCGGTCAGTAATGGATTTTGGTATGAGTTTTTTCCAAAGGCAAGTTTGAAATTTAGCAGTCAGCTAACTTTGAACGATACTGCAGAATATTTTCAGAATCGTCTAAAGGAAAACAGAGAAAAAGACTCATTAACTGGTAGAGTAACCTTTTCTGTACATAATGATAATTTTCGGGTTTTTTACCAAAAAGGGGACATGCCAATAAATCTTTGTTCTACTGGAGAGCAAAAGCTATTACTGCTTTCTATCATCTTATCTAGTGTAAAAGCAAGGTGTATTCATTACAATAAAGCACCTCTTCTTCTGCTTGACGATATAATGTCGCATCTTGATAAAGATTACAGAAAGGTGTTAATGGAGGAGGTGTTAAGCATTCAATGTCAAACTTGGATAACCGATGTAAATCAAGATAATTTCAATAACTATCTTTGCTCTTTCAAGTTTTTTGAATTATCAAGTAAATAAATTTCAAGCGTGCTGTCATACATCAAGCTCATATTCGGTATGTAAATCTCTAATTAAAGCCTCAGCGTGTTTTTTTTGAACAACTATACTGATCTTGATTTCGGACATTGTGACAGCAAGTATTTCTATCTTTTTTTCGCTTAAAACCTTGAGTGTGCGGTACATCACTTCAGTGTTAGACATAACACCAATACCAATTATTGAAATTTTAGCTATATTATTGTTTACGACATAATTTTCATTTTTGTTCAATAACTTTGTCATTAAATCAACATCAAATTTGGAAATCAAAAAGCTTGACCCATGTATCATGTCAATTTTAACGTTTGCTCCTGCTATATCTCTTAAAGTATCCAGAGTATTTGCAAAGTTAGTAAAAGTTACAAGAGCTTCGTGAGTGCTATAAGTTATTCCAGTAATTAAGTATCTTTCCAGTACATCTTTTTCGCGTAGTACTGTAGTGCCTTCTACTTCCTCAAAAGTGGATAACACTTGCACCTTAATATTATGCTTCATTGCAAGTTGTACTGAACGATTATGCAATATTTTAGCACCAGATGACGACATCTCCAATATTTCATTGTAAGAGATAGATTTAAGCTTGCGTGCCCTTGGAACAATTTTTGGGTCTGCTGTATATATTCCGTCAATATCAGTAAAAATTTCACAAGTCCTAATACCAAAGACTACAGCAAAGGCAATTGCTGAGATGTCAGATCCTCCTCTACCAAAAGTAGTGATTCTATCATCGTGTATACCCTGAAAACCAGCAATGATTGCAGCAGTATAACCCTCAGCAAAAGATCTTTTTACATGGTCAATTTTTATCTTTTTTATTTTAGACTCAGAATAAAAATTATCCGTTAGAATTGGCAACTGCCAGGCGAGCCATGATTTAGCATTAACTCCAACAGACAGAAGAGTGATAGCTAATAACCCGCAAGAGATTTGTTCTCCTGCTGAAAGCAGGACATCATACTCTGATAACTCTTGTCTACAATTTAAATTTGAAATTTGCCTGGCTTGAAAAGCCATTTGGTCAGTGAATCCTGCAGCAGCAGATACAACAGCAATTACATTATAACCTTTTTCAATATCGTTTTTTATTAGATTTGCAACTCGATTTAAGTCAGTTAGCGAAGTACCACCAAATTTTTTTATTATTATTTTGTTCATAGTTACAATAAGGTCAATTTCACCTTTCTAGAGAGTATAGTTGCTTAATTAAATGTGTTTTTCTGGTCACTAATTAAAGTGATAGAGGATTATTCATCTTTATCACTACCAAGGTCTTTTAACATACTGTAGTTGCCTTTTCTAAATTTACCTTTTAAAGATGTAACTCCGCTTTCGCTAATACCACTTAAACTTAATGCTGCTCCACCTAGCTGCAATCCAATTTCAGACGTTTCGGGAATAACTTTACTAGCCCCTAGATCTTTATAAACCTCCACATTATTCAAATCTGGTAAACGTATTATAATATTTACATGCGGGAAGTTTGTTGCAACTAGAGAAACTATTTTCTTTATAGTGACTTCGTTCTTTATTGAAACCACAAGAGCTTGAGCTCTTTCTATTCCTACTGATTTTAAAATTTCATATCTTGTAGCATCTCCAAGATATATAGGGAAACTGTCATTTTTTCCTTCTTTCACTATTTTTGATTGAATATCTACAACAACATAACTTAAATGCTCTGCAGTAAGCATTTTCGTTACCATATATCCCACTCTACCAAACCCGGCAACTATTACGTGGTTATGAAGATCTTGTGTGTCTGTTTCGATTGCTTCATCGTCTAGTATTATTTTTTCAGTGCTAAATGAATTTGCTATCCAGTCTCCAATTCCCGATAAAAGAGGAGTAAAAGCCATAGTTACTGTAGTTACCATCATAAGCACTTGAGCGATTTCACTTGATAGTACATCTAATTCATCTGCTAAACGGAATAAAATAAATGCAAATTCACCGCCTTGTGCAAGCAGTAATCCAGCTTGTATTGCAGGTGCACTTCTAAATCCAAAAAATCTACACAATGTATATATAATGGACGTCTTTAAAATGATAAGGATAATTGATAATAAAGTAACGAGTGGTAACTTATTGAGTAAAAGGTCAATATCAATAGACATGCCAACAGTCATAAAGAATAAACCAAGAAATAAGTCTTTAAATGGCAATACTGCATGTTCTACCGAATTCCTGTGTTCTGTTTCTGCAACTAGTAACCCAGCAACAAATGCGCCTAATGCCATTGATAAATGAAATTGTTCAGTAATAAATGCTGATCCTAATATTATCAGAAGTGTTGTTGATATAAAGATTTCATTACTCTCCATTTTGGCAATAACCGAAAACAATGGCCTCAGTAATAACCTACCAGTTACAAATATCAACACCAATGCAATAGCTGCTTGCACTAATGAGCCTGCCAACGAGCTTATTAAGCTGTGTTCAGAATTGCCAGTAAGCAGGGGCACTAGTACTATTAGAGGTACCACTGCAAAGTCCTGCATTAGTAGCACTGCTATTGACAATCTGCCAACTTGGCTTGCTTGAGAACCCTTTTCTTGCAGAACCTGCAACACTATTGCTGTTGAAGATAGTGCAAGCCCACCACCAATAACTGCTGCCATGTTTATGCTCACTCCAAAGGCGAGAGCAATGCACCATATTGCTATCATAGTAACTATAACTTGGAGAGAACCAAACCCAAACACATGCCTACGCATGGCGATGAGGCGTTCAAATGTCAATTCAAGACCTATAATAAACAACAGGAAAACTACTCCAAATTCTGCGAAGTTATCCATTGCTTCAGCTGAATTTATCAGATTAAATCCATGAGAACCAATCAACGCACCTGCAACAAAGTAACCAAGCACTGGACTGATATTCATTTTCCAAAACGCTATGACTATAAACACAGCAGCGGAAAGTAAGATGATAATATCAAACAAATGCTGAGAGCCACTGTGCATGATATTTACCCTGTAGAATTAGACCACTTGATTGAGCAACCAATACTTGATTTTTGGTCAATTGGAGGATTGCTAGTTTTTGCAATAAATTTCATCGCTTGAAATAAATCACTACTTCCTATTTCATAATTTTGAACTTTCTCTTTTTTTGCATTGTTAAAACGTCCACGATAACGAAGTTTTAAATCAGCGTTAAACCCAAAGAGATCAGGGGTACAAACAGCACCATACTCTTTAGCTACTTCTTGGTTACTGTCAATTAAATATGGAAATGTAAACTTATTTTTCTTGGCAAAATTAATCATGTTTTCAAAGGAGTCTTCTGGGTACTTATTCACATCATTTGGCATGATTGCAACGGTGTTTACCTGATAATCTTTTTTCAACAAATTAACATCGCTTACTAGATTGCTAATAATTGATTGAACGTAAGGACAGTGATTGCATATAAACATTACAATAAGACCATTTTCCCCATAGCAGTCACTTAATGTATAATATTTGTTATCCACTCCCAAGAGATTGAAATTCTTTGCAGTAAAGTCTAAATCTATCTTAGGAGTGTCTAGCGTAACCATAGCTCATAGAGAATTGTATACCGTATATAATTTATGATCTTATTGCTTAAATGTCAAATGGTTTCTATGTACACTGTTTGCATTTAGCATTGTAATTATAAAATTTATGTTCATAACCTTCGAAGGAATAGATGGTTCTGGTAAAACAACACAGTCTGAGTTACTTGCAAATTATTTCAAGCAAATTCACGGTGAAAATAATGTCGTATTGACTAGAGAACCAGGTGGTACTGATTTTGCAGAAAAAATAAGAGGATTACTACTTAAGGATAATATTGATCCCATCTCTGAACTTTTATTATTTACCTCAATGAGATATGAACATATGAAAGAATTAATACTACCAGCTCTTAAAGAGGGAAAGACAGTTATTTGTGATCGATTTATCGATTCAACTATTGCGTATCAAGGGTATGGACTAGGTGTTGACTTGAGTCTAATAAGAGACTTACACAAATTAGTAGAAATTAAATATCCAGATATCACATTTATTTTAGATATTGATGTTCAAGTTGGACTCAGCAGAGCAAAGGATAAAAATAAGTATGAAGAGATGGACGTTGATTTTTATAATAAAGTTCGAGAAGGATTTCAAGAAATAGCTATAAAAGAATCTAATAGATGTAATGTTATTACTGGAATTGCAGATAAAGACAACAATAAAGTGTATAGTGAAATTATTGATGTAATAAGAAAAAAGAAAAAAGGCATGCAGCCGCTATAATTTTGTCAATAAATACCCTGAGTTTTTTACTGAATGTTACGATTGAGCCTACAGGTCAAAAACAAGCTTTGAGTTAGAAATACCATTGCTATTATAATAAGAGAAATCGCAATGTTTGTACAATTGAAAGATGGTTGCGGGAGTAGGATTTGAACCTACGACCTTCAGGTTATGAGCCTGACGAGCTACCGAGCTGCTCCATCCCGCGTCGTTGCTTATTTATTATTATATGCGTAATAATAATAAATAAAAGAATAAAATCACACTATTACATATATTTATATATCTATTAACCTTTCTTAACATGATAGTAAATTATATACATAACAATCTGTGCAATGAAAAATATAACTTGATATTGTGGTTCCCTGTTTTTCAGTGTGCAGGAATTTTAACCTATTTCTCATTAAATTTTGAACCAAGCTGTGCTTTCACTATATCTATTTTTCTCTTGCTTTCACCTATACTAATTCTGATTGCAATATTATACAGGAAATACGCAATATTATGCATTTCTTTAATTGCAGTGCTCATAGGATTTACAGCCAGCAAATTCAGAACAGATTCAGTTAATACTCACATTCTTGATAAGGAAAGGTATGTGAAAGATATTGTTGCTACAGTGAAGGATATTAATAACAAGGGCTCATATGAGCAATTTTTGCTTTATGAAATAAAAAACACGAAGTTTAAGTTAGATAACATCAGAATATCAGTTAGAACCAAAGCGGAAGAAGGCATTAAAATAGGGGATCAAGTAAAATTATCAGCAAAACTCTTTCCTCCAAAAATTGCGCCTTCGGAATATGCATATGATTTCGCAAGAATAGCATATTATCAGAAAATAAGTGCAACAGGCTTTGCAACAAGCAAAATAGTCCTGTACAAAAAGGCTGAAGCAAGAAAATTTCAAGAGTATATAGAATCTTTCCGTCAATATATCTATGAAAACCTACAGCAAAATACCAAAAAGCCACACGCGGACATAATCTCTGCATTATTAATTGGCAAAAAAGACGGGATAGATCAAAAAACTATGAATGCGATACGAGATTCAGGTATAGCACATTTATTCGCTATATCTGGTTTACATTTATCGTTTGTTGCTGGTCTGTTTTTTATAGTATTCCGTAATTTATTTGCAATATCTGAAACTTTGACTCTTAAATATAACACTAAAAAAATATCTGCATTCTTTACTATCTTGCCAACTACCTTTTATTTGTTGATTACCGGTATGCAAATTTCTGCTCAGCGTGCCTACATCATGGTGATCTTGGTACTTGTTGCAATAATCATAGAAAGGAAATATCGAGGATTAATAGCAATTGCGTTTGCTGCTTCGGTGATACTCATAGTGGAGCCAGAAGCAATCTTAAAGCCAGGTTTTCAAATGTCATTTTCTGCTGTTTTGGCACTAATTGCCAGCTATCAGATCAATGCTAATAAGTTATTCAAAATAAAAATAATAAAATATTTTGTGTCGATAATGATCAGCTCAGTCATAGCAAGTTTAGCAACTGTTCCGTACACAATATACAATTTTAACTATTGTTCAATCAGTGGCATTATCACAAATTTGATTGCTATACCAATAGTTACACTCATTATTATTCCACTTGGAATAATTTATGTTTTATTGATTCCTTTAGGTATTGAATGGATTATAGCGCCATTTATAGAGCGCCCAATTGACAGTATCTTGTGTATAACAAATGCAATCGCTAGTCTTCAGTATTTGGTTATTCCCACTCGCACTTTTCCTGGCTCATCAATTATTATAATAACACTTGGGTTATTGTGGCTATGCTTGTGGGAAAGGAATTGGCGTTTTTTTGGAATTTTCTTTATTGTGCTGGGTATTTTCTCTAGCGCTATGTATAGAACCCCTGACATCCTGGTCAGCATTGATAATCTTGCTGTAAAAGAAGATGACAGTTTACTATATTCTCTTACTAGGAAAAATAGGAACTTTGTTGTCAAAACATGGGCTAAACAAAACGGGCAGAATCAAATTTTGAATCATACTAAATTCAGTAATTCAAACAAAAGGCTAAAATGTAATGATTATGACTGTATATATAATAAAGGAAATAATAAGTCAGTGTTGCTAGCTTATAAAAAAGAAGATATTGTAGAAAGTTGTAACAATGTCGATCTAGTAATTCAGCTAAGCAAATTCAACTACCCAGCTTGCAATACTAAAACCATCAAGTATGCTGACTTAGAAGCATATGGCACACACTCTGTTTGGCTAACAGATAGTGGTATAAAGGTTAGTAAAGTGCGTTCTAATCGTCCTTGGCATAAGCCAAAAAACTTGTTTTTAAAGTATCATTTATATATAATTAATTAAGGTGTAAGGAAATTTATGCATTCAGATACAACAAATCCTTTCAAGGTTAAGGTAGATCATAATTTTGCCAAAATAGATGATGCTATTGGTTTTTTTCCTAGGTTATGGCGTGCAACAAAGAAATATTCCGTAAGTAACACTCTACCTATAGCAGCTGTAAATACTTGGCTTCAATTTTCTTTGGCTTATGTAGCTGCAATAATAATAACTAGTAATAATTTAAGCTTTATTACAGATATTTTTAACCCAACATTCATGCCAATTTATACTTTGGTTTCTGTGATTCTTTTAACAGCTTTTGTTGCCTCTTCTGCTATGAGATATATGCATAAGCAGAAGATAAAAGAAGGAAAAAAGCCGATAGAGGAATTAATAAATGATAAAATTAGAGGTGGCAAAGACAACGAGATAAGTGAACTTGCTGAAAATGCTCTAAAAATAGAGATAAAACCAAATTTAAGTCTTATAGGTCACAAAAAAGCAAACTTTTCAATAGTTTTACCAATTTCTGAAAGTCAGAAAAAGATATTAGATAGTCAGAAACAGGAGAATAAAAATAAGGCCATTTTTCTTACCATACCATATATAATTAGCACTGTAATTATAGTTGGCGCATTAATACAAAATAGATTTAGCTTTGCCAATGTTCAGGATTTGGAATGGGCCATAGTTGCACTGGCTAGTATCATTGCTATTGTTGGGATATGTATAACATTCAGCAAGCTAAAAAACAATGAGATAAACAATAATCATAATATTGTTAAAAAGTTTAACAATTTGGATATTCTCTTTCCATTCAGAAGAGGTGGGGTTGTATCGGTAATGGAAAAAAAGACAAAAGATGAGGAAGAAAATGATTCTATATCTCGATTGATAAAATTACTTGATAAGCACTTGACTGATTTTACAGATAAAATTGTTGACTCACTCGATAAGCACTTAGGTGAAGCTACAGATCTACTTGATAGCAAACTTCTAAAACCTGCAAATGATGAAATTCAAGAAACACTTGTTCATCTACAAGGAATTAGAGGAGACATCAAAAAAGATTTAGATAAGTTGCGTAAGGAAATGATGGTCATTTTAAGCGAAGCTAAAGAGCTGGCAAAAAGAACAAATTCACTAAAAATTGAAAGCATTTTTTCTAGTTTAGAGAATACTATTAAAATCGCTGAAGATAAGGTTGAGCGATTTGAACCAAGCAGATTAGTTGGCTTTTTTCAGTCTGGAGAAAGAACAATTAGCGATGATCGTGAGTTCATAGATACATTGGAAAAACAAAAAGAAGAAGCGGAAAAGATAAAGAACGAATTAGAAGAAGAACTAAAAAAAGTAAAAGATGAGCTAGCAGAATTAAAGAATAAACAGACTCAATCAAATGAACCTAATAGCAGTGAAGGCAGTATTACTGCTACTCCTTTTGACAAACAACGGGATGAAGAGAAAAAAGCAAAAGAAAAAAATAGACTATTAAAATCAAAAAAAAGGATGAAAGAGCTGGAGCAAGAAAATGCAAAATTGGAAAAAGAATTATCTGAACAAGAAAAAATGGATGAATGGAGAAAAAAAATTAATGGCAAAGCAAGTGAGTTTTTCTTCTATTTATTAGAATCTATTAAGTTGGAAGAAAAAGATGATAAGGGAGAAAAAGTCAGTGAGGTAACATTAAGAAATTTTGATAATAAGGTAATAATCCACTGGAAAGATGGCTCTCAAATGACTTTTAATATCCAGAAACAAGATGGGCTTCAAGCTCAACCTAACACAAAAGTTGATTTTGTGGATCCAGATGTTCATGCAGCATTCAAAGTAGCTTGCGCAGGGTAGTGACCATAGATATAACCTTAAATGTTAATAGTGACGAAAAAAAATTAAGGCTAGATACTTACATAGCTAAAAAGTGCAACATATCACGCAGTAAAGCGCAAAGATTGATACAAGATGAGCGGGTAACATTATTTGGCACGCCGATAATTAATAATGACCACATAGTAAAACCAGGTGAAGAGTATATAGTACATCTCGTTCAACCTGACATATCCACATCAATTGAACCTAACTATAATATAAAGCTTGATATCATCTACGAAGATGGGGACATTATAGTTCTGAGTAAACAAAGTAGATTAACAGTACACCCAGGTGCTGGAACAAACAATGATACACTCCTGAATGCAGTGATCGCTCACCTTGGCAAAATTCCATATACAAATACAAGACCAGGAATTGTTCACAGGCTTGATAAAGATACTAGTGGACTCATGGTAATTGCAAAAAATGAACAATCCCACAGCTTCTTGTCTGAGCTGCTATCAAATCGTAAAATAAAACGGGAATACTTAGCAGTAATTTGGGGAGCATTACCTAATCTGCAAGGAACAGTAAAAACCCATATTGCTCCAAAACGCAGTAATAAAGAAATGATGTGTGTCACAAAAACAGCAGGTAAATTAGCAATCACTCATTATTCAGTGAAGAAAATTATAGGGCAAGCAAGCCTGGTTAAATGTACTTTAGAGACAGGCAGAACACACCAAATTCGAGTACACATGAGCCACATAGGACATTCTGTAGTTGGTGATCAAGTTTACGGAAAAAATAGTAGTAAAAGTGCAAAACATGCTAAAAACTCTGACTTTATCCGTAATTTCAATAGACAGGCACTACATGCTCACACGCTAGGCTTATATCATCCAAAAAGTAAAGAATATATGGAATTTGTTTCTGATTTACCACAAGACATGCAAGTCTTAATCGGTGAATTTGAAAATATATCTTAACAACATTCATATCAATATTACCATCCATGTTATCAAGAAGTTAATTAATGAGAGAAAAACTGCTGCACTACCTAGATCTTTCACTTTTTTTGAAAGTATATGTTGTTCACTGGAAATACGCTCAATTGTTGTTTCAAAAGCAGTGTTAATAATTTCTACAATTAACACCAAAAATAGGCTACTTACCATTACTGCACGTTCTAAATTACTTACATCTAAAACAAACAAAGTTGAAACACATATTATAAAAAGCAGTAACTCCTGTCTGAACGCAACTTCTGATACAAAAGCTGATTTTATTCCTTCACAGGAGTATTGAATTGCTTTTATTAGACGAGTAATGCTTTTCTTCATTATCAATTTTGGAAACTCAATGAATTACACTTATTGCACTCAGGTAAAAAATGCATGAAAACACCTTTCAGTCGTGATCACTTACAAAGATTTTTAAGTTAAAGTCTAGCATATTGTTTGAATCAAGAAAATTAGTACAAAGCCTTTCAACAAACGCTCAAGGCAGTTATATATTGATACTGACACAAAAATCCTTTAATTAAATTTCTCTCGCCTTAGCTTACACGATCCTAATTTTGAAATAAGTAATAATTTATTATAGTCTTGATATTTAAACATTTTGTATCTGCTGTAATGATTTCACTTCCAATTTGCTATTCTTTACATATTGAATTGCAAGCGCTAACGCTTTACTCCCAGAAGCTGTGGTGCTATAAGCTATATTTTGCAAAATAGCAGTTCTCCTGATATCTTTGCTATCTGAGACTGATTTCACACCTTTTGAAGTATTGATTACTAGATTTATTTTTCCATCTTTGAGCATATCAACTATGTGGGGTCTGCCTTCTCTCACTTTATTTACAGCTTTTGCAGCAATGCCGTTATTGTTCAGATACAAAGCTGTGCCTTTGGTGGCATATATTTCAAAACTCAGTTCTTTCAACATTCGTACAACAGGCAATATATACTCTTTATCATCATCTTTTACTGAAACCAGAGCTGTTCCTTCTGTTGGTAACTTGTATCCTGCAGCCATGTGCACTTTTGCAAGTGCAGCTCCGAAAGATAAGTCAATTCCCATCACTTCTCCTGTTGATTTCATTTCAGGACCAAGTAAAGTGTCAATTCCCGAAAAACGCGTGAATGGAAAAACAGCAGCTTTAACTGCAAAATGATTGAAAGGCTTGTTTTCCTGATTCAATTTTTTACCCAAAATAACCTGAGTGGCAAGCTTTGCAATAGGAATATTGATTACCTTGGAAATAAAAGGAACTGTACGGCTAGCCCTTAAATTCACTTCAAGTATGTATACATCACTCTCTTGAACAGCAAACTGAATGTTTATCAGACCTTTCACTTCTAGTGCAAGAGCTATTCTTTCAGTTTGGAGCTCGATCTCTTTTATTACTTCGTCACTCAATGTATTTGTCGGTATTGAGCATGTTGAATCGCCAGAGTGGATACCAGCTTCTTCAATGTGCTCCATGACCGCTGCAATGAAAACTTTTTTCCCATCACATACAGCATCAACGTCAACCTCAACTGCATTGACTAAAAATTTATCAAGAAGCAGTGACCCGTGTTCAAAAATTTTGGTTTGATTCAAGACATACTCTTTAAAGCTCTGAGTATCATGTCTAATCGACATAGACTGACCGCCGAGGACATATGATGGCCTGACTACTAGTGGAAACCCCACCTTTTCTGCGTTGGTTAACGCTTCTTTTACTGAATGGCAGATAGAACTTTCAGGTTGTTTTAAATTAAGTTGCAAAGCAAGGTTTTTAAATCTCATGCGATCTTCTGCAAGGTCAATAGAATCAAACGAAGTTCCCAGAATTTTGAAACCTCTCTCGTTAAGCACTTTGGCTAACTTTAAAGGTGTTTGACCACCTATTTGAACTATTACACCAACCAGTGTGCCATTTTCTTGCTCTTTGCTTAGTATTTCAAGCACATCCTCTGCAATCAGTGGGGCGAAATATAAACGATCAGCGGTATCATAATCAGTTGAAACGGTTTCTGGATTACAGTTAATCATTATTGTTTCATACCCCATTTCTTTGGCGGCAGAAGCTGCATGTACGCAAGCATAATCGAACTCAATACCCTGACCAATGCGGTTTGGACCACTTCCTAAAATGACAACTTTTTTTCGATCCGAAATATTCGCCTCACATTCCGTTTTATTTTCAACATCACCCTCATAACAGCCATACATATAAGCAGTGCTCGATTCAAATTCAGCTGCACAGGTGTCTACACGCTTATAAACTTGTTTAATGCCAAATTTTTTTCTTATTTCTTCAATTTGCTCTACTTTCTTATTGCTTAATTTTGCCAATCTTGCATCTGAAAACCCCATTTTTTTCAGCTCTAACATTTCATATGCAGTCTCAGGCAGGCCGTTTTCCTTGATTTTTTGTTCAGCTAATATAATTAGCTGTATATTCTGCAAAACCCACAAATCATATCCTGTAATCGAATTTATTTCTTCTATGCTTATTCCATGACGCATTGCGTCAGCAGCAATCAGTAATCTGTTTGGCAGCAATTTTGCTAATTGAGATTTTACGTGATCAATATCAATGTTCCCAGGAAATACTTCATCAAGTCCTGTAAGATCAGTTTCAAGTGAACGAAAAGCTTTCTGCAGTGACTCATTAAAAGTGCGGCCGATCGACATTACTTCTCCCACTGATTTCATGGAGGTTGATAATTCACAATTCGTCCCCTTAAACTTCTCAAATTCAAAACGAGGAATTTTAGTAACGATATAATCAATCACTGGTTCGAATGCTGCTGGTATTATTGGAGCGCAGTCGTTACGTATTTCATCGAGCGAATAGCCAATAGCAAGTTTAGTTACAACTTTTGCAATAGGATAGCCTGTTGCTTTCGAAGCAAGTGCAGAAGAGCGAGAAACTCTTGGATTCATTTCAATTACAACGAGGCTTCCATCTTCTTTAGGATTCACTGCAAACTGAACATTTGCACCACCGGCACTAACATCAATTTCTCTCAGCACTGCTATAGATGCATTTCTCATTTGTTGATATTCAGCATCACGCAGAGTCAAAGCAGGAGCAACTGTGATACTATCTCCGGTGTGCACTCCCATTGGATCAATATTTTCTATTGAACACACTATTATACAGTTATCCTTGCAGTCACGGATAACTTCCATTTCATATTCCTTCCAGCCCATAATTGATTCATCTATCTGAACTTCATTTATTGGTGAAATTTTTAGAGCACTTTCTGCAATATTGAAAAACTCCTCTTTATTGTATGCTATGCCGCTACCTGCACCACCAAGGGTGAATGATGAGCGGATGATTGCTGGTAATCCAATGTAGTCCAAAGCCTCTTTTATTTGTTCTTGATTTTTTATAATGATACTTTTGGGGTATTTCAGTCCTATTCTATCCATGGACTTACGGAATAACTCTCTATCCTCTGCTTTTTTTATTGCTTCTCTATTTACCCCTATTAATTCTACGTTGTATTTGTCTAACACTCCATCATCTGCAAGTTTTATTGCG
Source organism: Wolbachia endosymbiont (group B) of Hofmannophila pseudospretella (assembly GCF_964028515.1). Taxonomy (NCBI): domain Bacteria; kingdom Pseudomonadati; phylum Pseudomonadota; class Alphaproteobacteria; order Rickettsiales; family Anaplasmataceae; genus Wolbachia; species Wolbachia endosymbiont (group B) of Hofmannophila pseudospretella. Next base: position 948,410 of record NZ_OZ034788.1, on the reverse strand, counting down.
CAATTGAGTGCTGTTTGCCCGCCCATTGTTGGCAATATTGCATCTGGCATCTCCTTGATTATAATTTTCTCTATGATTTCAGGCAGTACCGGCTCAATATAAGTTGCATCAGAGAATTCAGGATCTGTCATTATAGTTGCAGGATTGGAGTTAACCAAAATGACTTTATAACCTTCACTTTTTAATACTTTACAGCTTTGCGTTCCGGAATAATCAAACTCGCATGCCTGACCTATAACTATTGGGCCTGCTCCTATTACTAATATAGATTCTATATCTGTGCGTTTTGGCATAATTACAATAATAGTCTCGTCTCAAATAATGTTACCAATCTTTCCTGTGTATGTGAATTTTTATTAAACCTAACTACCTTTAGGCTTAACGGTATCTTTGCAGATACTATGGTAATTTATTCGGGAGATTTACTTAATGGCAAGATTTGTCCTGATATACTGCAGTCATCAGAAGCCAACTCTACGAATTTATTTGTTAACTTCTCAGGCGATACTAATTCAGATATATCTTTTCCCAAAAATGCTTGCTTATACATTTCACTATCGATAGGCCCTTCCGAATACACGGCATTTATGCATAAGTTCGTATGCTTTGTCTCAGATGCATACATCTTCACCATTGCTTCTAGCGCAGCCTTACTTGCAGCATATGGTACCCAATATGGATAAGAGGAAGGAGAAAGTGTTATCTCTGAGGTCATGAATATCGCTCTTCCAGCATTAGACTTTTTTAGTATTGGACCCAAATTTTTTAGCAAGTACCAACTGGCAGTAAAATTTGTGTTCATTACGTTCTGTAGATCTTCAAGCTCACAATCATGAACAGAGCTCAACTTACCTAAAATTTCAGTGCATGTAATCAGTATATCAAGTGTTCCAGATTCTGATAATTTTGGGCTTTCTATCATATTTGCCAGTTTTTCTACGTTTTCAAAGTCCAAAAGATCAAGTTGAATTAGTTTCACAGAGCCTTCTTTAAGCTCTTCAATTTCGTTATACAATGGCTTGAGATTATCAAGAGATCTGGAAATCAGAATTACACATGCACCTTCTTTTACAAATCTTTTTGCAACAGAAGAGCCTATTCCACCTGAAGCTCCGGTAATTAAAGCTATTTTACCTTCTAAGTCACCCATTTCTTTCTCCTTAGCAAGATCCATTGAAATATTTTAGCTGAAAATTAAATTTTGCTCCATATATAAAAATCAAACTTAGCACATAAAAAAATAGTAACGATACTACCACACCACCTAAGCTTCCATATATCAAATTCAGTTGGTCAAAAGAAGCTTTTAAGTATTGCTTGAAAGCTGAAGCAGAGATCGTCCAAAGAATAACAGCCACACAAGATCCGGGAAATACGTCTGATAAGTTTTGTTTTATGTTTGGCAATGTGAAATATAGCCAAGATACTATAGTAAAAAGCAGAAACTCAATAAGTAAATATCTAGTATAACTTAGCCCTTGGTAAGAAAAATCAATTAACATTGGCACTAATGTAAAAAATACTATAGTCAGAGTTGTAACAAGCGTAATTACTAAAAATTGTAATATACTGAGCACCCTTCTCCATATATAAGGCGATGAAACCGGAACTTTATAGGCCTTATTCAATATCGTTCTAAATCCTTCAATTGTCGATGAGGCAGTCCAAACAGCGCCTACAATTGCCAAGGTTAATAAGCTTTGCGGAGGGCCTGATATTATCTCCCTAATACGTGGCATCAAAGATGATAAAATATCCTGTGGCATGTTATCAATAATAAATGCCCAGCCGACATTGTATTGATCTAAGAAATTTACGAACGTTGATGCCATGGCTATTAAAACAATAAGAAAAGGAAATATTGATAACAGGATTAAAAATGATAGATACCCTGCATGCTCCACTCCATCATTATAAATTGTGTCAATTAAAGCACGATAAAGGCAATAAACGATACTATAAAATTTCTGTAGCACTTGTAATATAAATAAACTAAGAAAAGTATTCTAAATGAAATAAAGCATACTTTTAAGTAAAAAATCCTCACCGTTTACTTAAATTTAATCAAAGTGAAGGATAATCCAGCGTTAAATACGGAGGCATAATGAAAAACTTTCTTCTACTTGTAGCTTTAATTCTTTCCTTTGCGTTTGATGTACATGCTGATGAAACATCAGCAGTGATATGTAAAATAGTGAGCTATACTCACAGTTTGGGTGGACCAATGATCACGATAGTGATAATAGGTGCAGCATTGCTTGCAATATTTGGCAGAATGCCGTGGCCAGCGCTTTTTGCACTCGGTGCGTTCACTGCTGTGTTTTTTGGCGCTCCTGCAGTTGTGAAAGCAATAACAGGAAAAGATGCATGTACAACTAGTAGTACAACCCCAACTTGCCCTAGTGGTCAAACATGGGATGCAACATCAAATAGCTGCCGCTAGGCACTAAAATTTCAGAAAAACATTAGCAAATGGTGCTTCTTTAAGGAGCACCATTACTGCACGAACTTGTGACTTAAGCCACCATAAAGGTGTTATTCGAGTAGTCCCTCCGTTGTCATCCCAGTGTCAAGCACTGGAATGACATCTGTGCTCTTTTTGCTATAAATATTAAGAAATTTACCAAATGAAGAAAAAAGGCAAAAGAATCCCCGTGTGAAGAGTTTTAATAATGTAAATTGGCGTTGTAATAATGTCCTAACAAGCGCGTTTTGGCTGAATGTAGAAAAAATAAAAAAAGCCGCTATAATTTTTGTGTAATTTGCCAATAAATATTTGAGTTTTTTACTGATTTTGTAATTGAACCTGCAGATCAAAAATAATGATAAATACTCTTATTATCATAGTAAAGGGAATGACGAAATTTGTAAAGTAGTTTTCACTCAAATGACGCCCAGGCAAAAACTATATGGTTATGCAAAAAACCTATTTTTAAAAGTGTTAATGTAATATAGAAAAAACCTCACCTTCATTAATAATAGATTACTTACCAATTGGGTAGTCACCAGTGAAGCAAGCATCACAATATTGCGGTGTAGCATTGTTACGTTTTTCTTCTTTAACAGCCCTGTATAATCCATTAATACTCAAGAAGGCTAAGCTATTTACTCCTATAATTTCCTTAATTTCCTCTACAGATTTATTTGCAGCAATTAAATCTTTGCACTCTGGCGTATCTATTCCATAAAAACAAGAATGCTTAATTGGTGGACTTGAAATTTTGAGGTGAATCTCTTTTACTCCTGCATCTTTTAGCATAACTATTATGTTTGTTAACGTACTACCACGCACTATACTATCATCTATTAAAATTATGTTTTTACCTTTCAAAGTGTGCTTATTAGCATTGAATTTTAATTTTATTCTAACTTTACGTACTTCAGCAGTTGGTTGTATAAAAGTTCTTCCTATGTAATGATTACGAATTATCCCCAGTTCCATAGGTAATCCTGAATGCTTTGCATATCCAATAGCTGCAGGTATTCCAGAATCAGGTATTGGTACAACCATATCTACATTGTTTTTTGGTGGGCTCTCTTCTGCAAGTATTCTTCCTATTTCTTTTCTTATATCATATATGGACCTATTCTCCATTATGCTGTCTGGTCTCGAGAAGTAAACGTATTCAAAAATACAAAAACTTGATTTTTGCTGTGGGAAAGGAAACATTGAGGCTAGCTTACTATCCGAACTGATGGTAACTAATTCGCCTGGTTCTATTTCTCTAATAAACTCTGCATTTATTATATCAAGAGCACAAGTTTCAGATGCAAGAACGTAAGAATCGTTTAACTTTCCTAAAACAAGAGGCCTGATTCCAGATGGATCACGTACTCCAATAACTACTTCTTGATTGATTGCCACAAAAGAATAAGCACCTTGTATTTGCTTTAATGCATATATAAAACTCTCTAAAAAGCTATCTTTTTCACCACTTGCTGTCAGATGCACTACTACTTCTGTATCAATATCTGACTGAAAAACGCACTCTTGTTTAATTAATTGTTCGCGTATCGGAGAAATATTAATTAAATTACCATTATGTGCTATGGCAAAATCCCCAAATTTGCCACTTTTGCCAAATATGGGCTGCACTCCAAATTTACTACCACTTGTTGAGTATCGAACATGACCTATTGCACAATCTCCAGGTAAGGATTTCTTTATTTCATCTATATCATCAAATACACTGCTCACTTGACCTTGAAAGTGATAAGAGTGCAGCTTATCGTTGTTACTGGTTACTACGCCAAAAGACTCTTGACCTCTATGCTGCAAAGCGTGGAGAGCAAGTATAGAGTTAAAAGCAGCACTTTGGTTGTAACTTATGCCAAATACCCCACACTCCTCATGTACTTCATCAAGCATGAAAAATATTAAATAAAGCCTGATTGTACTTTAGTAGAGGCAAAGTACAAGAGTTTTATTTGTTAATCCCTTTCAAAGTTGAAGCTTTCTACAGTAGTTTTGATGTATACCAGAAAGTAGGTTATATGCAATTAACCAATTTTGAGATTTTTGACAATTTTTTAGCACTGAAGAGAAAAAGATATTTTTATTGACTTATCTATGTATTGAAGTAGTCACTAAAAAGTTTTAGTGGTTATGGTATATAATATGTTAAATCAAGTAGGTAAACAAGGTGAAAGTAATCTTATTTTAGAGCCTGAACAGTTCTCTAACAGCTTCTTCAATAGTCAACAGAGTAATTCATCAAATCCAAAATTACCGACTATAAGTCGTAAAGATAGGCATATGGATTTAACCAAGAAAAGGTACGCAAAAAACAAAGATATTGCAGAATATCTAAGGAATTATGACTTTATTAAAAGAGCAGAGGAATTGTCAATAATTTATCTTTTTGAGCGAGACTCATCTTTTACGAAATTGCAAATACCATTGACTACAGATGAACAAATTCTAGTTAAAAAATTTTGTGATGAGATGATAAAAGGTATAACAGAACACGATGAGCAAGAAAGCGTTTTAAAGTACATGGAACGCACAATAGAGGGTTATTTAAATCAAGGAATAAGATTAAACTCATATTACGGTAAGGATAATAAGACTGTAACAAATTTTATATTTGAAAAAATGGAAGAATTAATTAATCGCTTTCATGCAAATCCACACAATTCAACTACAAAAAATATCATACAAAAGATCACTCGTAATTTAGTGTTAAAAGGTGGGGTAGAAAAAGGATTATCTTTTTATAGCGATATTGAAGGCGGATATTACGGCTCTAATTATTTAAATGATCTTAACGAACAATGTAAGAGTAAGAAAAAAATGCTAGAGGGTCTAGCATTTGAAGGTATTGTGAAAGAAAATAACAAGCAAATTGATAAATATGATCTTGAAGTAGAAGTAGATAATAAATATTTTTATATTAAGTATCCACAAGGTAGTATTGTTAAAACTGCAAGAACTTTAAATAATGAAAAAGCTAAGGATTTAGAAGTTGGCATATTTCAGATTAAGGAAAGTATAGTAAAAGTTGAAATTACAGAAGATGGAAAAAGAAATTACACAGATATCTTAAAAGGTGGTATTGAAATATTTTTTACTACTAAAATAGGAGAGATTAGTATTTATCTACGGAAAGATGGTAACAAAATGGTAGTAGAAATTGATGAGAAAAGCAAAATAAGGTTTAGCAAGTTAGAAAACAAATCAAGCTTTGGAGGGAATTGTCTTATACAGGGGAAAAGTGTTTTAGAAGTTATGGGCAAGAGTTTTGAAAATATTCCTGAGGAGTTAACTCATACCAAAATCCATTACTGACCGAACAAATAAGAAACATTACAAACTCGTTTAATAGTAGTACTGGAAATATTGACAATAAAATTACACAAAACATCTTCAAGTAAACCTATGGTATCGTAGATACTATTGCGTAAAGTATTGTATTTGATATATTGCCACAACCTTTCAACAGGATTCAGTTCCGGTGAATAAGGAGGCAAGTATATGATGGTAATGTTTTCCTGAATTTTCAAACTTTTTGATCTATGCCAACTTGCACAATCCATTACAAGAAAGGCTTCTTTCGTGCCTAAATCTTTCGACATCTGCTCCAGAAATATATTCATACAATCAGTGTTTACATATGGAGCAAGTAGGCTAATTTTCTTACCACTTCTTGGATTTACCGCACTGTAGATATAGAAATTTTGTCTACCAATTTTCATTTTAACCTGTGTTCTGACCCCTTTTTTAAACCATCCGTGTCCGATTTTTGAATGAGTTCCAAATCGTGATTCATCAAAAAAATACCTCCTTTTCAGGGTGGGAATTGACTATTTTATTGAAGTATTTTTTAAACTCTTCTTGCTTGTTTTTATCTTGTTTATGGTGAATTGGCCTCGGTGTTATGTAAGAAAACTTCATCCTTTGTATCTCACGGTGCACTGTTGATTTGCTAATGTTTAGGCCAAATTCCTCTGAGATTTTTATTTGCACTTCCTTAATAGTAATATTTGGATTTCTTTCTACCCATATTTCAATTTGCTCACGTTGATTTTTGTTTAATTTGCTTTTTCTTCGCCGCTGAGACGGGGAAAATAATCTTTCTACTCTACCAAATTTTAGATGCTTTATCCATTCAGTCAAAGCAGTCCTTGAAATTTTACATATTCTTGCCACAGCGCTTATACTACTTTCTTTTCCTGCTATCACCGCTTGTAACTTTTTTGAAACATATGCGTTATTTCTGACCTTTTTTAACATTTCTTTCGCCAAATTTACAACTTTTTCGTCTAATAGTTTTGACCTTAATGCCATTTATACCTCTCTATTTTATCTACTTTAGTATCACTTCTTTCCCATTATTGTCTATCTGTTCTTTATATAGTGGGAATTGGTATCAGACTATTAAAAACGTTCCATCTACTAGTCTTATGCAAACATGTTTACAACAACAAGAAAACTCTAATAGGGAATTAAATTAATGTATTTTTAGGATAATAATTAAGAAATTAATTATAAACATTCATACGCATTCGATTGGAGTAGAGGATATGGGGCAGCAATTAGCACAAGAACTAAAGGCAACTGTGGTTGGTTGTCAAATAGTGATTGATTAAATCAATTTAGAGAGGTAAATAGCAGCTTTGCAGCTTGTTTTTATGAACAAAGATAAAACGTTGTAGCCAAGTGCGCTTTCGGCATTGTGCTGAATTGCAATATCTCTGTGTTCTAACTCCTCATCACGAAACTTACTTATGGTTTCTCTTAATTCCCCATATTCTAAATGTAAGACTTGCTCCTTGTAGTGCTCTCCGATCACTTCTTCAACTGCAGCAGTGCAAGCCATAGCGGCTTTTTTACCCATCATAGCAGTTACAACACCAAGTGACACCCCTAAAGCACGCCAAATTGGCAACAAAACAGTAGGACGAACTCTTTGCTCCTTGATTTTCTCATTAAAATAGTGGAAATGTTTTTTTTCCTGCTCCTCCATTTCAATTATTTTGTCAATTATGGAAGATTTTTTAAGAATAAATTTTTGACCAGAATAAATACAAATGGCTCCATATTCGCCAGCATGATTTACTCTAATTGCTTGTTCTAAAAAATTTCCTTTCAATTTTTTTATATTGCTTTCCAATGTCTCCTCCCTTTATTTCTGCATTAGTACTACTATAAACCAACATATTATAGAGTAAATAAAATTCCATGCGTGCATTGCACCAACATTGTGATTACAGGAACTCAAGCAGCTATAGCAACAGCAAGAGTTACTTGACGGACTCCGCCATTCTCCTTAAAATAAGGGTGAAGATATATTATTTATCTTCAGTCTGTGCAGATAAAACGACAAAAAGCTCAATATACTTGATGTTTAATTTTTTGCACTATGTGCACTCTATGTCTTTATAAAACTTTTACCCACATAAGCTAAAATGCGCTTATCAAAGGATTTAACACAATAAAAAACGCCAATTAAAAAAATAGGTAGTAGCTGATAGATTTTCTTTTGCCTTTTTCTCTGTTTAGTAGATTTTTCAATATTTAATTCAATTAGCCGGTACTAAGATGATAACGAGTAGTAAGCTAAACATCCGTGTAGTTATTGGTGTTATCAAGATATTCCCTAATCTTCTTCAAATCTTCCCAAGCTAAGCGTTTTTGTGCTGGTTGACGAAGTAGATAGGCTGGATGAAATATAGCGGCTGTAGTAATTGAATGAGATAAATATTGGTTAGTATAAGTATGAAATCTGCCACGCAAGTTCGATATAGTCTTTGTGTTATCAAGAAGGCTATAACATGCAATTCCTCCGACAAAAATCAGAATTTGCGGTAAAATAAGAGCAATGTGCTTCTCAACAAATGGTCTGCACATATCAAGCTCCAGATCAGTTGGCTTTCTGTTACCAGGTGGACGCCAAAATACCGCATTGCTTATATACACCTTAGTGCGGTCCAGACTAATTGCACCGAGCATCTTATCGAGCAGCATTCCGCTTGCACCACAAAATGGTATGCCTTTCAGGTCTTCATTTGCTCCTGGTGCTTCACCAATAAGCATGATTTTTGCATTCGGATTACCATCAGAAAAAACAGTATTAGTTGCAGTTTTTTTTATTTCACAACCCTCAAATGACTTAACTGCACTTCTTAGTTCGTCTACACTACTACATTCACTTGCAAGCTTCCTTGCTTCAATGATCCAGTCACTTGGGAACATGGTTTGTTGTTCTTTTTTCTGCTCGATGACAGAAGATTGTGCAGCTCTCTCATTTTCCATTTTTTTTTCCTCTTCACTTTCAGTTAGTGTGCAATCAACTCCCACTTCATGATAGAACTTCAACAATTCTAGATCTTCATTGCTCATAGTGCCTCTTAACCTTTTGTGCTTTTTTCATAGCCAAATCATACTTCAACCTAGATAAATGTCTAATGTATAATATACCATTTAAGTGATCCAATTCATGCTGAATACACCTTGCAAGCCAACCACTAGCTTTTAGCGTCTGTTCTTCGTTATTTAAGTTTTTATATTTTACAGTTAAATATTTTGGACGCTTGATTTCATGGCTTTGCTCCGGAATTGAAAGACATCCTTCACTCATAATGACTTGTTCATCAGATAATTCCTTAATTTCAGGGTTAATCATACAAAACTTGCCAACTGAGTCATACCCTACTAGCTCATCTCCAGCCTTTTCTGGCTGAACGTCCATGACAAAAATTCTCTTCAGCACTCCAACTTGTACTGCAGCAAGACCAAGACCTTCTGCATCGTACATAGTTTCGAACATGTCGTTTACTAATTCTTTAATTTTATCGGTTATATCTGTTACTTCACTGGCGCGTGTAGTTAATCTTTCGTCAGGGGCAATTACAATTGGTAACTTAGACATAAAAATTGTAATTCTGTGTTTTATTTTTCTTTTTGTCTAGGTATATTAAAATGTTGCTACATTTATAATAGAAATATAAATTATTGAAGGGAGCTGCAATTTAAATGAAATTGTGTAATAAGGTCAATCAATGTATTCTGCGGTAATAGTAAAGCCAAAAAGAAATATCTTTGCTGTTTTAGATATAGGCACAACAAAGATTATTTGTCTAATTGTTAAGATTAATAGCAATCTTAGCTATAAAATAATAGGAACGGGTTATAAAAGTGCAGAAGGTATAAGTGGTGGATCAATAACTGATGCAAAGCATGCAAGTTACTCTATTTCATCAACTGTAGGTTTAGCTGAACAAGTATCAGAAGAGACTATAGACCAGATATATGTGAATGTGGCTGGATGTGGGATTTCTTCTTTTAACGTACATAACGAAATAATTGCAGCTAATCACGAAATTTTAGACCGAGACATAAAACGTGTAGTCTTTCAGACATTTGAGAAATATATCGAAGAAAATGTTATAATTCACAATATACCACTTAAATATCACTTAGATGATATGACTGACATAAAGGAGGTCAGTGGATTATATGGAAAAAGATTGTCTGCTGATGTTAATGTTGTCACTGCTTCGCGTCCAGCGCTTACCAATATCGAAAATTGTATAACTAATAATAGTGGGATAAGTATGGCTGGTTGTGTTGCTTCTGCATATTCTGCAGGCCTTGCCTGTCTAAGTAAAGATGAAAAAGAGCTAGGAACTGCCGTTGTTGACATAGGAGGTGGATGCACTGCAATTGGAATTTTTAAGAGAGGAAAACTTGTGTACACAAGCAGCATTCCAATTGGTGGCATTCACATTACCCGAGATATAGCTTATGGATTATGCACAAGTATAGAGCATGCTGAACGCATAAAAATACTATACGGTAGCACTATCATAACTTCAATAGATGAGAATGAATACATCACAGTGCAAAGTAACGAAAGCGATGAATCGACTCAAGTGCTCAAATCTGAACTTGTTAACATCATAAGACCAAGGATTGAGGAAATACTTGAACTGATAAGAGACCAATTTCAGGAGCAGAAAAATCTAATCAACAAAGTAGTCATCACAGGTGGTACTAGCTATTTGGCAAGCATTAAAGAGATTGCTAGCCATATATTTAATAAACAGGTCCGTATTGGGTATCCTGAGTCGTGTAGTGGTCTTGATGGCGAATACGACAAAAATCCTGTATTTTCTGCTGCTTTAGGCTCTATAAAGCTAATAGTTGACACCTTTTATAGAAATAATTCTGGAATGCTTGATCACGATGGCAAAATAAGTAAGTTATACCATTGGGTTAAATCAAAAGTCACAGTCTAGATTTTTGTCTTTATCTCTTAATACACAAATGGCTTGATCTAGGAGCTTATTTTTATAGTATTATTACACTGATGTATCCGTAAGAGAAGCAGAAAATTACAATAAAAACGTAAGAAACATGAACATAACTATACATTCACAAGAAGATTTTGACTTTATGCGTAAAGCTGGCAGGCTTGCAGCTGAAACCCTTGATTTTATTGCACCATACGTCAAAGTAGGCTTAACAACTAATGAATTAAATGATCTATGTCATGATTTTATAATCAATGCAGGTGCAATTCCAGCACCACTGAATTATAAGGGATATCCGAAATCAATTTGTACTTCGAAAAATGCTGTTGTATGTCATGGTATTCCTGATGATAAACCTCTTAAAGATGGAGATATTTTAAATATTGACGTTACAGTAATTTTAAATGGCTGGTATGGTGATACAAGTCGCATGTTTTGGACTGGTAAACCCTCAATAAAAGCAAAGCGTTTGTGTAATGCTGCCTACAATGCGCTAATGGAAGCGATAAAACAAGTTAAGCCTGGCAATAAGTTAAATGAAATAGGATTTGCTATAGAAAAATATATTGAAGATTTTGGATATTCTATCGTACGCAATTATTGTGGACATGGCATAGGAAAGGTTTTTCATGCTCCACCAAATGTTGTACATTTTTATGATGAAGGTGAGGATCTTATCTTAAAAGAAGGCATGTTTTTTACGGTAGAACCAATGATCAATGCTGGAAAACATGAAACTCTGCTCAGCAAGCTAGATGGCTGGACAGTGACAACACGTGATCTTTCACTTTCTGCACAATTTGAGCATACGCTTGGAGTCACAAAAGATGGAGTTGAAATATTTACACTATCACCTAAAAATTGGCATTTTCCACCTTATGATTAGATTTTTTAAACACTTGGTTTTTGAAAAAATCTAACTCTTAACTTGTGATATAGCAACTAACCCAATTAGTGCACAGAAAATCATGTAAAAACTTGCTAAAGTTCCTTGTCCTGTAACTTTGATAATAGTTGTGCATATAAATGGTGCAAGACCACCAAAAAATCCCGAAGCTATATTTCTTGATAAACCAAATCCACTGTATCGTACCTTTATTGGGAATAATTCACACATAAACGCGCTAACAGGACCAAGAGAAGCAGCTATTGGGATTATAAAAAGAACGTGCGCCATTATGGTGAGCAAATTATTACCACTTAGTATCATTGAAAAAACTGGATAACTTACTACTATAAAAGTCACAAATGCAAATTTCATGACTCTTTCTCTCCCTACCTTATCAGAAAGTATTGCAAATAGTATAGTCAATCCTCCAAGTGCAACCTGATTCAATATTTCTACTGCGTGATTAAAGTGAGTGTTTATTGTTGATGCAAGTAGATTAAAAAACACTAAATATATGTAAAGAGATGCATTCTCAACTATGTCAACTCCAATTGATATTAGAAAAGGTTTTTTATAGCCATTTAACAGTTCTTTTAACGGTAATTCATGTGGCTTTTCCTGCTTTTTATATTCTGGGCTTTCATCGAGTATATATCTCATATATATACTGATTAATCCTATTACAAAACTGAAAATAAAAGGCAATCTCCATCCCCAAGATTCAAAATCGGATACTTTTTTGCATATAAGCACCACTATAAGACTTAATATTGAGCCAAGAATTGCGCTCAATACTTCAATACTGCCAAAGAATCCTCTTTTATTTTTAGGAGCATGCTCTATTAAAAATGGGGCATTTCCTGCCTCTCCTCCAAGAGATATACCCTGCAATAATCTTAAACATACCACCAGTACTGATGCGAGTACCCCAATGTTCTGATACCCTGGAACAAATGCAATAAGTACGGTTGATAGAGTCATCAATATGATAGAGAGAAATAGAGCAATCCTTCTTCCATATTTATCGCCAATGTGGCCAAATATAGCAGCACCAATTGGTCTTATTAAGAAACCCGCTGCAAACACTCCAAAAGCTTTAAGTATGCTGACTAATTTGTCGTCTGATGGAAAAAACACATCTCCGATTATGCTTATTAGATGGCTGAAAAGCATGTGATCATACCACAACAAAGTGTTACAAATTAAACTTGATAGTATTACTTTTGTTATTTGTCGCACAAAATCTTCCGTAATTTGTTTGATATTATAGTAATATTACTTACTTTTTCAAACGTGAATCATGTAAATGTTATATTAATAATATTATCTTATTAAATTTTTATATCGTTGATTATATTTAAATATTCTTATACTATACCTATATATTTCCATATATTTTTTGGCGAGAAAGTTATTTTAATTTAAGTGCACAAAGTCTCTTGATATGACACATACTCCAGTTTTGTTAAAAGAGATGCTATTTCAATTAGCACCACACAGTGGCGGTATATATGTGGATGCCACGTTTGGAGCTGGAGGATATAGCAAAGCAATATTGGAATCCGCTGATTGCAAAGTGTATGCAATTGATAGGGATGAAACAGTTACCAAATTTTATGATGATCTGAACGTTAAATACCCTGATAGAATAAATCTATTTATTGAGAAATTTAGTAATATTAAAAATTTATTAGATAGTAATAATATTAAAGGTATCAATGGAATAGTTTTCGACGTTGGAGTTTCATCTATGCAGCTTGATAATGGAGATAGAGGATTCTCATTTCTACGTGATGGCCCACTTAACATGAGCATGGATAACTATTCTCATATGAATGCTTCGACGTTTGTTAACGCTTTACGTGAAGAAGAGATTGCGAACACTATATATAATTATGGGGGTGAGCGTCATTCCCGCAGAATCGCAAGAGCGATAGTAAATGCGCGGAAGAAGAAAATTATCAAAACTACATTTGAACTTGCGGATATTGTACGTTCTGTAGTGTTTCGTGGAAAAAGCAAGATTGACCCTGCAACTAGGACATTTCAGGCAATCAGAATATGGGTAAATGATGAGCTAGGAGAGCTTGAAAAGGGTATTAAAGCTGCATCTGAGATTTTAAGTGAGAACGGCAAATTAATTGTAGTTACTTTTCATTCTTTAGAAGATCGTATAGTCAAAACTGTTTTTAAAGATTTATGTGAACCAGGACCTACCAAGACATTCTCCCTTTTAAACAAAAAAGTGATTAAAGCAAGTGCGGAAGAAATAAATGCAAATCCGCGTGCGCGCTCAGCAAAATTAAGAGCTATACAGAGGTTGTCATGAGAACCTTCTGTATTATTTCAATAACTATGTTTTTATTATAGGGTTATTTAAGGTAAAATTACATGTCCACTCACTAAATAAATAGCTAACACAAATAAAACGTGAAATTAATTTAGTGCAAAGCAACATAAAAGTTCTTCAAGCAGAATGAAGTTATTTGAGTAATCCAAAAGGGGCTTGTAAAGCTTATGGAGAAATATATAAAAAAATAACTCTTTGATACTAGGTAGCCAGGTTCGACTATCTAAATGACCTTAGTGTGTTAGCAAAATCATAGTAACGATTAGGTTTAGGTTTTTAGATAAACACACTACGATAAAACTTACTTTGATACGAAATTATTTGCATAAGATTTTGGCAGTCTTTTAACATCTTTTGGCATTTCAATTGTGTACTTTGTGTTGTGTTTCTTTGCGTAAGATATTGCTTTTTCAAGAGAATCAAACTTTAATACAATCTGTTTTTGGGGATCTTTTGATCCAAACCACCCCATCAAAGGTTCAATATAGTAAGAACAAGGCTCAATTTTTAGGTGCCAGAATTTTGTATTACCCAAACCAGATTGTGTTGCAGTTTTTGTTGGCTTATAAATCTTAAAAACTACTTGATCGTCAATACTCATAGTCCTTACTACGTAATCTTAAGTATATATCTAAATAAATTTTTCCACAAAAAATTAGTGTGAAAGAATGAAGTTTGAAATAAATATTTTTATGTTATATTATTAAATTATATAAAAAGGATTAGCTGAATAGGAGTAATCAATGGCACGGCAAGAAATGGTAACAATTAATGCAGAGTTACGTGATGTAAAAAAAAAGAAAGCGATGCAGGCTCTGAGGGAGAAGGGAAGTATACCTGCAGTTATATATGGTAAAGGGCATGATAACGTAAATTTGACATTGTCTGCAAAGGAATTTACTAAACAATATAAATCAGGTGCTCTTTCTGCACATTTAATAGAACTAGATATTTCAGGGAAAAAAGAATATGCTCTTGTTCGTGATATTCAATGGCATGTAGTAAAAGATACTGTGCAACATGTTGATTTTCAATTTGTTGATAAAGGTAGTGAAATTAAAATAGATATACCTTTATCATTCATCAATGAAAGTAAATCACCAGGAATCAAATTAGGTGGAGTGCTTAATGTTTTGTGTCGTTCTATTACTGTCAAATGCTCTCCTGAGAAAATACCTCAAGTCATAGAAATTGATTTGTCTGGCAAAATGATCGGTCAGTCTATACATATCAATGATATAAAATTACCAGAAGGTGTTAAGTTTGTAGCTCATGAGGAAGAAAATTTCACCATTGTGACAATTTCTGCTGCTGATAGTGATGTTGAAGAGTCTCAAACAAAAACAGAGGAGTAGTGCATTTAATAGCTGGGCTTGGTAATCCTGGTAGTCAATATGAGTTAACTCATCATAATATTGGCTTCATAGTTATTGATGCAATTTGCAAGTATTGGAATTTTCAGTCATTTTCTAAGAAAGCTGATTACTTGATAACCTCAGGCATAATTAATAATAATAAAACCATACTGATAAAGCCTTATTCGTTTATGAATAATTCAGGCATTCCTGTTGCAAAAATAAAAAATTTTTACAAATTATCGCTAGACAACATTGTTGTCATACATGATGATGCTGACTTAAAATTCGGAAGAATAAAAATAAAAAAAGGCGGTAGCTCAGCCGGACATAATGGACTGAAGTCTATAGATAGCTTTATTGGTAACGATTATTGGCGTTTGAGATTTGGAGTGGGTAGACCTGAAGGTCAGAAAAGCTTAGCAGATTATGTATTATCAAAATTTTCAAATTTTGATAATGTTATCCTCTTAGTGGAAAAAATAGCAAAAAATATACACTTAATGCTGCAAGGAGATAACGTAGCTTTTATCAACTCAATTGAGAGTGAAACTTTAGTATAGCAAACGAATACTGCTCAATACAAACTAATCTAGATTAGAATACTGATTCTTCTAGAAGTTGTTCGCGTTCCTCTTCTATTGCAATAGAATCATCGTGATTTTTAAATAAATCTCTGATTTTTCCTTCTATTTCATTTGCAATTTCTTTGTTTGTCTTGAGATAATTTTTTACATTTTCCTTTCCTTGCCCAAGACGCGTATTGTTATATGAATAATAAGCACCTGCCTTTTCAAGCACATTAAGTTTTGCTCCTATATCTATTATTTCCCCAAGTTTTGATATGCCTTCATTGTACATTATATCAAATTTTGCTTCTCTAAATGGAGGAGCAACTTTATTTTTTACAACTTTAACTCTCGTTTCATTACCCGTAATATTCTCTTTATCCTTTATTGCACCAATTTTTCTTATATCAAGTCTTATAGAAGTATAGAATTTCAACGCATTTCCACCGGTGGTAGTTTCAGGATTTCCATATACTACTCCTATTTTCATACGGATTTGGTTAATAAATATCAATATACAGTTTGCTTTTGAAACTGCAGAGGTGAGCTTCCTGAACCCATGACTTAGAAGTCTTGCTTGTAGTCCCATGTGCTGATCGCCCATATCTCCTTCAATTTCAGCTCTTGGAGTTAATGCTGCAACAGAGTCAATGACTATCACATCAACTGCACCAGAACATACTAAATACTCAACGATATGTAACGCTTGTTCCCCAGTGTCTGGTTGTGAAATCACCAAATCATCGGTGTTTACTCCAAGTTTACGAGCATATATAACATCCAGTGCGTGCTCCGCATCGATAAATGCACATAATCCTCCTTTTTTCTGTGCTTCAGCAATTACATGCAAAGCAAGGGTAGTTTTACCAGAACTCTCAGGGCCAAATATCTCAATTATACGTCCCTTTGGCAATCCCCCAACACCCAGAGCTGAATCAAGTGCAATCGACCCTGTAGATATTGTGTCTATTTTTTCTACAGGATTTTGCTTCAGCTTCATTATTGCACCTTTACCGAATGCTTTTTCAATTTGGCTTATTGCATTATCTAGTGCTTTTTGCTTATCATTATTTCTTTCTTCTGAGTTGTTTGCCATGGATCATTTATTAACTTATATAACTTCCATGGTAATTGAACGCAAACAATCTGCCAAGGGTTTTTTAATAACGAAGAACGTTAGTGAACTAAATTATATTAAGATAGATAGACTTTGTAGTGCGATACAAAATAACGATAGAATACAATGGTAGTAGTTTTTTTGGCTGGCAGAAACAACAACACTCTGCTAACTCAATTCAAGAGACTATAGAAAACGCTATATTTAACTTCAGTGGCGAGAGAGTCTCTTTGCATTGTGGTGGCAGGACTGACGCAGGGGTTCATGCTTTAGAGCAAGTTGCCCATTTTGATATGGAAAGGCAATTTGAGCTTTATAGAATAAGAAATGGAATAAATTACCACTTAAAAGCGATTCCTATAGTTGTGCTTGGTGCAGAACTTGTAGATGATGCATTTCATGCACGCTTCTCAGCAAAAAAAAGATATTATGAATATAGAATAATTAATCGCTATGCTCCCACAGCTCTGGAAACTGGTTATGTGTGGCAAGTGTTCAATCCACTCGACGTAAATATCATGCGTGAAGCTGCCAAACACCTGCTTGGAAAACATAATCTTTCAAGTTTCCGCTCAAAAGACTGTCAAGCCACAAATCCAGTAAGAACAATCGATGACATTGATATAGTACAAAGCGGAAGTCATATATACATCAAAATATCTGCGATTTCCTTTTTACATAACCAAGTGAGGATTATTGTTGGCACTTTAGTTGAATTTGGAAAAAATAGAACTAATCCACAAGAAATGTTAAATATATTAAGTCAATGCAAAAGAAACGCTGCTGGAATCACAGCACCGCCTTACGGCTTATACTTAGTAAAGATAGATTACTAGCTTAAGTCCTCATTGGCATCACTATATATAGTGCGCTTTGATCATCTTCATCAGTGATAATTGTAGCACTATTACCATCTGATAAGCTAATCTTACATTTATTTTTTATGCAAGATAAAGCATCAAGCAAATAACGAGAATTAAATCCTACTTCCATAAGAGCTCCATCGTAATCCACCTCTATAGACTCAGTTGCATCACTGCACTCTTGGGAATTTGAATGTAGAGTTAATAAATTCTCTTGCAATGAAAATTTAATTGATTTTATTTTATCGGACACAACAACGGAAACTCGGTCTATAACACTAGCAAGCTTACTACTCTCAACAATCATTTGTTTATCTTGAGACGTCGGGATAACAGCTTTGTAATCTGGAAAAGTCCCATCTATCAATTTTGATATTAGAACATATTCACCACATGTAAATTTGATTTTTCTATCTGAAAGCTTTATATTAATCTCATTACAATCACCCAATACTTTCAACAATTCCATGATAGTTTTACGTGGAATAATCACCCCAAATTCACCGTTGATATCTTCAGGTTTAGGCCTTTTTATACGTGATAAACGATGGCCATCAGTTGCAACACAGTACAGAAATTGCTCGTCTGTATGCAGATATATCCCATTTAAATTATACCTTGTATCATCTAGCGACACAGCAAACTTCGTTTTAGTCAATAAGTCTACCAAATCTGCACTTAGTAGAGTGAAATCGTATTGATGATCACCTTCTTCAAGGACAGGAAAGTTATTTGAAACTACGTTCGGTAAAGAAAAATTTGCATTTCCACAGGATATCAATAATTTTCCTTGATTATTCATTTCGAAATGGACATCCAAATCAGTTGGCAACTTCTTCACTATGTCATGTAAAGTATGTGCTGAGATTTTTACTTCTCCTTCTGCTGATACATTTGCAGCAAGTGAGGCAAATATTGAAATGTCAAGATCGGTAGCCTTTAGCTTTATGCTGCCATGTTGTGCTTTGATATTTATACACGCTAAAACATCTATCGCGTTTCGTCTTTCAACCACCCCGCTCACTCTGGATAGCGTATTTAAAAGACTTGGGCGGCCAACGCTAAAACGCATTTGCTCACATATAGCTTGCTTTTTATCTGCAACTACCGCTTGCCTTTCATCCACAATTTCTGACATACCAATTCTCAAAAGTATATTTTAAATGATATTCATATTCTATGTAAAGTGCTATTCATATTTTTATCTGAGAGATAAAACAGCCTATCTTATACTTTAGCGATCAATAATCTACTTTGTATGGCATAAATCATGCATTTTTTGGTACGCTTTTTGAAATCCAAGCAAGGAATAAGTATCATCAACATTTGCTGTTTTTACTTTTCCATTAACTACCATTGATAATCCCTGCTTCATTTTTAGAATTAAATCTTGGTCTGTTTTTGTATTTTCTGACCACGCAAAATTTCTCTGTATTACCGGTAATTGATATTCAGCTTTCTTGTCAACATTGAGAACTACAGGCTCATTATTATACTGAAAGCCAGAAGTGACGCTTACTTCATCTGCTTTTTTATCAACGTAACTGACCATTACATACGGCTTGCGATCTGCTGTATAGTGTTCACTTTTTTTCTTAGGGTAGGACACAATGTAACACACTTTTTCACCATCTTCCAATGCAGTATACACAAGCCAATCTTTATATTTTTCACTCAGTTGCACGTTACTAATCGATGCAATAGTGCCTATTGAAAAAAATATTAGAAATACGAAAAGACTACGCATGCAAACCAAATTTCAAACTCTCTGATTTTATATGTTGTTTTACCTTACTCATCGCTTGCTCAGCCAACTGTCTTATTCTTTCTCTTGAAACACAATATTTTTTGCTAAGCTCATCCAAAGTTTGAGTATTCTCAGACAAATATCTGTTAATAAAAATGTCCCTTGATCTTTCGTTAAGACTTGCCAGTGCATTGCTTAAAATTTTTTCTTTTAATGTTTTCTCTTCATGATTCTGATAAGTCACTTCTTGGCTAATTGAATTACATGGAATCATGTCTTGTAGCTCCTTTTTAGAATCATCACCTATTTTTATACAATTATTTAACGACTGATCCTTACAAGCCAAACGATAGTTCATTTGTACAACATCTTCTTCAGATACAGAAAGCTCATTTGATATTGCTTTTATTTCTTCGTTACTCAAAGTTTCTCTGTTTGTGTATTGTAAAATTCTTTTTTTTATTTTACGTAAACTAAAAAACAATCTCCTTTGTGCTTGCGTTGTACCTATTTTTACAAGCGACCAAGATTTTAATATAAAGTCTTTCATTGAAGCTTCAATCCACCATACTGCATAAGTTGAAAAACGAAACCCTAAATCGGGATTGAACTTTTTCACTGCATGCATTAAACCCATATTTCCTTCCATGACCAGGTCCATCAACAATAGACCGTAATTCTTAAATTTCATTGCAATTTTTACTACCAAATTCAAATGGCTAGTAATCAACCTGTGAGCAGAAGAAATATCCTGGTATTCTTGCCAATTTTTTGCTAATCGCACTTCCTCTTCTTGGGAAAGCATAGGAAATTTTCGCACTTCAGCAATATATTGCATGAGATTAGTGCTACTATTAACACATAAATTTGCTACTGGGGCCAACATAACAACTTAAATTAAAACTCCATGTATATAATATATTGATTTTCAGCAAAAAAATCAAGCTTTAATTAAAAAAGCATAACTTTATATCTAGTTGAGATCTTAACAACAGCTACCTAAATGTAGCATTAAAATTGCTAGCGTGTAACGATAAAAACTACATTAAATAAATAATGTGTTATTCCAGTGCTCAAACACTGGAATCCACATTTCTTTTTTCTAGATCCCAGTGTCATGCTACTTGAATGACAAGAAAAACTCACTGGGATGACAAGACTGAAACAGACTAGAAATTAAACGCTACTCCAGCTTCTGCACCAACAGCGCTGTAAAGGACATTGATCTCTTTAGTAACTGATACTGCTTCTTTATTAAAACTAGCACCATAAGAACCAAAATAACGAGCACCAGCATAAAGCTTGATTTCTGGGGTTACATCATAACTAACACCAGCTTTTGCTTGATAAGCAAAACCAAATCCTTTTTGATCTTTAACTGCACTAGCTTCTGAAGGATTGCTGATATATGCTGCACCAACACCAACACCAACGTATGGAGTGATAGGCATATCTTCAATCGCTATATCGTAATAAACGTTAACCAATCCTGAAAATGCTGCCACACTGTTTGCAACAGTTGTTGGAGTAAATGTTGCACCACTAACGTCGTTTTTGTTTAGTTGTGAGTAAAGTCCCTCAACATCAACCCTGATATCGTCCATTTTATAACCAAATGCAGCACCACCAGCCATAAAAGATGCTTTTAAAGGATCATGAACTTCGGTTCCTTTTTTATATTCAATGCCGTCAATTCTTGTTTTAAAAGGTAAAACTTCACCATTATATTGCAAACGAACATAGTAGCTAGTTTCTTCATCACTTATTGGACCAATAGGGTCTGATGAAAAAGCAGAGTTTGATAGGCTTAGCAACGTCACTAAAGCAGCTGCCGAAAAAAACTTTTTATAATGCATAATTGCCCTCGTTAAAAAAATTAAAATTCCACTTTAGCAGTCTAAATAATAACTAAAGTTAAGTCAAGTGCTAACTTAATAACACAAAACCTTCTGTATCTTAACTAACTTTTAGGAAAATACAAAGATTTTATTAATTAATAAATAGAGTTACTCTACTTTTTTTACTCTTGATCTTCTGACACCTATTTCACTAATGTCTTTTTATCTTCTGATCTGCATTCATCATTGTGAATTGCTTCATATTCATGCAGTAATATGAATGTACTTCATGGAAGTACTAGTATAAAAGGAAAACACTTAGTTACTGCATTAAGGCAAACTTCAGTAGTAAATTTAAAAAGGAAGTTTAATTCCAGACGGTAAACCCATCATACCTGCAAGATCAGAAGTTGCATTTGCCATATCTTCTTCTGCTTTTTTGATGGCATCATTGAATGCTGCTGTCACTAAATCTTCTACTATATCTTTTTCTTCATTTCTCATAAGCTCTAAGTCTATATTTACCTTTTTAGCTTTATAGCTACCTATTTTTATCACTTCCACTAATACAGAAACTTTACCACCACCAGAAATACCTTGAAACTCTTTTCCAATATACTTTTCTTGAGCTTCCGCAAGCTTTTTTTGCATTTCTTGCGCTTGCTTCATTATTTGACTGAAATCCACAACCTACTCCTTATTTTCTATATTAACTACCTTTGCACCTTTAAACGTATTTAATATATCCTTAACTGCAGGTGCATAATTTAAATTACTCACTTCCCTATTCATATAACTCGTATCAACTATAATAACCCACTCCTGATTAGTAGCTTGATTTAAGTAACTTTTCAAGTCATTACAAAAATTACTATTCAAGTTAGATACAGCTTTTAATTTTAAATACCCAAATTTACAATCTATTAATTGTAGATTACTACACAGTTGTTTGTAAAGATAAATTTGGTTACTCCGCCTTAATAGTTGCAAAATCTTATCAAAATCGTAATTTTGTTGTTTATTTTTCACATGGATCCCAGTGTCACGCACTGGGATGACAGAGTGGGGTTTTTCCACATATTTTTTTGGATCCGAGTAGTCAGCTACTTGGATGACAGAGGGGGAAGGTGCAACAGGTCTGCCCTGTCTATTTCCTTGCTCTACATTCTGTGAAAGAATTTTTTTGATCACCTGTTCCGGAGAAGGCAAATCAGAAAGATAACAAAGGCTAATTAATATCATTTCAGCGGCAATTTCATTGCATGTTGAAACCTTTATATCTTGAATACCCTTAAGCAGCACCTTCCACAATCTCGAAAAAAATATTAAAGACTTTTTTGTACTCAAATCTTTTACTCTGCTCTTCTCATATTCTGTATCAATCTCTTTTGTAATTAAAAAACGGCATATTAACTGGATTGTTTGCAGTAGATCTTCAAAAATATTGAGCGGATTTGCTGTTTTTACCACATTGTCGAATACTAACAAAGCCTTCTGTAAATCACTATCTAATACTGCTTCCAGTAGATCAAATATAACGTTTCTATCTACTAGACCAAGTATGTCTGTAACACTTTGAGTGGATATTGTACCATCTTTGCTATATAGCACTGCTTGATTCATCAAAAATAAAGCGTTACGCATTGAATTGCTACAGTGATGCGCAATTAATTCCGATGCTTCTTTTTCAATAAAATAATTTTCTTTTTGTGCAATATCATTTAAACGCTCCATTATCTTAGCTGAAGGAATGTTATGTAAGTCAAACCTTTGACAACGTGCAATAACAGTTATTGGTATCTTTTTTATTTCTGTAGTTGCTAGAATAAACTTTACGCTAGATGGTGGTTCTTCTAGAGTTTTAAGTAATGCATTAAATGCATTACTGGATAACATGTGTACTTCATCTATAATGTAAACTTTAAATTTAGAACTTATTGGTAAATAGCAAATATCTCCCAAGATCGCTCTAACATCCTCAACACTAGTGTGACTTGCCGCATCGATTTCAACTACATCTGGATGGCTTGAATTTTTTATTGCCAGACAACTTGTACATGATCCACAAGGTTCAAAAGTTGGCCCCAATGAGCAATTCAAACATAAAGCTATTATTCTTGCAGTGGTGGTTTTACCAATTCCACTGCTACCAGAAAGCAGTATAGATTGTGGAATTTTGTTGAGAGTAAAAGCATTTTCTAGTATACGCACCAATATATCTTGACCTACTAAATCTTTAAAGCTACTAGGACGATATTTTAATGCTATGTTCATAGCCTAGATAAAACAAATAGTACAAATAGGTATGCAACCCAAAAAGATTCTGATATGGTTGCTTCATTTCTGACCTGACCAAGTTACAGAATTTTTGCCTGCATACCTTATAAAAGGTTATACTTTTTTTTTTTTTTAGCAAGGTATATTCTATATTAATCTTATAATTTATATGTTAGACCTTTTGCAACATTACTTTGGAATAAACAGCTGTTACCTAAAATACTCTTCTTCTGTCATCCCAGTGCCCAGACACTGGGATCCAGAAAACTTAATTTTAAATGAATACATTAGGCTGTTGTATAATAAGAACTGGATTCCAGTTTCAATCACTGAAATGACACCCTTCCGGTGGGGATTGCTCTCAAACTACAATGTTCGTACAGTTGTACTGGGATCCAAGTATAAAAATATTTGGAAATTATACAATGGACAATGGATTCTAGGAGTATATGTTAAAAGTAATGTCCATAATGAAATAAGCTGGATTCCAATGTCACGTACTGGAATGACAACATATAGGCATTGGAATAACAAAAGAGGAATATTATGATTTTATATCATTTTCCTCTTTGTCCGTTTTCACGAAAAGTTAGAGCTCTTCTCAAGGAAAAAAAGCTGAGTTGTGATTTGGTATATGAAAATCCATGGGAAAAGCGGAATGAATTCATGGAGATCAATCCAATCGGACAAGTACCAGTATTAATAGATAATAACTTTGTAATAGCGGATAGTAATGCCATTTGTGAATATATAGAAGAGACTTACAATAGCGACGTCAAATTACTTGGTTCATCCACTATTATTAAGTCTAAAATACGCGCTTTAATCAATTGGTTCGATAGCAAATTTTACAATGAAGTTACTAAGTATATTATGAATGAAAAAGTAATTACTAACCGCAGCCCTGACTCTAGATTTCTTCATGCAGCTCAGCATAACCTGCCTTACCATATGGAATACATCGAACACTTAATTAACAAGAACGTTTGGCTTGCAACCGATAAGTTCACTTTAGCCGATATTACTTTAGCATCACATATTTCTATAATAGACTACGTAAATAGTTTCCCATGGGAAAAAAGTAAGATTTTAAAAGAATGGTACTCCATTGTTAAATCAAGGCCTTGTTTTCGCGAAATATTATTAGAGAGAGTTTTTGGCTTAACTCCCCCTAGACATTACGCTGACCTTGATTTTTAACTTGCGTTAGTTTTAAAGCTACAGTCATTCCTTCGTCAGTAGGAATCAATATGGAGAAATATTTTTTTTCATCTGACAATCTATCGTTAAACTCTCTCATAGCATGCCATGACTTTTCTGATACTTCTTTTGGAGGAGATTCTAAAAATACTGTATCAAATAATAGAGTGTTATCTGCAACGATTAGCCCATCTTGTTTAATGTATGACTCTGCCCAATCTAAATACTTAGGATAACTACTTTTGTCAGCATCGATGAATATCATGTCAAATGGTGCCTTTGCTGATAATTCATTAATTTTTTCCAGTGCATCACCTTCTATTAGAGTAATTTTATCACTTAGATTAAAAGCACTAAAATTTTTTTTTGCTATTCTTGAGTGTTGAGGATTATTTTCTATTGTATATATATGACCATCTTTCGGTAAAGCTTTTACCATACAAATTGACGAATAACCATATAAAGTGCCAATTTCAACTATGCTTTTAACTTTATGGATTTTGATAAATAAATTTAATAATTTTCCTTCTTCAGGAGTGATTTGAATACGTTGTTTCTTATCAAGAGTACAATGTTCTTCTATTTTTTTATACTCTTTTGCAAATAAGCTTCTTATGTACAACGATTTTCTGCTAAAGTTATGACGCATTAAGTTTTATAATATAAACTAAGGAGGTTTAATCTATATAAGATTTATAAATATAACAATAGAGTTAAGAATAATAAAATTTTTTATTTTAAGTTGTTATTTTATAAAGTAAAATTTTAAGTGACAAAGATTATTATATATTTTACTATGGTTAACTAGTATAATAACCAATTGTTATACTAGAATTAAGGGATCGTTTATTTACATCTCTCTTAAAATGTAATTTTTATAATCAATTAGAGGGGGTTATATGTCTTATAACATTGCTAACGAAATTGAAACGTTAAGCAAGAAATCTAATAATAATGAAGGAGTGAAATTACTGCACAATCCAGCTTATCGCGAGAAGTACAAAGAACGCTTTAACGAAGCTCAGAAAAAAGTTATGGATATGGTCCAATTTTATGATGGAACGATAGTATTAATAGAGAATAAAATTGCTATGTATTATTATGCTTGGCACAGTAAAAAAAGAGAGTTTGAGCGTAAAAAGCAACAAACAGTATCAAAAAATAATGATTCAGCATAGGGTTTTTATATGGTAAGCTACAGTGTTATTACTTCACTATAGCTTTTCCATATAACTCATCTATTACATTAGTGAAGTATTCCAGCTCTCTATATCCTTCATGTTTGATTTTACCATTCTCTACATATGATTTGTCATCGTTAAGCTTGATGATGAATACAGGAGTAGCTGTGATATCAAGTTTATTAATTGCAAGTGATTTATCATTTATAATTTTGTCCATCATCTTTTTATCATTAATGCATTTGTTAAATACATCTTGCTTCAAATTGCTTAGTGCAGCAATTTTTTGTAGTATAGTTAAATCACTAAAATTAGAGTAGTTCCATGAGTCTATTGCATTAAACACAGCTTTGTTAAAATTAAAATAGTCCTCTTCTTTTTCATAGCAATAACTTAGCATTGCAGCTTTTAATCCTCTGTAATCTAGAGGAAAATGACGGAATATGTATAACATCTTACCTGTATCTATGTACTTCTCTTTGATTTTAGGAAAAACTTTCTTATGAAAAAGAGAACAGTGATAACAAGTGAGCGAGGCGTATTCTATCACTAAAATTGGCGCTTTTCGATCTCCTAATAATTTATCATCAGGCAATAGGGACAGTAGTTCTTTTGGTGTTATTTCATCAGTTTTTTGAGTGTTGGGTAAGTTTTGTTCAATAGCTGCATAAGAACTAACACTTATAAAAATAAGTAAGAACAATAATCTAAAAATCATTACAATGAAAATACTTAACTTATTAAAGAATTTATGCATTTATATAAGTGATGTCAAGATAACTTTTGTTTAGCAAGGCTTTCTAGTCTGTCTTTGAATGCAGTAATTATTTTATTTTGTGCATATTTATACACCGAGTTTAATAAAGTAGAAAACAAATTGGATTTAAACTCAAACTCTATATAGAACTCTACCATAGTTTTATTTTTGCTCATAGGAGTGAATTTCCATTCGTTGTATAAATGTTTAAATATTCCATTTGAGGACACAGCTTTTATCCAACTTTCATTTATTCCATTTGGAGCAAGGGAGGTCACTTCTGATGTGTAACTTCCTTTAATGCCATGAAAAGCTGCAAGGAGATCCACAATCATTTGGCTATCAGTTTTTTCTTTTATATAAACAGCTTTGCACCAAGGAACAAAATCAGGATATTCCTCAACGTCAATTACAACTTGAAATATCTCACGAGATGAACAGAAAAAAACACCTTGTTCTTTATATTGGTGTAACATAAATCTGAATAATAAAAATGGGATCCACATCTACCGTCAGTCTTAGTAGATTCCTGAGACCTAAAGTTAAGGTGGGTATCACATACTAATTTCAATGAAATTAACAGAGGCAATCCCCTTGATCAGAAATTATCGCTCGGGAAATTTAACTTAACTCATAACGTATAGCATAGACCCCTATTAATTATAGATTATTTATATAGAGTATGTCTATAGGTATGTTAGAGCTAGCGACTATTATTTTGCCTTTGTTAAATTTTGCATTTTAAGTATCATAGCTAATAAATACATCTTATGAATGTTATTAAGCTCTTAACCATTTTTATTTTAATATCCTCAAGTGCTTACGCGAGTTGTATAGGTCACAGAACTTTTGTGCTTGCCATGAAGCAGCAAGTAGATAATACGTCTATGAAAGGGAATAGAAAAAATTCAGAACATATACACGAAAAGCTTCGGAAGATCATTCAGAATAATGTTAACCTCAAAGAAATATCTCGATTTGTAATAGGGAAATATTGGAATTTATCTACTCAAAAAGAAAAAGAAGAGTTTCTAAAAGAATATGAAGTATATCTCGCGCGTTTGTGCACTAAAATTTTGTATAAATACATAAATAATAGTGAAATGATTATAATGAGCTCAAAGGTAGTTGATGATGAAACTTGTTTAATTGGTACAAGACTTTCTTATGGTGATGAGGAATTTACAAGTATTGACTTTAAAGTTACTAAGAGTGATAGCTCTTTCTTAATAAGTGACGTTGTAATGAGTGGGATAAGTATCGCTATTAATCAACGTTCTCAATTTAGTGAAAAGATCGACACGAATGGCATGGCAAGTGTAATAGATGAATTAAAACGTAACAATAATTTATGATATACATGCCTCATTGGCCTAAGCTGATTGGCAGTAGGCCAAAGGATTTTTCTCTTGATCGCATAAAAAGTTTTCTAAATAAATTGGGTAATCCCGAGAAAAAAATACCGCCAATAATTCACATAGCTGGCACTAATGGCAAAGGATCAACACTATCATTTATAAGATATATAATGCAAGCAGCAGGGTATAAAGTTCATACGTACACTTCTCCACATTTAGTGAATTTTAATGAGAGAATAGTTGTTGCAGGCAATGATGTCGATGATAGTGAATTACATAACTCACTGGAAGAATGCCGTATAGCAGTTGCGGAACAACCTATCACTCTATTTGAGGCCACAACAATTGCAGCTTTCTTAGCTTTTGCTCGTCATAAAGCGGATATTACTTTAGTGGAGGTGGGTATGGGTGGAAGGCTTGATGCAACAAATGTTATAGATAATCCGATCCTAACGATCATCACTTCCATTGCACTTGACCATACAGAATATCTTGGTCCTACCGTAGAAACCATAGCAGGTGAAAAGGCTGGAATAATGAAACCTAATGTTCCTTGCGTAATAGCACCACAAGAAAAATCTATAACGAACACATTAGAACATCATGCAATAAATAAGAAATCTCCTCTGTATAGAGGAGGACTTGAATGGAATTGCGAAAAACAGAATAACAGGATGGTCTTTCAATCGACTATTCAATCAATAGAATTTTCTTTGCCATCTTTAAAAGGAGATCATCAAATAATCAATTCAGGAAACGCAATTGCAGCATGTAGCATTTTGAGTGGGAAGTATGGATTTAATATTGGAGAAGAGGACATTGCTTCAGGTTTACAGAGCACTTATTGGCCTGCGCGGCTAGAGTCCATAAAAGAAGGTAATTTAATTTCTTTATTACCAAAAGATTGGCAATTATTTCTAGATGGCGCGCACAACAATGATGGTGCCAAAGTGTTAGCTAAGTGGGTAAGAGACAATTTTGCTGAAGGTATCTATATGATCTTTGGTGTTACTCGTAACAGAAACGTTGCAGAGTTCTTAGAGCACTTAAAGCCATACATCAAACTACTATGCGCCGTTTGTGTTAAATCTGAACCTAAAGCAACAAGTACAGATTTAATCAGAGAAGGAGCTAATAAGATAGGAGTAAATGCTATTGAATGTGAATCAATCAGAGATGCTATATCAAATCACATACTAAAAGCTTCTATACAAAACGTCAAAACCATACTAATCTGTGGCTCGTTATTTTTAGCCAGAGATTTGAGTATGGAGAATAATCAACCTACTTGATGAGCCGAGACGTTAAAAGCACCATCAGGATTTACAATGCTGCTTGGCTTTTCGGTTGATGCTCCTATAGGTACATTTTGTTCGTCACCTATTCCTTCAGTTTTTATAAGATCTACAACTTTCCTCTCGTAGATTTCACTTGCTAAGCGTAATAATAAACTACAACCTAGTACTGTAGCAAATCCAATGAGTATTTTACTGTCTACGCAACTAGATTGACACTGTAACACCAAACCTGCTACTAATAAAATAGAAGGAAGATAATTTGAAATTTGGGAAGTAAGAATTAGATATTTAAATGCTTTACTTTTGGATATTTCATCTTTTAGCTCTTCTTGATCTAAATTTTCACCTTGTTCCCATTGAGGATTTTGCAAATCCATAGCTTTTTTCAATAAAGAAGCTATCAAATAAACAGATAAGAAAAAAGTTGTAACAAATGTTATTAGAGTCGCACTAAACAAAATGCCAGGTGCATCAGTAAAATTAGCAGCCTTATATAGCTTAACCGCCAAGTAAATATACGACACTAATGACGAGATGAGCAGTAGGATATTTACCCGAGTAAAAACAGCATAATACTCTGCACGCTTATCATTCTGACCTTGCTGAATTGATTGTAAATACCTTTTCCATTCCTCAGGAATGATTAATCCCTTATTCTTTCCACTTAGTGGTTTAATATATTGCAAAAGTGCTGCTTTATTTCTGTTAAGGGCTTGTATTTTTTCATCGCTACCTCCTGTTTTATCTGGGTGACACTTTATTGATAACCTTCTATAATTTTTTGCTATTATATTAGATATTTCTAAGAGCCTGTACGTGATCTCAAAAAAGGGATAGAATGAGAGGATAAAGTATATAAAGTAGGATATGCGAAGTTTATATCCAAGTGATATAAGTCGAGAAAAGTTTGAGATTATTGTAGCAGATCTGGAGTCTTGCAGGAAAAGGACAAAGCCAAGAACACTTGATTTATATCATGTATTTTGTGGAGTGTTATACGTCTTAAAAAGTGGCTGCCAGTGGAGAATGTTACCAAAAGAGTTTCCAAAATGGCGGAATTGTTACGACTATTTTAAGAAGTGGAGTGAAAAAGCAGATGCAAATAAAGAAAGTGTTCTGGAGCTGGTATTAAAAAAAAATAGTTGGCGTGGTCCGACAAAACAATGGTCGGAAAGAAAAAACCAGCTTCTGCATAATTGATGCACAAAGCGTAAAAAATGCAGATACTGCTGAAGAAAAAGGCTATGATGCAGGCAAAAAGGTTTCAGGAATAAAACGCCATATTGCGGTAGATACACAAGGTTTACCCCACGCAATTTATATAACAACGGCAGAAATAACTGATCGTAGTAGCGCTGTGAGAATGGTTAAAAATGCTAAAGAAAACCTATCTGAAGTTAAAAATATACTAGTTGATGCTGGCTACACAGGAGAAAATTTTGCAACACAAATAAAAGCAACTATTGGCGCTACCGTTGAAGTAATAAAGCGAAACGAATTACACACCTTTGTCGTATTGCCGAAAAGATGGGTTGTTGAGAGATCTTTTGCTTGGTTGCAAAAATGTAGGCGATTGTGGAAAAATTGCGAGCGGAAACTCAACACTAGCCTGCAAATGGTCGTTCTTGCTTTCGCTGCTTTGCTTCTGAAAAGATTATGAACAGGCTCTAAGAAGTTACGACCTTCTACTTCTTGTACTTGAATGCCTATCTCTTTGAATAAACTTTCATTATAATCGTATTCTCTTTTTCTTAACTTATATCCCATATCTCCACCTAATAAATTAACTAACTATTAATACTTTATAATATATAAAATTCTAAATTATGTCAATTCTTTCATTCATGCTTATTGTATGAATTATTTCTTTCACGACTGCCATGACAAGTGTATGAAAATTATCATTTAGTGCATAATAATGTTTAGGGTTACAGTTTTCATTGGTCATTTGAGTTACTCAAATCCAATTCATGCCAGTTCTATCTATCTTGTCACTTAAGTAGCCCTTTTTGTGTAATCCCAGTACCCTCTCTTTGATGTCATCCAAGTAGCTGACACTGGGATCCAGTTAAATTTACGAGTATAAAAGTAATCAATGTTTTGATGATTATGAAAAAGCTGGATTCCAGTGACCATCTACCATATAAATAGTACCTTCAAAAACAAACGTTAGTGCGGTTGTGTGTCCCACGCTGAATTACTTTAGCTACAAATATTAAGAAATTTACTAAGTAAAAAAAAGACAAAAGAACCCCCGTATAGCGAGTTTTGACCCTATAATAATTTAAATTGGCGTTATAATAATGTGCTAACGCTTATTTTAAGCGCGATTTGGCTGAATGTAGAAAAAATTTAAAAGACATGCAGCCGCTATAATTTTTATGTAATTTGCCAATAAATATCTGAGTTTTTTACTGAATTTTGCTGTTAAATCCGCGGAGATTAAAAACAAGGATAAATACTCTTGCTATCATAGTAAGGGGGATGGCGTAATTTGTCAAGTTAAATAAGCTAACTTATTAACATGTAATAATCAGGGAGCTATTGCAGATGTTAATGTTCACTAGCTTTGAGGTTTTAGTTTCATCTATTTGCGACTGACTAATCATAGTTCGAATGAAATTAGTTGCCATAAAGGTACAACCTAGAATAAAAAAAGCAACGGAAATAAAGGGGATAATAGGAAATTCAAGAGGTAATATAGATGTAATTCCTCCTATTAAAAATGAAACGTTAGATGTAATGTCGAGGCAGATCTTCATTAATTTATCTTGCCAAGAGGTATCGAGTTGCTTATTAAGGCCACACTGCCTAAAATGATCAGTTAATGACCATATATTTAAAGCAAGCGAAAGTGCACTTAGCATAGTGCTGACAATAGTACAGTACAAGCTTAAGGAAGAAATATTTAGGGCTAATGCTGCTATGTACCCACTCAAAGAAGCAATAGATAGTGCAGTAACTAAGCGTTTTGAATAAGTTCGTATTTTTTTCCTGTAAATAAGCCTCTCTTTCTCATAACCCATAAACTTAGCAGTAAATTCATATTATATCATAACATTAATTGACTTGAAAATCAATACAGAGTGCCCGAGAGAAGACTTGAACTTCCACAACTTGAAAAATTACTAGCACCTGAAGCTAGCGCGTCTACCAATTCCGCCACCCGGGCTTTTTGTGATTTACTATGTTAAAATAAAATAATATACTCAAATAGTTTTTAGCTCAAAGGTAATGCCAAATCTAGATCAAATATTTTTTGCTCAGAACAATGTTAATATTAATAATGTATATAAAATAGTCAACAACGCTTTGAGCAATAGTGATGGTGGTGAGCTATTTTTAGAGTTTTGCCAATCAGAATCCCTAATTTTTGATGATAATATATTAAAACATATGGATTTAAATATCAGAAGAGGATTTGGTCTAAGGTCTTTTTGTGAAGATAGTACGTCTTTTGTTTGCTCTTCTGAGATTAGCGAAAAAGAAATTAGTAAAGCTGCTTCTATGGTAAAAAGTTCAGCATCTTTAAGCAAAACAAATTCAGTAAACTTAAATGAGGAGGCAAAAAGCCTGTATTCAACGATTAATCCCATAAATGAAATGGACCTGAACTCAAAAATTAAACTGCTCAATGAGATTAATGAGTATGTAAGGTCGAAGAATAACTGCGTGAAGCAGGTAAAAATAACTCTAAATGGAGAATGGCAAGCTGTACAAATAATAAAAGATGATCACAGGTTAAGTGATATTAGGCCTTTGGTACGTTTTAATGTGCTAGTCATCGTAGAGAAAAATGGCCGAGCTGAGAGAGGTTCTGCAGGGCACGGTGGAAGAGACTCTTATAGTAAATTTGTTTCTGAGAAGAAGTGGAAAGAAGTTGCAAACCAAGCGTTAGAGCAAGCGCTGGTAAATCTTGAGGCAATTCCAGCTCCGGCTGGAGAAATGACGGTTGTTCTAGGTCCAGGTTGGCCTGGAGTACTATTACATGAAGCTGTAGGTCATGGACTTGAGGGCGATTTTAACCGTAAAGGAATCTCGGCATTTTCAAATTCTATGGGTAAACAAGTGGCAGCCAGTAACATTACTGTAGTTGATGATGGAACTCTACCTAATTTGCGTGGTTCTATTAGCATAGATGATGAGGGTACTTCACCTGGCTATAATGTGCTGATAGAAGATGGAATTCTCAAAGGATACATGCAGGATCATATGAACGCTAAACTCATGGGTGTAAGCCCAACTGGTAATGGTAGAAGAGAAAGTTACAAAGAAGTTACCATGCCACGCATGACAAACACCTATATGCTGCCAGGAAAACATACACCAGAAGAAATAATATCTAGTGTAAAGAAAGGTCTATATGCAGTAAATTTTGGTGGTGGACAGGTTGATATAACATCAGGAAAATTTGTTTTCTCATCTTCGGAAGCTTATCTAATAGAAAATGGTAAAATTATACAGCCAGTTAAAGGGGCAACACTCATTGGT
This sequence comes from Wolbachia endosymbiont (group B) of Hofmannophila pseudospretella, assembly GCF_964028515.1. Classification (NCBI taxonomy): domain Bacteria; kingdom Pseudomonadati; phylum Pseudomonadota; class Alphaproteobacteria; order Rickettsiales; family Anaplasmataceae; genus Wolbachia; species Wolbachia endosymbiont (group B) of Hofmannophila pseudospretella. The sequence goes on along the minus strand of NZ_OZ034788.1, from coordinate 914,365 downwards.
GACGGTCCAACAGTGTTGAAAAAAGTATCAATGATTGGTAATGATCTAAAGTTAGATCCTGGTGTTGGTACGTGCTCAAAAGACGGACAAAATGTGCCTGTTGGAGTTGGTCAGCCAACACTCAAGGTCGATGCAATAACTGTTGGTGGAACTGAATGTTTAGATAAGGGCTAAGCGAACTCAGCTCATGCTGTACAATTGTACAAATATTATAACCATTATTCAAGTAGCTCATATAGATGCAAAAACTACTTAACAAATCTCTCTGCCTTCCTTGCCATAACGTGTATAACAATCTCACAAAAAATAATATCATAGAATTCAATAGGTGATCTTTAAAAAATCCTTAAGAAAAGTAAAATACTGTTTAAATAGGCCGATATAGATCGTTTTACGATATAATAAAATTATTATAAACAAGAACTTATAAACTCTAGCAAATGAATTTGTGAGTTTAGTGGCGTTAGGAATACCTGGCTCTTTTATGTGGATTGACATTCTCAATAACCTGCTCTAGAGATAGATTATATAATTTTGACAAGGTTCTTGGCATGTGATATTTTTCTCGAATATAGGGAATGGTATAAATGACTTTATATCTATATCCAGCTCTAGGGGAAGCTTCAATGTTTACGTCCATCCCTGATAAAGGATATTCTATGTCCATGTGCAGCTTTGGGGGATAGTTCTACTTTGAAGATTTCTTTCACTTTTACTATTGCGACTCCCGATTGGCTTTGTTGCATAGCTCAGATAAAAAGAACTGGCAGTTACTGACGAAATTCACTATAAAACAGGCATTTAACCTACGAAAGAAAAATATGCCAACTAAAATGAAGGTCAGTAACTGCCATGAATATAACAGATTTCTGCAAGAAAGAGGAAATATTTTTCATTTTATTAATGAGGCAATAGAAAATTGGTACGAAAATAGCTCCAAAATGCGAGGTGGAAATTATATTTATAGTAATAAAGTTGTGATTTTAGTGCATATAGTCGCTAGTCTCTTTAGAATTGGCTTAAGACAAACGGTAGGGTTTATAAAAGGATATTTGCAGCAAGTAGTTAGCAGTCATTAGCTATTCGCAGGCTTCAAGAAGGTTTAAAAAGCTCAATATTAAGATCAATGATTGCAGAGTTGACAAAAACAATATGGAAGATATTGAAATTACCATAGACAGTACAAGTATCAGATAATACCCCTGGTCACAGTAAGGAAAATAGCGAAGTATCGCAGTTATAAACAGGTAAGAAAGCTACACGTAATATTGAGTATAAATAGTAAAAAAGCTATAGCTGCACAATATAGCAATGGTGCCTACTCCGACCATTATGGTGCTTGCGACTTGCTCAGCTTTCAGCATGCTATAAAAGCATTATATGCAGACAGAGCCCCTATGATAGGCGCAAGCTTTATACATTGTGCAAAAATATGATATAAAGACAAAAATTTTACCGAAAAATCGTGCAGCGGAGCATACAAAATTGGATTATATGGCTGAAAGGAATGCTGCCATTAGATTATGTGGTAAAGACGGTGTGAAAGAGTGGAAGAAGGAAGCGGTTTATGGAAAAAGGTCATATATTGAAGGATTTTTTTCAAGATTAAAGCAAATATTTGGGTTTAGTTTTAGAAATAGATCTGAAGTAAATCGAGAAAAAGAGTTGCTAATAAAATGTTACTTACTCAATAAATTTACTGATATTGGCATGGCTAAGTTTGAGGTAGTTTCATGAATTTATTATGCTTTACCCACTATCCGATAAGCGATGCAACAAAGCCATCCCGATTCCACTGAAATCACTCTTTCCCTTAATTCATATTGATATGGTGACTCCATTTATTCCCTCACTTTCAGCTTTTTCTTGCTTTACCATATCTCTTCCCCTCTTGTCTCTATCTTTATGTATTAAGCTATATAACTCAAAATCTTGATGAAATGCAGAAAAGTTTTTTTAATTTCAGCTCCATCCTCGAAGAGTTAGAAAATAATTTTAAGCAAGTTAGTCAGAATTTTTCTGACGCAAAGGAACAAGTTTTAAATTTAGCTGTCAACTCTGAAGATTTGGCAGGCAAATTTCTTAATTATCACCCGAATATGTGCATAGTATAAAATTAGCTTGATAGACTTCAAGAGCTTTGCCTATGAAGTCAGTGTGCTTCTTGAAATGCAATATACTTTTATTACTTTAATTATGAAAATCCGTTAAGCCTTCTTGCCAATTACTACAATATTTTCACTTGGAAAAAAGTAGTCAGGTATAGCCATGTTTTTTGGTGCAGGACCGCCAATCACTCGGCCTGATGTGTCATAATATGAACCGTGACAAGGGCAGAACCAACCGTTGCCGTCTTTTGTAGCGTGATCAACTGGTATACATCCAAGATGGGTGCATATTCCAATCATAATTAACCATTCATCTTTCCCTTTGTATACTCTTTTTTCATCTGATTCAGGATCTCTCAAATTTTCTACATCTATGTCTCTTGCAGCCTCAATCTCTTGTTTTGTGCGCTTGCGGATAAATACTGGCTTACCTTGCCATTTTACCTTTTTTCCTTGTCCTTCTTGAATATCAGATAGATTAACCTCAACCGTAGAAATCGCTAAAACCTCAGCAGAAGGATTCATAGACTTAACCAATGGCCAAAGACCGCTTGCAGCTCCTATACCTGCCATGGCACACGTAGTTAATGTGATAAAATCTCTTCTACTCTTATTTTTGGCAAAATCTTTAACAAGAGATGTTTTTTTATTCTTCTCATTTGTCAATGATTTTTTATTTTTAGTTAACTTCTTATCCATCAATCTCTACTTGAACATAGACATATATTTTAATTTAAATACTATAGATTAATCAATAGAAATTTGCACTATTTGCTTAACCTTTGCTATACAGTTAAGAAGAAACAGAGTTTTCAATTTCGGAAATACTATCTTCAGTGGAATCAGGATCCTCAATTTTCGCTACTGACACTACCTTTTCTCTACTCTCTGTTTTAAACAGAGTGACTCCTTGAGTGCTACGTCCTGCAATTCTGATATCATTTACTGAAATACGAATTAACTTTCCTTTATCTGTAATAAGCATGATATTATCACCCTGTTCAACTGGAAAGCTAGCAACAACATTACCGTTTCTGTCGGTAGTAAGGATATTTGTAATACCAACACCACCTCTATTTGTTACCCTATACTCGTACGCAGAAGTTCTTTTACCAAAGCCATTTTCAGTAATAGTTAATATGAACTCCTCATTCATTGCAAGTTTTAAGAACAGTTTGTTATCTATTCCTAAATCATTCAAAGTTTTTTCCAATTTAGAATCAATTGAGTTGTTGGTTACAGCTTCCATCCTTTTTGCAAGCGGAACTCTTAAGTAAAGCTCTTTTGTTTCTGTTGCAATACCTATGCCGTTTAGTATGGTCATGGATATCACACTGTCATTTTTTGCAAGTTTGATACCTCTTACGCCATCTGAATTACGACTCTTAAATTGACGCACATCGCTTACAACAAATCTGATGCTTTTTCCAAGTGTTGTTGAAAGTAGAACATGATCAATTTCGCTACATACTTTAACTGATATTAACTTATCCCCTTCGTCGAGCTTTATTGCTATTTTTCCATTGCTTGGAATATAGTGAAAATCCGCTAAAGAGTTACGCCTTATGTTCCCATGAGCAGTAACAAAAACTATATTTTGATTTTCGTCATTCTCACTTGGAAGCGGCATAATGTTAGTTATTGTTTCACCATCACTAAGCGGAAATATATTAACAAGCGCTCTTCCACGTGCAGTTGGTTCTGCAAGAGGCAGTTTATAAACCTTTAATCTGTAAACTCGACCAGTATTAGAAAAGAATAAAAGACTAGTGTGGGTATTTCCAACAAATAATTTTGTAATTACGTCCTCCTCTTTTAATCCCTGTCCTAGCTTTCCCTTTCCACCACGATGCTGGGTTTTATAATGAGAGAGTTTCACACGTTTGATGTAACCATTCATAGTTACGGTCACTACCATATCCTCTTGTGGAATTAGATCTTCAGCTTCGATGTCCATATCTGATTCTTCTATTGAAGTTTTTCGCGGCACAGTAAATCTGTTCTTTATTTCTTGTAGATTGTTTTTTATTTCTTTCATCAACTTCTCTACTGAGCCAAGAAAAGCGATATATTCTTTTATCAGGTTAATCATTGAACTTAGCTCAGCTTCTAATTTGTCTTTTTCAAGGCCTGTTAAACGTTGCAATTTCATGTCAAGAATAGCTTTCGTTTGCAGCTCAGTTAATCTATACACTCCGTCTTTCAAAAAGCTCGTGCTGTCTGAGATTAATCTAATAATTGTGCTTATCTCAGCTGAAGTTTTCCATTCTTTATTTAAAAGTTCTCTACTTGCTTCCGCAGGATCTTTTGCACCACGGATGATTTTTATCACTTCATCTATGCTCAAGACCGCAATGTAGAGCCCTATATATATATGAGCTTTTTCCCTCGTTTTTCTTAGACGAAACTCTGTTCTCCTGATTAATACTTCTTTTCTAAAATCAATAAAAGCAGCTATAATTTCTTTCAACGACATCAAAGCAGGCCTGTTGTTGTTGAGGACTAAAGTGTTAACACTAAAACTACTTCTTAGTGGAGTTAGTCCCAATATTTGATTAAGTATAAAACTTGCTTCAGCATTTCTTCTGAGGTCAATTACTACCCTAATACCAGACTTATCAGATTCATCCCTAATTTCTGTTATGCCATCAATTCTTTTTTCTTTTACAAGCTCACCTATCTTCTCAATTAATTTTACTTTATTTACCTGGTAAGGTATTTCATCAATCACTATTGCTTGCCTATCTTGTGGCAGGTCTTCCATGTGAGTCTTGCCTTGCACAACAATTGATCCACGACCCGTTGCAAATGCTGATCTTATTCCAGACCTTCCAAGAATCGTTCCCCCAGTTGGGAAATCCGGTCCTGGCATCACTTCAAGTAACTCATCCAAAGTAACTTCAGGATTATCTATATATAACATACAAGCATCTATTATTTCTCCAAGGTTGTGAGAAGGAATATTGGTTGCCATACCAACTGCAACACCGCTTGCACCATTTACCAATAGATTCGGAAATTCTGCAGGCAGTACAACAGGCTCTGTTTCATTTCCATCATAGTTTGGCCTAAAATCAACTGTATCTTCGTCAATATCATTTAGTAAAAAATGCGACACTCTGTGGAGCCTTGCTTCTGTATATCGCATTGAAGCTGGCGGATCTCCATCTATCGAACCAAAGTTACCTTGCCCATCAATAAGTGGTAAAAGAAGAGAAAAATCTTGAGCCATCCTGACCAAGGAGTCATAGATAGCCATGTCACCATGTGGGTGATATTTTCCCATTACATCCCCGACTATACGAGCTGCTTTTTTATACGGTTTACCGGCATCGAACCCAGCCCTCGACATTGCGTATAATATGCGCCTATGAACAGGTTTAAATCCATCTCGCACATCAGGTATAGCTCGACTTATGATCACACTCATTGCGTAGGAGAGATAAGAATCCTCTAGCTCTTTCACTATTGAAACTGGTACTATGTTGTCTTGCATTTTCTATACTTTGATTGAAATAATTGTAATATTAATATTCAACTAGGCTAATGGGCAATGACAGACTTGAACTGCCGACCTCCTCGGTGTAAACGAGATGCTCTACCAGCTGAGCTAATTGCCCCTCTAGATATAATTCTATAGTTCAATGTTGTTGTTGTAAACAAAAATAGCGATACAAGCAACTCTTATGGAATCGCTGGGTGCACACTATGGAGTTGTATAAATTTTAGTCTTGCTGCTACCTTGTATAAAGGTATTCTTTCACTTGCATTTTTTGACATGTTCAACAACTTTGAATAACATGCTGTGGCATTTTTAAAATCTGAGAGCTTATCTAGAATAACAGCTAAATTATAGGTATAAAAAATATTGTTTTGATCTAAAGAAATTGCTGCTTTCATATATTCTTTAGCTTTTACGTAATCCCCTTTTTTCATATAGATCAAACCTAAATTTGCTGATAAAGGGGCGCTATTTCTGAGTGTATCATACAATTTCAACATTTCACTCAATGCTAAATTAGGATCATATTGTGAGATTATCGTCAGAAAATTCTTTAATACATAAGGGTTGCTAGGATATTCTTTTAACAGTCTTATGTAAATCTCTACAGCTTTTTTAAATTCTTTGTTAGCGTAATAGATATTCCCTAGTCCAATTAAAGCACTTTCATGATAAGGAAATTTTGCGATAATCTGATTGAGGAGAGAAGTAGCTGTTTCACTATCTCCTAACTCAAAGGAATCTTTTGCTTTTTTTAAAATAGAGTATATGTCAAAATTCTTGCCAGAATTCTGCGAAATTTTGATATTAAATTTGTCACTTTTTCTCTCGATAACATCAAGATCTTTATATTTTTTATCAGCTTTTATATGCTTGACAACACTATCAAAGACCTTCTGTATCTCCAAATTTTCACTAGCATAGGTAACAGAAGACCTCCATAAAATCACAACGCAAATTAACATGCAGACAAACATAGATCCTAGTGTTGTGGCATTGGCTGCAGCGCGTAACCAGTAAATCTTATTTCTTTGAACTATACGTAACACATTACAAATTCATAAATGCTAAATTACTTATCTAATATAATAATAAAGATATTATTAATTGGCAGATACTATTTAGAATGAGTTAAAAGAGCACTTCTACACATTCCATATGGTTGCCAATTACACTCCTCACATGCGTAGTCAAATTTCTCTAAAGACATTTTCTTTCTAATTCTTTTTACTGCTTCACTCCAGGTCAAAATCTCGCCAATTTTTATTCCTAAAATTTCCATATGCCTTCTATCTAGCTCTAAAACTTTAGCTTGTGTGGTACATTTACCTTGTTTAGTCTGGTTTGGGCAAACACTACAAATAGTGTCAAGATTATCAACTACTTCGATTTTAGTATTAGGATCACTAATTACTTTACTTGCTATCTTTTCATAATTTTCTACAAAGCTCTGAGAATATCCATACCCTTGAAATGCAAGAGTGCACATAAAATGATGAGGACGAAACCTTATCACTTTTTCAAATACTGCAAAGCTGCTACAAGTAGAAAAATTTTTACCAAACCAGGAAGGATGAATGGTAAAACACCTACCATTATTGCTTGTTTCAGACCTACGTAAATAGTAAGCCAACTAATACCACAAATAAAGATTACGACTGTACCCGCCAGACAACTTAAAGAATTACACATAAATGATTGATATTTAGAGTTCAGTAATTCATTTACTCTGCTCATTACTACAACAGCAACTAAACAGCCAATCAAATATCCACCTGTTGGCCCGAGAAAAATGTGATGACCACCAGAAAAATTCGCAAAAACAGAAAATCCTGCTGCACCAAGTGATAGATATGTAAGCACAGAATAGAATGCTGTTCTGCGGTTAAATTTAAGCCCAACAAGCATTAATCCTAAAGTTTGCAATGTGATAGGCACAGGCTGCAATGGTATGCTTATTTGAGCCATCAAGAATAAAAGTAAAACGCAAGACAATATTTCAGCCAGTGTTGACCTACTGCTTGATTGTGTTATAAACATATCTTCCCAATAAAAATAACTTACTAAATGTAATATATGTGTATAAGAAGTTTTGCAATTTAAATTTTGCTTATATTGCGCTACAATGAATTATTTATGCGCTATTTAAAAATGATGAGTAAACAAGATCTATTATCGTTGATGAAAGCAAGACACAGCGGACGTTCATACGATAATACAAGAGCAATATCTCAGAAAGAAATGGATATTTTAATAGAAGCTGTAAGGCTAACACCCTCGTGTTTTGGTGATGAACCTTGGCGATATGTGATATGCAACAAACAGAACAATCAAAGCGCATGGAAAAAATTGCTCGATTGCCTTGATGAATCTAATCAAAAGTGGGCAAAAGATGCACAAATACTAATTATATCTCTAAGCGCTAAGAACTTCCGCAAACAAGGTAAAGGAGAAAATTTTTGGGCTAAGCATGATACTGGTGCAGCAAATTATGCACTTATGCTGCAGGCTGCAGCTATGAACTTAATGGCTCATCAAATGGGTGGATTTGATAGAGATAAAATAGTTAAGAGATTCAATATACCTGATGATTTTAATGTAATGTCAGTGATAGCAGTTGGTTACGAAAAAGAGGGTGCTGAAGTCAAAGAAAAACAAAGAAGATCAATAAAAGAAATATTCTTTTATGACGAATGGCCAGCGAGCTGACTTGACCATTCTTCTCTTAATATCTTAAAAATCGAATTATTTGGCAAATAATTTTTTTTCATCCTACCCTCTTCAATTGCTTGCCAATCTTTCCACGATAATTTCTTACTTCCAAGTTCATAGTCCATACCATCCCATATATCTTCTCGAAAGCCATAAACAGCAAAATGCCAATTATATTCATTAAAAATAGAAGTAAGATCTCGAAAATAGTGCTCTAATCCTTTTGAGTAGCGGTGCCCGCCAAACTCTCCAGCAAGGATCTTATAATCTGGTATATTATACCTCTTTTGGAAAATTTTTACAGGTTCTATATATGATTTTAACTTATCTTTATTCCAATACTCTACTTTTTTTGCATCAAAAGATTGAACATGTCCAGGGTAGGCAAAGTTACCTTGGTTTAATTTTAAGTTTGTATAAGTAAAGGGCTCATATATATGAAATGAATAAAGAACATTTTTATCACTAACTGGTTCAAATTTGTTAAAAGTATTAGAGTCAGCATAACTGCTGCTATCAAGTATTATTGGGGTCTCTGAGTCAACTTGGCGGACACTGTTTACCACGCTGCTATAAAAGCCAAATAGATTCTTCTGAACTTTGCTTTGTTCTACGTTATAAATAGCCGAATCTGCAGTATTATAAAGCCTTTCTGGATGTGGTTCATTTAAGATATTATATCCAACAATAGCAGGATGATCTTTAAGCTCTTTCGCAAGATCTTGCCAAAATTTTGCTGCTTGTTTTTGAAAAGCTTGATCTGACCATAAACGTAAATCATCTTTATCGTTATTATTTTGCTTCCATCTAGATCCAGGTAAGCTAAGCATCGTTAATACTACTGGTATTTTTTGTTGATGAAAAGCATCTAAAATATCTTTCAGAACTTTCAGGTCTTTGGAAATCAGGCCCGGATAATTGTCTGCATTGCCTAAGAGGAAGTCACGTTGCGTAGTTTCAAATTTGTCAGGAGCAAGACGAATAAAACCAATTTTGTATTCCTTTGCTGCTTTGATTAAGTCACTATCAACTTTTCTATTGAAAACATTTGCCCCCTTTCTAACTCCAGTTTGCCAAAAGAGCATTTTGCTGTTCTCCGGTATTGACTTAGCACTCACATTACAGAAAACTATAGAATACAAAACAGCTGTAATTAGAAGAAAAATTTTCACTTATATAATTTTGCTATAATGGTAAGTAACCTAACAGACAAGATCCCGTTTGTAAAGATGCACGGTACTGGCAATAGTTTTGTTATCATAGACTCACGTTCAGCAAATAATTTAGACTGGAATTATAGACAAATTGCTGATCAAAGCAGTTGTGATCAAGTGATAATTATAACAATGTCTAATGCTGCAAACTGCTTTATGCATATCTACAATGCTGACGGTAGTCGAGCTGAAATGTGTGGAAACGCAGCACGCTGTGTTGGGTATTTGATAATGTTAGAAAAAGGTACTGAATATATCACTATTGAGCTGATAAATAATCGTATCTTAGAATGTTTTAAAGTAGGTGATAAATCAATAAAGGTCAATATGGGTAAACCACTGCTTAAATGGAATGAAATTCCTCTTTCTTGTGAATGCGATCCCCTTTATCTACCTATAGAGCTTGAAATGCTGAAAGAGCCAGTTGCAGTAAATATTGGTAACCCTCATATAGTTTTTTTTGTTGATAACATAAGCGAAATACCATTGCAGAATTTAGGACCAAAGCTAGAAAATCACGAATTATTTCCTCAGAAAACAAATGTTAGTATTGCACAAATAGAAAAATCTGGAGAAATAAACTTAAGAGTTTGGGAAAGAGGAACAGGTATTACTGCTTCATGTGGTAGTGCGGCTTGTGCAGCATTTGTTGCATCTATACTTCGTAAGTGTTTGGCTACTAAACAAACTTCAGTACATTTACCAGGAGGTCAGTTACTGATTGAGTGGTCAAAAAATATACTGATGACTGGGGATATAGGGTTTTTATGACCTAGGCTAGGCACTGACACTCATTACTTCTAACACCTTTTTACCAATCACAGCAGGGGTTTCTGCAATCGCAATCCCAGCACTGCGCATAACCTCTAACTTTGCACCAGCACTTCCGCCACTAGAGGAGATAATAGCCCCAGCGTGCCCCATACGTCTTCCTGGAGGTGCTGTTTGACCTGCTACAAAACCAACGATTGGCTTTTTAGTTTTTTCTGTTTTCACAAAATGTGATACATCCTCTTCTTCGTTTCCACCTATTTCACCAATAACTACAATACCATGAGTGTCATCATCTTTTAAAAACAACTCCATACAATCAACAAACGTCATACCATGAACAGGATCCCCTCCAATTCCTATACATGTTGACTGACCAAGACCAACAGCGGTTGTTTGTGCTACCGCTTCATAAGTTAAAGTTCCAGAGCGAGACATAATTCCTATATGTCCACGTTTGTGAATATGTCCTGGCATAATTCCTATTTTGCATTCTTCGGGTGTAATAACCCCTGGACAGTTTGGGCCAATCAATCGACTGTTTGAACCAGCGAGAGCGTGCTTTACCTTTACCATGTCAAGTATAGGAATGCCCTCTGTGATGCAAACTATTAATTCTATCTCTGCATCTATTGCCTCAAGTATTGCATCAGCTGCAAATTTAGCAGGTACATATATCACAGTAGCATTCACGTCAGTTTTTTCTTTAGCTTCTGCTACGGTATTAAAAATCGGTAAATTAAGGTGAGTGCTTCCACCCTTGCTAGGAGTTACACCGCCAACCATTTTGGTTCCATAGCTAATTGCTTGTTCTGAATGAAATGTACCTTGTGCACCAGTAAAGCCCTGGCATATTAATCTTGTATCTTTATTTACTAAAACAGACATACTCTACTTCACCTCTTGTACTATTTTCTGTGCAGCCTCGTCAAGTTCGTCTGCAGCAATAATACTTAGCCCTGACTCTTCTAAAATTCTTTTTCCTTCTTTGAAGTTAGTGCCTGATAATCTAACCACTAAAGGGACCTTAATATCTATTTCTTTTGCAGCTTCAACTATTCCATTCGCAATGATATCACAACGCATTATACCACCAAATATATTAACCAAAATTCCTTGTACATTACTATCAGATAATATAATTTTAAATGCTTCAGTGACAGTTTCCTTACTTGCTCCACCACCAACATCTAGAAAGTTAGCAGGCTCTGCTCCATAGTACTTTATTATATCCATTGTTGCCATAGCAAGACCTGCACCGTTCACCATGCAACCAATATTGCCATCCATTTTTATATAACTGAGACCATGCTTTGAAGCTTCTATTTCTTCTTTGACTTCTTCATCGTAATCACGTAGGCTCACGATTTCTGAATGACGGTATAGAGCATTGTCATCAAAATTAATTTTAGCATCAAGTGCAATAAAATCTCCAGCATTCGTTTCAACTAGTGGATTAATTTCTATCTGGCTCGCATCAGTTGTAATAAACGCATCATATATATTTTTTGCAATATTCGTTACCTTTCCTATTTGTTCTGAACTCAGATTAAAGCTATTGCAAAGCTTATTGTTATCAAGACTTGTAAAACCAGTAGCAGGGTCAATATTAAAATTCACAATCTTTGTAGGAGAGTTTTTTGCCACTTCTTCGATATCCATTCCACCTTCTGAAGAAAATATAAATACTAGCCTGCTAAGCTTTGGATCGACTACTAGACTCAAATAGTACTCTTTTTTAATGCTTGAACCTTCTTCAATGTATACTCTCTTTACCTGCTGTCCGCTTGGCCCTGTTTGATGAGTAACTAAAGTTATGCCAAGCATGTCCTTTACAAGTTGTTGAGCTTCTTTAGTTGACTTTGCTAGCTTTACGCCACCAGCCTTACCCCTACCACCTGCATGAATCTGAGCTTTAACCACAAACACGTCAGATTTTAGTTGATTTATTTGAGTTTCTACTCCTTCTGCAGATGTAGCAACAAAACCCTTTGGTACCGGGACATTAAACTTGTGTAAAATTTCCTTTGCTTGATATTCGTGAATATTCATAAGATAACTAATTATTAACCTTAGTAAAAACTACCAACCATAACGCTGTCTTCTGCATTCTTGCTGATACCTCTTTTTCCTTGCTTCAGCTTTTTTTTTAGCTGTTTTCTCTGATTTCTTTTCGTGATATTTTTTTTTCATTTTTAGCCCTCTTCCTTCCTTTTGAATTATTTTTTTCAACACTGGAAGAGCTCTATCTACATCACCATAATGGACTGATACTTCAATCAAACTCTATACCTCCTTCGGTAATCACTTCAAAATCCATTTATAAATTAGAAAATTAACATTGTCAATTATTTTATAAACTTGAGCGATAGAATATGATATGCAGTGATTTATATGAAAAAAGCTTCATTCTGCTGTCAATCATTTACTTGCTGATAAAAATTGCTCTTAGGTTACAGTGCTCTCGTAATTTTTCTAATCTCGGGGCGGAGAGATTTGAACTCCCGACCCTTTGGTCCCAAACCAAATGCGCTACCAGGCTGCGCTACGCCCCGACTTCTTTACTAAGAGTATCGATAGTTCGGAAAAATGCAAGTTTCATTTATTTCTTTTAGAAAAAATATAATGCAGATTTCTTTATATAGAGTGTCAAGTTGCACTAGCCATATTAAAAAATCTAGCTATACCAATTGGTGAAGGTTAATGCAGCAACTACAGCAGTATCAACTCTCAAAATTCTTTTTCCTAGACTCAGTTTCTGACAAAATTTATTGGCAGAATCAAGTTCGTAAGATGAAAAACCACCTTCGGGGCCAACAATAATAGCAACGTTTTTCTTGCCTTTTAGAACTTTATTAGGAGGTTGTCCTTCACCTGTTTCATCACACAAAACAAAATTTTTATTCTGGGAATCGGATAATTCACAAAAATTAATAGGAAGAAAAATCTGTGGTATACTTGTCCTACCGGATTGTTCCGCAGCTTCAATTGCCTGTAATTTCGCTCTACTTAGGTTAATGTTTTTTACTACTGTACGTTCTGTTGAAATAAATTGAATGCAGGTTACTCCCATTTCAGTTGCTTGTCTTACTATGTTGCTTAAGGCGCCGCTTTTTACCAGAGCACAATACAAACATAGATTTTTTTCATGTTGTTGTTGTTTAGTGCGTTCTTTTATTATAATTTTTGTCGATTTACTTGATATATTCACCACTTCTCCTAACCATTCTCCATCCTTTCCATTAAAAAGATAGATGTTATCATGCTTCTTAAGCCGCATTACATTGTAAATATAGTGACTTTGTCGTGGATGAAGCGCCAAACTTACATTTTGTGATAAAGCTTCTTCAACATAAAGCCTAATTTTTTTCATTCAAAACTTTAGTTATTTGCATTCTGTTTGAGTGACTCTTACGGGATTTGAACCCGTGTTACCACCGTGAAAGGGTGGTGTCCTAACCACTAGACGAAAGAGTCGACTTGAATCTAACTGAGTTATATCGATTATACATATAAAGTCAATTCAATTATTTTGAATCACACAGTTAGAGTGATATATCAGTGATTTTATATCGACAGTCTCCTATTACCCCATGTTCAATGCTTACTGAACCTATCTCAGATTTAGGAGCTTTAGATCCTAATTCTAATTTTTGTTCAACTTTTGTATCTGAATCATAGCCAGAATCGTATCCAGAATCTCTACGCTCAAAATTTTGCCTTATTTCTTTTACGTTAAAGCCAGCCTTGGTCTTGATTTGCTGACTCGCTGGCTTATTAGCACTTTGCTCATTTAGTTTTATTTGCAAATTATTTACTTTATCCTGCACTAATCCATGATAAGTTCCAGAATTAGCCTTTATATCCTTTATTTTCCTTTCTGCTCTCTTTTTGAATAAATCTACTTTAGCATAAATAGGTTCTGACTGTTCTTTATGATTTAAGCTAGCAGGCTTTTTTTGCTCTGAAAAATTATCTACATCTTCATAAATAGGTTCTCCTGATATACTAGAATAACCACTATCTTTCAATGATAAATTTTCAGTAGATCTTTTATGTGAATCATATACTTCAGCATAAATGGATTCTTCCGATACGCTCAACTCTTCTAATGAGTTACTAACCTTAGCGTCATACACCTCAGCATAAATGGGCTCTTTTAAAAGCAAAATATCATCATGCTCAAAAATTCTAGGAGGTTTTTTAGGTGAGTTGGCCTTAAATTTTAGCTCTACTTCCTCTTTAAGCTTGTCACAACCTTCCGCTTGTTTCAAAATCTCCAATATTTCTTTTCTTTCTTTTTTTATTAGCTCACCAAGCACTAAACAACATTTTTCTTTACGATCTTTGAGACTGTCCTTATCTCCGTACTGCATAGCTTCTGATGCTATTTTGTATTGAAGGATTACATTTCCTATACTATTATTTATTTCATTAATATTTGCTCCAGCACTAATAAGTAACGTCATTACATTATGATCAAGATTTGTTACTGCATACTCTAAAGCTCGATTTAAAGTTTGATCATTATTCAAGTCAAATGACCCCTTGTTCCTAAAAGGATTAATTCTAGAAAAGAGTTTTTCAAAGCTGTTTACTATATTATGAAGATTTAAAGCTAGCCTCACGCCTCTTATATTACTATTTCTAGCGGATTTAATTAAAAAACTATCTACTATACCCATGATTGTACCCCTCTATATAAAAGCTCACCATTGTGGTACAATTTTAAACTATAACGATTTATTTTATATTAATAACCGCTTTTCACACCCACTTAACAAGAGGCGGCATCGACATCATAATTGCATCGGGGTTACCATTAGTCATTAAACCAAACCTTGTACCACGATCATAAAGAAGATTGAACTCCACATATCTGCCACGTTTTATCAATTGTTCTTCTCGTTGTTCTTTTGTCCAAGATTTTTGCATATGTTTGTGTATGATGTGTAAGTAAATTTCTAAAAAGGCTTCACCTACTGCTTTTGTGAACTCAAAATCATTTTTCCAGTTGCCAGAAGTTAGATTGTCATAAAAAATTCCACCAATACCACGTGGCTCTTTTCTATGTTGTAAAAAAAAGTAATCATCACATTGCTTTTTAAATTTCGGATAATATTCGATGTTGAACTCATCGCAAGTTGCTTTAATTGATTCGTGAATATATTTGCAATCTCCCTCATCTTTATAAATTGGAGTAAAGTCCATTCCTCCACCAAACCATTGTTTTGAGGTATATATCAGCCTTGTGTTCATATGTGCTGCAGGGATAAGGGGAGATTGCATGTGAGACACTAAAGATATACCGCTTGCCCAAAACTCTCCATTGCTTTCACTTGCACCAGGAATTTCATTAATGGCTGAGTCTGCGAGCTTTCCGTATACTCTTGAAACGTTTACTCCAACTTTTTCAAAAATATTACTAAAGATAATTGTAGATTCACCACTTCCTCCACCTGGTCGGTTCCACTTTCTTTTTTCGATTTTTGGTTCTGTGAATGACTGCACCTCAATTGATAAGAAAGATTCGGTGATCTTGTTTCTCAGTGCGCAGAACCATTCAAATGCTTGTGTCTTTTGTTTTTCCATAATGCCTTCTGTTGGCTTATTAATATTATTGTACTCTATATTTACAGGACTTAATTAGATTGGGATAGTAACTACCCATCAAGGATGTTAATAAATCTATAATAATTAAATCAATATAGTAGAATATTTTTATATGTGCAAGGATGCCAAGCAATAATAATGAGTAAAAGATACATAGATAACAAAAAAGAGAACAGAGTTGACTTCATACTAAGAAATTATGGGATGTCAATTATTGTGATGGCAGTCATTATGTTCTTACCTCCAATAGCAATATCAGTACTCTATTTTTCTAATGTATATAGTCAGCATGTTAATATAGAGATTAATTTATTAACTAGTACTCTAATGACTCTCTTCGTGGTATATAATATAAAACGTTACAAGTATCTACTTAATATCATAGAGTTTCAAAATGCAATATTTGCAAATGCGCTGAATCATAATACAGAGTTTTGTCTCATTTTACATAAAGATGAGGGTATTATTTATGCTGATGCGAGGTTCTACGAAAGGTTTAAAGATCACATAAACGATGATGTTACGCTAGATAAAATTCTTGAAGCAGGAGATGTTTCAGAAAAAGACAGAAAATCACTCTATCATGCATTAAGAAATAACACTTCTGTAAAAGTATGCATTTCCTTAAACAAGAAGAGTAGAATATCTAACTTTCTTTTGCTCTCTGAACCAATACCGGATAATCCACAAATTGCTATAAATAGTAATAAGACTTTAAATTTATCATTAGCCCCAATAGCAAGACCGAATGGGTATTTTGTACTAAAGGCAACACAGGTAAACAAAGAGCAGGTATATGAAGAGTTGATAGAGAAACACAATATAGCAACTTACGTTGCAAATACAAAAGGAGGTATCTTATCTGTAAATAAAAGATTTTTAGACATGTTTGAACTAAAAAAATTGGAAAAAGGTAGCTCAATCAATGATTTTATATCTCAATCTAAGTATGACGATACAATAACCAAAAATGAAATTATGTTTTTTACTATAAGCGGTGCTCCATTTAAGGCTTATATGAGTACTGCTATATTTTGTGATAAATACAATCATAGCTATATACACGGCTTTATAACACCAACTGAATCAAATATTGTTGATTATCAACTACACCCTTGTTTTACAAATTCGTCAATTGCTATTGCACAATGCGACATAAATGGCAATTTTATAAAGAAAAATATAGCATTAGTAAAACTTGCGGGGTCAAATAATGGTTCTATCTTTGCATTGATATCAGATGGT
Source organism: Wolbachia endosymbiont (group B) of Hofmannophila pseudospretella (assembly GCF_964028515.1). Lineage (NCBI taxonomy): Bacteria > Pseudomonadati > Pseudomonadota > Alphaproteobacteria > Rickettsiales > Anaplasmataceae > Wolbachia > Wolbachia endosymbiont (group B) of Hofmannophila pseudospretella. The sequence continues at coordinate 897,200 of NZ_OZ034788.1, read as the reverse complement.
TATCATATGAAAGTGCGTGAATATTTTTCAAGTAATAGGATAAATAATGCGTCCTTTGATGTGCAGCTCAATGGCGGTAATAACATGAAAATATATTTTAATAAATTTCTTCATAATAAAGTGATGTTCATACTTTGTTATTTTATTGATAATACTGAACGTAAAAAACTAGAGATAAAACTTGAGCATTATCAAAAGGTGCAAGCTATAGGGCAGTTAGCAGGTGGTATTGCACATGATTTCAATAATATATTAACCGGAATAATAGGATTTTGTGATTTGCTTTTACTCCAGCACTCAGCTAGCGATCCATCTTTTGGAGATATAATACAGATACAGCAAAATGCAAAACGTGGGTCAAATTTAGTAAGACAACTGCTTGCTTTTTCAAGAAGACAGACTTTGCAGCCAAAGATTATTAATGTAAATGGTACGATAGCTAATCTTTATGAAATGATCAAAAGATTAATAGGTGAAAATATAAAATTTAATATTTATTATGGTAGCGATTTGGGTGCTGTTAGGGCTGACCAAGGACAATTAGAGCAAGTTATGCTTAACTTAGCAGTTAATGCTGGTGCTGCTATGGAAAAGGGGGGAGAGTTAACTATACGAACCTTTAATCAAAAGGTTGATTCATTAAATTCTACACCTCAGGATATGTTTTCTCCAGATAAGGAAACGATTGAACATGGAAATTATGTTGTGATTGAAGTGATTGATACTGGATGTGGAATGACGAGTGATATAATTGAAAAGGCATTTGATCCATTTTTTTCTACCAAAGATATTACTTCTGGTACAGGTCTTGGCCTCTCTACTGTATATGGCATTATTAAACAAACCGAAGGATACATCTATGTTGCTAGCAAAGTAAATCATGGAACTAAATTTAGCATATTTTTGCCCATAGTTTACATATCGGATGAAAATGATAAAGAGGAAGATAGTAAAGAAATAGAGAAACCGGTAGAGATTAAAGGTAATGGTATAATTTTATTAATTGAAGATGAAGATTCAGTAAGGGAATTTACTGCTAAGGCTCTTACAAGAAAAGGATTTAATGTAATAGAAGCGAGTATAGGCAGCGAGGCACTAGAGATCATTAGAAAAAAAAATCAACACATAGATCTAATAATCACTGATGTAATCATGCCAGAGGTGAGTGGTCCAGAAATAGTTAAAGAAACATTGATACATAGGCCAAACATCAAAGTTATTTTTATTTCTGGGTATGCAGAGGATGCTTTTTTAAAGAGCGATGAAATCAATATAGAAGACTTCCATTTTTTACCCAAACCATTTACTCTGAATGAGTTAGGAAATAAGGTTCAAAGTGTGTTACACAAGACAAAAAAAGGCAGTTTACTTTGAGCATGATTGGCAACAAAAAAATTTTTCTAATGCAAAAATTTCTTGCATATATACAATAGAGTTATTTTATACATAAGATAAAAGGCGTGAGCAAGATCATTGCAATAGTAAATCAAAAGGGTGGAGTTGGTAAAACCACAACTAGTATAAATTTATCAACAGCCTTTGCTGCTGTGGGAAAAAGTACTTTATTGGTAGATCTTGACCCTCAAGGAAATGCTAGTACAGGACTTGGGGTTTCTTATCGTAGCAGGGAAGAAAAAAATATATATAAAATACTGCTGAGCAGCGAAAGTGAATTGGTGAAATCGGCAATTTTCAATATAAAGGAAATTCCAAATCTATCGCTGATTTCATCAGTGGTTGACTTATCAGCTGCAGAAATTGAGCTATCACAACTTGAGCAGGGAAAATTCGTACTAAAAGATACGCTAGAGAAAGTACGTAATAATTATGAGTACATAATTATAGATTGTCCTCCATCACTTGGTCTGCTTACTATCAATGCTCTGACCGCTGCTGACTCGATTATTGTTCCTCTTCAGTGTGAATTTTTCGCTCTGGAAGGATTAAGCCATTTAGTTAAGACTGTAGAGCTGATAAAAAGAAATAACCTAAACCCTTTCCTGTTAATAGAAGGAATATTGCTCACAATGTATGACAGACGCAACAAACTTAGTGAGCAGATTAAAAATGATATTTGCCAATATTTAAATGATAAAGTATATAAAACTATTATCCCCTTGTATGAGACCATTATTCCACGTAATGTACGGCTATCAGAAGCACCTTCTCATGGAAAACCTGCTATTGTATATGATCTTAAGTGTCCTGGTGCACAAGCATATATAAGTTTGGCAAAAGAAATTTTAAAGAAACACATGAGCATCTGTAAAGAGAAAAAGCTGATAAGTGAGGGTGCAGCATGAAGGACAATAGGCGCTTAGGTAGAGGTCTTGCTGGCCTCATAGGCGATAATTATGATAATAAAGAAGATCGGTTACCTATTTCATTACTACACCCGAGCAAATTTCAGCCGAGAAAATATTTTGATGAGGAGTCATTAAAAGAACTTGCAGGTTCGATAGAGAAAAATGGTATAATACAACCTGTTGTGGTGCGCAAAGATCCAAATAATGAAGGTTACGAAATAGTAGCAGGGGAACGTCGTTGGCGAGCAAGTAAGGTCATAAATCTTGATAGTGTACCGGTTATCATAAAAGATTTAAATGACAAGGAATGCTTAGAAGTATCGATAATTGAAAACATACAGAGGCAAGATATTAATCCAATAGAAGAAGGTGAGGCGTACAGAAAACTAATAGATGAATTCTCCTATACACACGAAGAATTAGCCTCAACTTTAGGTAAAAGCCGCAGTCACATAACCAATATGATACGAATGCTATCACTCCCTAATGGAGTAAAAACAATGATCAACGAGAAAAAATTGTCTATGGGTCATGCAAGAGCATTGATTAATGTTGAAAATGCGGAAAGTATTGCAGAAAGAATAGTTTCTCAGAGCCTGAGCGTTAGACAAACTGAAAAATTGATAAAAGACTTACAACAAAATAACGACCGAAAAGAGCATAAGTGTACTAAAAATCAAGATATGGCAGCATTAGAAGGAGCTATATCTTCTCAGCTTGGTTTAAAGATCAAAATTAATGACAGTAATTCTAAGGGTAAAGTCATGATACGTTATAACAACTCAAATGAATTGGATTTTATATTGAAAATTTTGAATAGAAGACTTGAATCAGCTATTAATGTCGAAAGCAGCTCATAGAAATTTCTTGACAAACCTTCCCACTTTCCTTGCAATGGAAGTGAAATGGTGGAGTTTGTCAAGTAAGTTATTTCGTTTCTACCTTCAATAAAAATTTGCACACAATAGCACAGAAGCATACGTTGCTATTCCCTCATTTCTTCCAATAGAACCTAATTTTTCCGCTGTGGTTGCTTTGATATTTACGAATTCACCATTAATTTTTAATATTTTTGATATGAATTCCTTCATTCCTGCTTTGTAAGGCGATATTTTAGGCTCTTCACAAACTATAGTAATATCTAAATTAGATACGCTATATCCTTTTTCCTGTGCTTTTTTAGCAGCAAAGTCAAGAAAATGAGATGAATTGCAATCCTTCCATTTAGAGGAATTAGGAGGAAAATGTTCTCCTATATCGCCACATCCTAGTGCTCCGAGTATTGCATCAACGATTGCATGTATTGCAACATCACCATCGGAATGTGCCTCTATTGCCATATTATGCTCAATTTCCACACCGCAAATTTTTATAAAGCTCTTAGTATCATTTTGAATTTTAACAAATTTATGTATATCATAACCGGTTCCGACACGGAATTTTGGCTCTCCAAAGAGAAGTTTTGCCATATTGATATCCTCTTTTGTAGTTAACTTAAAATTCTTTTTCTCACCTTCAATAATCGCAACATGTTTTTTATGCTCCACCATTAGTGATGAATCATCAGTAAATTCTTTGACTGACTGATGGCACGATAATAATTCTCTGAAATTAAAAATTTGAGGGGTTTGTATGGCTCTAAGTTTTTCTCTTAAAATCGTAGATTCAACGAAATTATTACTCACCAACGATATAGTATCCTCGACTTCTATTGCTGGAACTACTCCTGTATATTGACCATTAATCATAGATTCAATCAAGTTATTTATTAGAATATTTGATACAAAAGGCCTACAAGCATCATGTATAATAACAAAATCTGGATTGATCTTTTGCAAACTCTCCAGTCCAAGTTTAACTGAACTCTGCCTGCTTTTTTCTCCACATACTGGACTCAGCAATTTAGTATCTATAGTTGATGACGTAACTTCTTTATAGAAATCTTTTTGACTTTCATTTACTACCACTCTTATGTAACTTATGTACTGATTAGCTAAGAATTTTCTAATTGTGTGAAATAAAACAGACTTACCTGCCAGTTTTATATACTGTTTAGGGATTTTGGCATTGCATCTACTGCCTACTCCTGCTGCAACTATTAATGCTGCTATCTTGTATTCCTCAAGTCTGTTAGTGTGCATGCTTACCATTTTCGGTGTTAATATAAGTTATCTAGCATTTTAAAAAAGTTTGATCTAATTCTCAAAAAGGAATATTCTTTTACTAGGTGTAATATATGTTAGAGGGAAATAATGCACGTTGCTAAGTATAATAAAGAAAATGAGATACATCTTATATTTTTTCATGGAATAGGTGATAATTATAAAAATGCGTCCAGGTATATACAAGATAGATCTACATATCTCCATAGGTCTAATTTTCACACTCATGCACATAAATACCCAATTGCATTTCAAAACTATATAACTTACGCAATAGCTAGTTTCTTGTTTCTAGGAACATCAATACTATTACCAACTTTAATATTACTTACTAATCCAATGACATCTAGGACAGCAAGTTTAGCCATCTTAGCAGCTTTAACTTGCATCTTTTTATCTGTACCACCACTCATGATTCCGTTTATAAATAAGAATCAAAGCTTGTCTCAGCCTTCAATAAAAGAAATCAGTAAATTAATTGACAATGGTGTGAAGCCTGAAAACATTATACTTCTCAGCCATTCCTTTGGAGGAGCAATTGCATCAGAAGTGCTGAAATATTTTACAGACAGAGATATTAAACTCGGAGGTATTATTTTTACCAGCACTTTCAGCTCTTTTCACAAGGCAATAAAGCATTTTCCAATTCCTCAGACAAAAACTCTAAGCATACTACCCTCTTGTTTGTTAAAAAAAATGCTTAAGGTCCTAAATTTAGACTTTGATATAGTAAGCAATATACAAAAGCTACAAAATAATAATATATCAATAGTGGTCATTAATCATGAAAGAGACACCTTAATACCATATCCTGCACAATTAGCAAAAGGACTAGAAGATAATCAATCATTAAATATGAATTTGACCAAAATCGTTAATTTGAAAAGCTTTGAATATGACCCGCACAACGGAGTTTTATCTGGTTGGGAATTGGATGAAAATTTAGCTGATCTAATACTTAATAAAACAATGAATAGATAGTATTTACAAAAAACTGTATATTTTTTGGTAAATCGACTATGTTAGACATATGCAAAAACGTCATATAACTATTTGTTGTGTACTACTTTTTATAATAGGAGCATTATTTTTGATGCGTCCTATGATTGTTCCGTGTCTAATATCCGTTTTTGTTGCACATTTGTTTAACCCTCTAGTAACCAAGTTTGAAAAATACAGAATACCGCGTTCATGTTCTGTAGTTTTTATAACACTTGCCTTATTGATAGCTTTTATATTAGTTATTACATTTGTTTTACCTATTATATATTTTCAAATTACTTTAATATTAAATTTCTTAGTGAATAAGATACCTTCATTAAAGCTTAAAGTGATTCCTTCTATGCTAGAATTTCTTAATATAAAAACTGAAGATAGTTTATTTGATCACTTGTCTAAAAATCTAGTAGAAAATTACAGTGATTATATATCTTATTTTATAAATGCTCTTAGCATGGGCAGTAATCTTATAATTCAAGTGCTAAGTTCAAGCTTTAGTTTGATTTACATGGTATCATTAATAGCTATTACGCTTATGGTGTTTTTTTATGTATTACGTGATTGGCCTTCAATTGTAGAAAAGGTTAGTAAACTAATTCCCATTCTCTACAGAGAAAAAGCTGCAGGTTATTTTTCCAAAGTAGATTTCATTATATCTAATTACCTAAAGGGACAGCTAAACGTATGTATAGTTATGATGATCTTTTACTCCGTGGGCCTTAGCATAATTGGGCTGAAGCATTCTGTAGCTATTGGAATTTTATCAGGAACATTAACATTTATACCCTATATAGGGCCATTATTATACACTATTATCGGATTTTTGAGCGCCATTACTCAATTTAGTGGATGGTTTGAAAGTGCTGCTGTCTTGCTGTTATTTAGTGTTGGTCAATTAATAGACTCAAGCATATTAGTGCCTTTATTAATAGGAAAAAAAGTTCATATACATCCAACTATCATTATTTTGGGAGTTGTCATATGCACCTCATATTTTGGGTTTATAGGTATATTATTTTTTATTCCAATAATAGCAATGTTCAGTGTGTTAGTAGAATATACAGTTAATAAATATTTTGAAAGTGAGCTTTATAAAAATGGCTAATGAACCTTTTAGTTCACGATAAAAAGAAAAAGGATCTCTGATACATTTGAGAAATGGTGCGACCTGAAAGTCTTCGGTCATATTGTTTAAAAGGAGAGGAATTCATTCAGAAAGAAACTGAAAGGATTCTAAAACTTATTAAACCAGATGTTTTGCCGTCTGAGTCTACGCATCAGTGCGAATCGGGCAACCGGTTGGTGCCAAGCGATGCGGACAATGAACCTCCTCTTGAAAAAGAAGATGCTCAATCGTGAGAGGGGCATAAACTGCAAGCATCATGTGGTTGGAGGGCTAGGCTAGTGGTATGGTGAACGTAAGTGAAGCTTTATAAGTACCGATACGATGAAAGAGCTAAAGATGCTGATAAGCTCTGACCAAAAGGTAATGTGGATAAGTTACATTTTTTCATTTCTAGATGTACGCAAATAATAACTCCACCGGTATAGAGAAGCCACCTAACCCACTATTGTATGACTGGAGAAACAGGGTAAGCCTGTATTTTCGCCTACATGGCAAGCAAACCGCAAGGAATGCTGATGGAAGTGCAGGTAAAGGAGAATGGAGAAAGCGAATGCCATTTTGTAACGAAATGGATAGAATTTGTAACATTAATTCGCGTGAAAACGAGCAGACTTCCGTTTGGTCCCTCGTGACAAGAAACTTTGTTAACCACTTAAGGTAGGAAAGCAGATGATTACAAGTAAACCTGTAAGTGCATCTACCAAAAGCTTTGAAGCATGGAAGCAGTTGCCATGGAAGAAATGCCAGAAAGTTATTGTGAGGCTACAAAGACGTATTGTTAAGGCTGTCCAAGAAGGAAGATGGGGTAAGGTAAAAACTTTACAACATCTTCTCACACGCTCTTTTAGCGGAAAAGCTTTGGCTGTTAAGAGAGTAACTGAAAACCAAGGAAAAAACACAGCGGGTGTAGATCGTCAACTATGGTCAACTTGCAATGCTAAATTTCAAGGAATAAAGCAGTTAAAGCAAAGAGGATATAAACCTTCTCCGCTAAAACGGATTTATATCAGTAAATCTAATGGCAAAAGAAGACCTCTTGGAATACCCACGATAAAAGATAGAGCCATGCAAGCATTATATCTGTTTGCTCTGGAACCGATAGCTGAAACGATCAGTGATCGTCACTCCTATGGCTTTAGACCTAAAAGATCCTGTGCAGATGCTACAGTAGCTTGTCATTTGTTACTGGCAAGTCGTAATCAACTACAATGGATACTTGAAGGTGATATCAAAGGATGCTTTGACAACATTAATCATGAATGGCTTATGAAGCATATTCCTATGGAGAAAAAAATTCTGCATAGTTGGTTAAAAGCTGGCTTCCTAGAATCAAAAACTCTGTATCCCACAACTGCAGGTACCCCGCAAGGTGGTATAATTTCTCCAATACTAGCCAATTTAGCCTTAAACGGACTTGAAAAGTTATTGGAAAGTCGATTTGGTAAACTCGGCAGTAGAAAAAGAAACAAAATCAGAAGTGGAGTGAATGTAATCAGATACGCAGACGACTTTATTATTTCAGGTTTCACACATGAAGTACTGGAAAAGGAAGTTAAGCCTTTAGTATCATCTTTTCTTCATGAGCGAGGTTTAATTCTGTCAGAAGAGAAGACAAAGATTACATCTATCACAACAGGGTTTGACTTTCTTGGTTGTAATGTACGTAGATATAATAAGAAGTTAATTATTAAACCTTCGAAAGAAAGTATTAAAAGACTTCTTAATAAAGCACGTACATTGATAAAAGCAAATATAGCGAACACTCAGGCTATAGTAATTAAGTCACTCAACTCTCTACTGAGAGGATGGGGAAATTACTATCACCATGTGTGTGCTAAAAAAGCGTTTAGAAAGATCGACAATGAAATTTGGCATAGTTTATGGAAATGGGCAAAGAAAAGACATCCTCGTAAAGGATTACGTTGGATAAAGAATCGTTACTTCAAAGTAATGGGTCAACGCCAATGGGTTTTTGCTGCACCCCTATGCAAGAACAAACCAAAAGAGATACGGTATTTAAGACTGCTTAAGCTGATTGATATACCTATCAGACGACATGTTAAAATCAGAGCGGATGCAAATCCCCTTGACTTAAAATGGAAAAAGTATTTTGATGAGAGAGTGAAACGAACAAGAATGTTAGCAAGCTCTTTCTCAAGAGAAGGTTCTCTACTGTTGGTGTCACCATTAAGAATGATGTTTCCTGAGGAATCATGAAGGACAAGCCGGTTCTAGAAAAGAAGAACTTAGATAAGGGGCTCAAGCGTAGTGTTGGGAAACCTGCATGCTGCGTTTCTAAGGGAGGGGGTAGTAGTAATACTGCTTCCTTACCTGACCAAGTAAATTCTTATGCAAAAATTATTATCAAAAAGTAGAAGTGTCAGAGGCTTTACGTGCAATTAAATTTATTTAGCAATAATCAAGTTGATTATTGCTGGCAAAACTATATCACCTTAGACGAAAATAAGCACGTATATAACTCAATAGTTAACGATTTATCTTGGAAATGCCTGATTCTTTTTGGACCTAACAGCTCTGGAAAAACTCACCTTGCTCATATTTGGCAATCAATAAACAATGCAATTTTTATCAATGTGAATAATTTTGCAAGCGAAATTAGGTATAGCGATGCGTTTATTTTAGAGGATGTACAAAACATTAAAGATGAGGAAATGTTGTTACATTGTTATAATTATATGAAAGAAAATGATAAGAGACTGCTAATCACTTCTTCAATTTCACCAAAAAAGCTTAACTTCAAACTAAGAGATTTAAGCTCCCGAATATTGTCAACTACCAGCGTAAAAATTTTGCCTGCAAGTGAGGAATTATTAAGAATTATGCTAATAAAACGATTTTCAGATAAACAGTTAAAAATTGATTTAAAATTGATTAATTATATTCTAGCAAGAATAGAACGTTCTTTCCACAGCATTAATAAAATTATAGAAAAAATAGATAGTGAATCCATAGGATCAAATGTAACCATTCCTTTTATTAACACTTTATTAAAAAAAAGTCCCAAGTGATTCCTTCTGCTGCAAGACATTTGTTATATATATTAAAGATTTATTAATACCCATACAATAATGAAGTTGAAATCACTATCTCTTTATGTTAAAATTACAATAAATACTATGATGTAATAAGCATAAACAGACATAGCTAAGGGATATTTTATATGATAGTAAAACTTACTTTACAGGATGTTTTTTATAGATTTGATGTTATAATTGAAATATGGTAAAAATAAGATCAAATTTAAAGAAAAGGTTAAAACAAAGGTTTGTAGTATTTACTTTATTGATAAATGTTTTATTTATCTCATATTTTCTTATAAAAAACACAAAAAATACTTTCAATCAAATTATAGTCAAAGAAATAAATATAGGAGCTGATAATGAAAAATAAACAACCACAAAATAAAAAAGAGGATCTTTACATAACGTATTACATAGATACTTTGGTTTCCGAAAAATCCTCTACACAAAATACTTTGGAAAGTTATCGTTCAGATTTACACCAACTTGAAAAATTTTTATTAGAAGGAGGCACTACCTTAGTTGGTGCAAGTAAAGCTAATATTAAAGATTATGTAAACTTTTTACGTACACAAAAGAAATATAAAACTAGCTCTATATCAAGAAAAATATCTGCTATCAAAAATTTCTATAAGTGCCTATTCAATGATGGAATAATAGATTTTAATCCAGCACCGGCTAATGATAATGAATTAAGAAATCCAAAAGTTTCCCGTCCTTTGCCTAAGTATTTAAGTGTTCAAGAAATATTTTTGCTTATGGAAACAGCAAAAAAATCAGCAAGCGGATCGAATAAAGAGATAAGCAGTAAAAGGCTATGTGCAATTTTAGATATTCTTTACTCTTCCGGGATGCGTGTTTCTGAACTAATCAATATGAAGTTATGTGAAGCATCACATTTAGTAAACAGTAATGGTAAGGAAGGCTACATAATAATAAAGGGAAAAAGTGGCAGAGAAAGGCAAATCTTTTTTAATCAACAAGCATTGCAAAGTCTTAAAAATTATTTATCAATTCGTGACAATCTGCTTCCTAAGAACAAAAAATCTGATTGGCTATTCCCAGGTGATAAACCTAATAAACCAATTACAAGGCAAAGAGTTGGTCAATTAATAAAGGAATTAGCAAGAAAGTGCGATATTGATGAAAATAAAATCTCTCCACATGTGATTAGGCATTCTCTTGCTACCCATCTACTGAATAGCGGAGCAAATATTGTGCTGATACAAAAAATTCTTGGCCATACTAATCTTTCTACAACACAAATATATACTCATATTGCTAACGAAAAGTTAAAGGACAAATTAGCTGATTCTCATCCTATTACTCAGATGATCAATAATTAAACTTATTGCTTTTAGTTTTGTAGTAAAGTTAAATTCAAATAAGTTTACGTGTGTTTGTGATTGCAAGTTTATTGTTTAATTTACTCCTTATATTATGGGAAGTATTCTATACTTTAATTACTCTCCCTGTAATTTGCTTTCCTGAGTGTGTAATAACCATTTTCCTTGTTTGCTCGGTGAGAGTTGTATTATTCATGTTGCGTTTATTATGTGGCATTAAATATGAAGTGAGGGGAATGGAAAACATTCCTAAGCAACCTTTTATAATTGCATCTAAACACCAATCTCCATTTGAAACATTTATTTTTATACTACTCTTTAGAAAAGCAGTTTTTATTTTAAAACGCGAATTGAAATGGATTCCATTCATTGGTTTGCATCTCATGGCATTAAAAATGATTTTTATTAACCGCTCAGATGGTATTAGTTCTGTGCGTCATATCATGAAATTAGCAAAAGTGTGTATAAAAGAAAATAGAGGCATAATAATATTTCCTGAAGGTACAAGAACAACTATAAACCAAAATATAAAATATCAATCGGGTATTGCTGCTTTATATAGCGTATTATCTGTTCCTGTGTTACCGATTGCTTTAAACACTGGTTTGTTTTGGCCAAAAAGCATACTTTCTCTGAGAAAGAATCCCGGAAAGGCGGTAATAGAAATATTACCTCCCATATATCCTGGGTTAAACAAAAATGAATTCTTGCAAAGTTTAGAAAAAATAATTGAAGAAAGAAGTAGTAGATTAATTGCAGAAAAAACTGATATTGCAAATTAACAAAAAAACTTTATAATTAAAAGAAAAGTACAGGTATTAATATATGGCAAATCATAAGAGTGCTAAAAAAATGATGAAGGTAATAGCAAAGCGTACTTTAGTAAATAAGATGCGAAAAAGCAAAACTCGTACTGCTATTAGAAGATTAGTTGATATAATCAAGTCTGGTGATAAAGAGAATGTTGTCTTGGCATTTCGGAATGCTGAATCCAATTTACACAAATGTGTAAATAAAGGTGTCATTCATAGGAATACTGCTGCGCGTAAAATAAGTCGCTTAAATGCAAGAGTAAAAGCATTGATGACAGCATAATATGGTTAATGTAAGGTTAACCGGATTAATGTATACTCTTCAATTTGTATATTCTGTATAAAATTAAGTAGCTCAAGTGATGGATAAAAAAGCATTATTGGAACTAAGTAATGGGTCAAAAATTGATCTGCCCGTATTAAGTGGAACAATAGGTCCTGGCGTGTTAAATATCAAGGATTTATATAAGAAGACAGGATTATTCACTTACGATCCAGGATTTGTTTCTACAGCTTCATGCCCTTCCACAATTACATTCATTGATGGAGATGAAGGAGTTCTTAAATATAGGGGACATAATATAGCTGATTTGGCAGAGAATAATAATTTTACTGCTGTGATTTATTTATTGCTCTATGGTGAATTACCCAGTTCAGAGCAACACAAAAAATTTCTTCTCAAAATACAAGAATCATCCAAAGTATCAGAGCAAGTTACAAATGTAATCAAAGCATTTCCAAAAACTGCTCACCCTATGTCGATTTTAGTTGCATGTTTTGCAAATTTGTCAGCGTCTTACCATGAAATGCATGGCAACAATGTCAATGGTGAAGATTTAGATTTTGGAATTTCTGCAATAGCAAAAGTTCCTGCAATTGTTGCAATGATTTATAGACATATCAACAATCAGAAATTCATAAATGCTAATAATAAATTAAGTTATAGTGAGAATTTCTTAAATATGGTATTTGGCAGTGCTGTTAATAATACCCTTTTTGTAAAAGCTCTGGATAAAATATTTACTCTCCATGCTGATCATGAACAGAATGCTTCTACAGCAGCTGTCAGATTGGTAGGGTCAGCTGGTTCTAATCTATTTGCAAGCCTGTCTGCAGGAGTTGCTACACTTTGGGGTCCAGCACACGGTGGAGCTAATGAGGCAGTTATAAATATGCTAAAAGAGATAGAGCAAAGTGGAGATGTATATAGATTCATTGAGAAAGCTAAAGATGATAAAGATCCATTTAAGCTAATGGGATTTGGACATCGTGTTTATAAAAACTATGATCCGCGCGCGCTTATATTAAAGGATGCTTGTCATGAGATTTTAAGCAAACTAGAGCAAAACAATGAATTACTTGAAATTGCAAAAAAACTTGAAGAAATAGCTTTAAAGGATGAGTATTTTATTACACGTAAGTTGTATCCAAATGTTGATTTTTACTCAGGTATAATAATGAATGCTATCGGTATCCCTTCAAGTATGTTTACACCCATTTTTGCACTTGCAAGAACCACTGGTTGGGTTGCCCAGTGGTATGAAATGGTAAACGATGAAGAAACCAAGATTTGTAGGCCAAGGCAGCTATACCTTGGCAAATAAACTTTCATTCACAATTCGTCCTCAAATAGTCTAATTTTCTTTAGCTATAAAATAGAGCAAATTGATTTTTTACTAATTGATGTACGCTTTTTTGGAGAACATTGGCCAGACTGTGATACAGACGGTTGGTCAAGTGTTGGTTCGGGCTGATTAGAAAAAGATCGTGCTGAAGAATCGCTAAAACCACTATCTTTAGCCGAATTATCATCTTTAATTCTTTGTGCATCTTCATCATAGTAATTGAGCCTAAGTAATTTTCTTGAGTTTCCAGTATGTGATTTACCTATAACTGAATTCTTAGGTGAACCACCAAAACCACTATCTGCACTTGGTCCATCTATCCTTACTTTTTCAGAAGGGGCAAGAGTTTGTGGTTTCATAGCTGGCACACGCGCAGGATCAATGGACAGTTTATAATCCTTATTGATTACAGAGCTCTCTGTGATCTTATCCATCACGCAGTAAGCAATGTCTGGGTTAGCAAAATCTATTGCATATATTTGTTCGGCACCATATGTTGGAAGACCTCTTTCTGCAATATCATTTTTTACATCACGAAATACTTTTGTACCACCAAACACCTTATTATTAATATGATCAACTTCTTTCTCATTCAAAAACTTTACATGATCACCACAATCAACAATAGGAGCCAAAATTGAAAGCTCACCATTTTCTTTATGGGAAGCATGCCAGACAGAATCAATTGGTAGGTGCGGAAGTGATTTACGAATTAAATCAACCATTGCGAACTTCAGAATCTCAATAGTTTCATTTTCGTCCCTTGACATTTCAAGATTACGATATGTCAGAGATACCTTATCCATTACTACGTCTTTAATGAATTGAGGATTATCAAAAAAGCCTTTCTTTATATACACATCACTTCCTTTCTCTTCTAAAAAATCCTTAGTTTTTTTAGGACCATTTTTATAACTTTTCACCTTTGATGAAAATGAGTTTACAAGAGAATTTTGTAATTCTCTATTCTTAAAGCGTATACAGTATAAATAGGATTTTCTGTCAAAGCTCACCTCGCGTGTATTATCATCCACATAATCTTGATCAGAGTAACTTTCCATAATAACATTTGTTGTAAACTGTACTAGTGAATTAGCTAGCAAATACTTTAGATTACGAACTACTTCTTTTTCAATTGGCACTGAAAACCTATGTTTGCTACTATCTGTAGTCCATTTTCCTTGATTAAAGTTAAAAGGAAAAGAGTCTGTATAAAAAAGATCATCGGCAGCACTTTCACTTCCACAAAACTCTTCTACTATACTCCCTCTCATATTAATCAAGTACTCTCTGCACTGATCAATATTCATATTTTTATCAAATGAGAGAACAATATGATCTTCTTCTACAGTGAGATTAGTAATAAAAGTCTCATCAAAAAGAAGAACACTATTAAACGCTTTTACTAATTCTCGATTTATTTGATTTGTACTAGGCATAACGCCACCCCCCTAAACTAATATAATTATTTACTGCTACCCTGACCACTTTTACTACTACTGGATTGATTTTGCTTCATTCGTTCTTGTTCACGCTTAATCATATCGCTGAAGTTATCTATTCTCTTTGGATCTAAATCTTTTTTATAAATCCTTGTTCTCCCTGAATCAGGTACTTTTTTATTTGGATCATTATTGCCATGCATATCAACCTCTAAATTAAATTATTATGTAATGAGTATATTAAGAATCAATTGTCAGCACAAGCAGTTTTTTTACATAAATTTTATTCACCATTTTTATACTCCTGGATTCCAGACTGGGATGACAAGAGAAGAAGTGCTGGAATAACAACTTTTTAAATTAAGCTTTCTGGATCCCAGTGTCAAGCACTGGGATGACAGGAAAATAGGCACTGGGATGACAAGAGAGAGACCTACATTGGAATAACAACGGAGGGGCTACTTGTATGACAGCCTTTTAAAATTGGTGTGACACCTTTGTGGTACACAACCTTTGGTGCATTATGCACTCAAGACAATGTCATTCCAGTGCTTGACACTGGAATCTAGTAAATTTATTTATTATATATGAAAGGTTATTATATTTATATACTTGCAAGTGAACGCAATGGAACCCTATATATAGGTATAACATCAAATTTGACTAAACGAATTTGGGAACACAAAAGCAAAGCCATCTCTGGTTTTACGTCAAAGTACAATGTTTGTAAACTAGTCTATTTTGAAGAATTTCAAGACATAAATTTAGCAATTAGTAGAGAAAAACTCCTGAAAAGTTGGCAGAGAAAATGGAAAATAAACTTAATTGAAAAAACAAATCAAGAATGGAAAGATTTATATGATGAAATTGTGTCTGGATGACAGTGTCTGAGTACACAACTTTATGAATATTGTAATCGAAACAGACCAAGAAAGATGTTATGCCGCCATTACTAGTTTTTCTTCTGGATTCCAGTGCCTATTTTCTTGTCATTCCAGCGTCTATTTTTCTGTCATCCCAGTGCTTGACACTGGGATCCACTCTTTTCCTAATCTCATCAACTTAGCATTACCTTATGTATCCAACATTTCTGGATCCCAGTGTCAAGCACTGGGATGACACCAAAGGAGCTTGCTCGCATGACACCGAAGGAGCTACTTGGATGACATTCCGCCATGTCATTCCAGCACTTGATGCTGGAATCTAGAAGAGAAAATGGATCCTAGACTGAAATAACAACTCTTTTAAACTAAGTTCTCTGGATCCCAGACTGGGATGACATCAAAGGGGCTACTGCATGACACCGAAGGGACTACTCACATGACACCCCTTTGGTACATTACACACTGATTTCCATTCAAGACGGTGTCATTCCAGCACTTGATGCTGGAATCCAGATAAAAAACCAGTCTGGAATGAAAAAAAGAGAGAGAACCTTTACACACCTCTCTCTTTGACTGAAGAAGCGTGGTTTTCAACTCTCACATCATCAGTTAATCCTCCTGGCAATTCCACAGCAGCATTAGACTTTTGCTTATTATTCATTGAACGATTACACTCAGGAGATCGCTTTTTACCCTTCGTACCTAAATTACTGTATCTTTTAACTCTCCTGTGTTCCTTTTGCTGTGGAGCAGGTGGACAGACAGCTAATTTTGGTTTTTCAGTTTTCCCTTCTTTTGCTTCTTTCTTTTCTTTATTCATTTTCTCCAGTTTTTGTACTTCACTATTTTTGTGACTTATAACAGATTTAGGTAGAGTGTCTACTAATTTTTCTATAGGCTTTGGTAAAATAGCACGTTCTTGCTTGTCTAGAACAATTGGCATTGGAACTTGAGATGAAAAATTAAATAGGGAAATTGGTGTGATTTCATTCACTTTTGTTTCTATTTCTTGATGAACTTCTTTTGATTCTGCTTTTTCTGCTTTTTTGTCTCTTTTTTCCTCAGTTACATCTTGCTCTACTACTGCTGCTAAATCAACTGCAAAAATTTCTGCAAACATTGCAATGACTGAGCCCACGAGAAAAGTTTGAAGCTTCAATTTTAAATTTTGCAACGCTTGCAAACGTTCGAGTATTGCTATTTCTTCTTCGGGAGATAATCCACCACTGAGTAATTTCTCCTGCAATTCTTTTATCTCTTTGTCTAGCCTTTTATCCCAGCTTAAGTCTAAATCTTTTTTGAAGATCTTTTTAACTAATTCCTTAAGCTTATCACGCAAAAACTTAATTATCGAAAGAAGCAGATTTTTCTCTTTCTTCTCCTTGAGCATTTTGTAGACTTTCGGATCTACATTTACTTCAAAAAGATTAAAGAGGGATTCAAAGAAATTTGCGAATACCCCTTGATTATCATCAGTAAAGTAATCCTCATTATCTTTTATCTGTAGCTCTACTTGAGATAATGTTTCATCAATGCAACTCGCAGCCTGACGCTCAAGCTCTATTCTCTTGAGCTCAGCTTTCCTAGCAAGCTCCTCCATGAATCCTTTTAATTCATTGAGCTTCTGCTCTGCAGAGAGATCTTGCTCCCTGATTCGACTAATGAAGATTGAGCTACCGTCCTCTTCGTTGTTATTGATTAAAAAATTTTCCATTGTTTTTTCTCCATTAATTGAATTACTGTTTCTATAATTGTTTAGAAAGTTTTTTACCATTTTATCTTAAGTCTATAAAACACAATAACTCAATCTTACAATATGAAGTATTTAATAAGTATTAATCTTAAAAAATATCAATAACCTATTAATATCTTTGCATTTATGCAATATATAGCCTAGCATATATTACGTAATTTTTCAAGAACATATTCACTATAACAGAAGACTTTCTTATTTGCCTCTAAAACACCTGCAAACCATATAATAAGAGAATATTATAATATTTAGTGTAATACTATACAATGTGATAAAATATAGTATAATACTAGCATACCACTGAATTAATACTGAGATATTCCTTTGCTTGATCAGTTAAAACACGTCCTCTTGGTGTGCGCTTTACGAAACTGACCTTGATTAAATAAGGTTCTACTGTTTCTTCAATATTGCCAACATCTTCAGATAGTGCAATAGATATGGTGTCAATTCCAACAGGTCCTGAGGTGTTAAACAAAAATCTTAGATAATCCATATCTAATTTATTTAGTCCCATTTTATCTATACCCAATTTTGACAGTGCAGAACCGGCGATTTCATGGGTAATTTTTTTATCATCTTTTACTTCAACAAAATCTCTTATTCTTCTGAGTAATCTCAAAGCAATTCTTGGAGTACCGCGGGCACGGCAGGCAATTTCCTGCACAGCATCCTTTTCGATTTCAGCACAAAGAACTCTTGCACCTCTTTTTATAATATCAACCAGTTCCTCAAAAGAATAAAACTCAAGATGTAGGGGAATACCAAAACGATCCCTCAGCGGTGCAGAAAGCAGTCCAAGCCGTGTTGTTGCCCCAATCAGTGTAAATGGTGGTAAATCTATTCTTAAAGTTCTGGTAGATGGGCCCTCACCTACTAGTATATCTAGGCAAAAATCTTCCATAGCAGTATACAAAACTTCCTCAATGCTACGATTTAATCTATGGATCTCATCGATAAATAGAACATCTTTTGCATTTAAAGTAGTGAGCACTGAAGCTAAGTCCCCAGCTTTACTAAGCAATGGACCAGAAGTTGCACGAAAGCTAACCCTTAACTCCTTAGAGACAATTTGTGCTAAAGTTGTTTTACCAAGCCCTGGAGGACCATAGAGCAATACGTGATCCAAAGCTTCAGCTCTCGTCTGTGCAGCATTTATAAACACTTTTAAATTTTGTATTAAGTCTTTTTGCCCGACAAAATCATCAAGTTGCTCAGGCCTGATATTTAAATTACGTACATCTTCAGAGTATTCCTTACTACATGATATTGACTTCATATTGTTTTAAGCGCCATACGAATAATATCTTTAGTGTCCAAGTTTGGTGATTCATCTTCTATTTTTTTTATTGTATCATAAGCTTTTGTTCTTTCATATCCAAGATTGATCAAAGCTGAAAGAGCATCTTCACTAATTGAGTGAAAATGATTGTTATTTGTCTCTAATTTACTTACTTTACCATTCAGCTCAGTAATAACTCGATTTATGAGTTTTAGGCCAAGTCCACTCACCTTAAGTGCTAGTTTATCCTCATTTATAATTGCCAAAAACAGTTGCTCTGGAGTTAATTTGCTCAAAATTGACATTGCGGTTTTATAGCTGACACCGCTCACTTTAACTAATAAACGCAGACACTGCTGTTCTTCTTTACTTATAAAGCCATATAGCTGAGTAACGTTTTCTCTGCTATTTACATAAGTGTCGATAAGTAATTTTACTCTACTTCCAATCGAACAAGCACTTAAAGTTTTGGCTGAAAGATATACTATGTAGCCAACATCATTCACATTCAGGATTATGTGATCGCTACACACCTCATCAACTATTCCTCTTAGATTTCCTATCATTTTTAGTACTTTATAAAATTCAGTTTAAATGCTCCTGAATCTTAGGTCAAGCAAACGAACATTATAGAAGTGATTCCAGTTTCAATCATTGTAGACAGGTTTGCAGGAAATCTATTTGAATATATTATTCCGGACCAGTATGTGACTGGACCACGGAGTTACTTCAGCAGCAGAATTGCGGTCTATTAACTAAGTAATAGAAATTTCTATCTTTGGCAAAATAAAGGTAATTGTTTGCTGTTTGCAAAAATATTTGCATAATTTAAGTAACATTACTTGATAAGAATTAACTATGGAGCTTAATAAGATTGCAGCATCGATTTTACTTTCTGGATTAATAATTATGATAGTTAGTAATGTAGTTGATATGCTCTATAACCCAGAGGATTATAAAATTGAACACCAAACAATAGTAGCAGCCAGCAATGAACCTCAGCAAAAGATTGAACAAGTGGCACTTGATATTGGGGAGCTCATGCAAAATGCTAGCTTTGAAAAGGGGAAGTCAGCAGCAAAAAAATGTATAGCTTGCCACAGTTTTGAGAAAGGTGGAATGAATAAAGTAGGACCAAACTTGTGGAACGTAGTTGAAAATAAAAAGGCCCATCTTCACAGTTCATTCAATTACTCAAAAGCACTGCTTGAAAAAGGTGGAAAATGGGGATATGAAGAATTATTTACTTTTTTAAAAAATCCAAAAGCCTATATAAAAGGTACACGTATGGCATTTGCAGGCATTTCCAATCCACAAGAAATTGCAGATCTAGTCAGCTATTTGCGTTCGATGAGCGATAGTCCGGTTGCCTTGCCAAAGTAGTATGAATTATTGTAAATTACTTAATGGAAGTAATGACCATATAGCATATCGAAAGCTACAAGGAAATAAAGCTTCCATAGTTTTTTTTGGTGGTTTTGCATCCAATATGGATGGAACTAAAGCAACTGCCATTTACAAATTTTGCCAAGAAAATGATGTAGCACTTGTGCTCTTTGATTATTTTGGCCACGGTAATTCAAGCGGTGACTTCGCTGATTATACAATAAGTGATTGGCAAAAAAATTGTGCTAAAGTGATAAGCGAATTAACTAGCAGCAAACAAATAATTATAGGCTCAAGTATGGGGGGATGGCTGATGCTGCTCACTGCCCTTCAATTTCCAGAAAAAACTGCAGCGCTAATTGGTATATCGTCTGCTCCTGACTTCACTGAAGATTTAATATTTAATCAATTGTCGGGTAGGCAAAAAGAAGAGCTGTGTTCTAAAGGTGTAATAGATTTTACTTCAGGGCACTGCGCATACAAAATAACTAAAAATTTGATCGAGGATGGCAGAAAGAATCTCCTTTTAAATCAAGAAACAATAGATATAAACTGTCCTGTGCGTTTATTGCACAGCATTAACGATAGAGATATTCCTTATCAAATTTCATTAAATTTAGCTAAAAAAATCAAATCAACAGACGTTGAAGTACACTTAATAAAATCAGCAGAGCACAATATGTCTGATAATTATTCACTGAAAATTTTATTTAAGACCATCAGAGAATTTTTACCAGAAGAAATATATAATTGAAGTAGCTCAGATTTGCAAGGTATGTTTATCTGGAATTATAGCTTCAGCAGTAAGCAATGTTACTCTTAATGACCTCAACATTTTCCCTTGGCAACTCTTTGATGAATCGAGAAGTGTACATTGGTTGCCATTGGTTATTCATTTCCCTTCTGTCTGCACATGAAATGATTAACCTTTCCTTTGCCCTGGTTATGCCAACATATGCAAGTCTCCTTTCTTCTTCTAAAGCTTTACCACTTTTATCTTCAAAAGATCTTTGATGAGGAAATAATCCCTCTTCCCAACCAGGTAGAAACACGCACGGGAATTCAAGTCCTTTGGCTGCATGAAGAGTCATAACATATACGGTGTCATCGTTATTCATATTATCCACTTCCATCACTAGACTTATATGCTCCAAGAAAGTTGTGGCATTATCGAAATTTTTTAAAGATGAGATGAGCTCCTTGACATTTTCTATTCGTACTAAGCCTGTTACCTCCTCATTTTCAAGCATTTCAATATACCCTGATTGGTTTGCTACGATTTTAACGAATTCATGCAGTGGTTTTACACTTACTATTTCTTCCCAAGCTTTAATTTTATTTAAAAAATCATTTAGTGAGAGTTTAATTCTTTCGGTTACTTGATCACTATTAACCAATATTTTTGCTGCCTCAAAAAAAGAAATTTTGTTATCCTGAGCAGTCGTGTATATTTTCTTTAGAGTTGTAGCTCCTATGCTTCTTTTTGGCCGATTTACGATCCTTTCGAAAGCTAAGTCATCGTTATTGTTTGTAACGAATCTTAAATATGCAATTATATCCCTGACTTCCTGACGTTCGTAGAATTTTACACCACTTATAATCTTGTAGGGAATTGAATATTTTATAAAATACTCTTCCAGAACTCTAGTCTGAAAAGTCGCCCTTACCAGCACTGCAATGTCACTAAATCTGTATTTATTGAGCTTTAATATCTGTTCGCTTATGAACCTTGCTTCAGCTTTTCCGTCCCATAATTTTATTAGATTTACCTTTTCCCCTTCAACGTTTGTTGTCCACAATTTTTTTTCTAAGCGAGTCTTATTGTGATTGATAACATATGACGCAGTTGCAAGTATGTGGGATGTTGACCTGTAGTTACACTCCAGTTTAAAGGTTTTTGCATTTTTAAAATCATCGGAAAATTTCAAAATATTTTCAACTTCTGCACCACGCCAACTGTATATCGACTGGTCATCATCTCCTACACAGCAAATATTTGAATGCTCTTTTGCAAGGTATTTTAGCCAAAGATATTGTATTGCATTTGTATCTTGATACTCATCTACCATGACATACTTAAACTTGTTTTGGTAGTAAGATAGAACCTCAGTCTTTTTATTAAAAAGTTGTATGTTATATAACAATAAGTCACCAAAATCGACAGAGTTAAGGAATTTTAACCTTTCCTGATACTGGTAATAGACTTTGAGTGCAGTTACGTAAACTGGCCTAAATGATTGAACATCTTCCACTTCAGACGGCAATAAACACTTCTCTTTCCACTGCTGGATGATATTCATAATGGTCTTACATTTTTCTGATAGGTAATCAGGGCTTATTTCATTAATAATATTTTTTATTACCTGTAATTGATCATCCACACCAATAATTGTAAAATTGCAATTTAAGCCTACAATTTCAGCATGATGACGTAAAATTTTCGCTGCAATTGCATGGAAAGTGCCAAGCCATGGTATGTTTGTACCCGTTAGCTCAAGCACTCTTGATACCATCTCATTTGCTGCTTTATTTGTAAATGTAACTGCTAAGATCTCATCAGAGTAAGCATAGCCATTTCGAATTATGTGCGCTATCCTTGAAGTGATCGTTCTTGTTTTTCCTGTTCCGGCTCCTGCTAGTATCAAAACTGGTCCATTCACGTTAGTTACAGCTAATTGTTGCTCTGGATTTAGCAGTGAGAGATAATCGTTCATTGAAGCCCTATAGACTATAACTTCGTAAAGTTAAACCTATGATCCAAATAT
Organism: Wolbachia endosymbiont (group B) of Hofmannophila pseudospretella; assembly: GCF_964028515.1. Classification (NCBI taxonomy): domain Bacteria; kingdom Pseudomonadati; phylum Pseudomonadota; class Alphaproteobacteria; order Rickettsiales; family Anaplasmataceae; genus Wolbachia; species Wolbachia endosymbiont (group B) of Hofmannophila pseudospretella. The sequence continues at coordinate 874,271 of NZ_OZ034788.1, read as the reverse complement.
TGTAAAGATTTTATTGAATAGAACAGTTTAAAGAATGCTTCACTCAAGTACTACATATTTAAACGTAGGTTTTTTATCTATCTTGTTTTAGTAGCTTCAGGTGTATGTCGAGTAACAACAACTTGATTTGAGGTATTGGCACTAGAGCTTCTGCTTGTTGGATGAATAGGTGGAGTTTGGAATGGCTTATATGTACGGTTTAGCTCCTTCATTTCTACTTCTTCAACTTCAACAAGGAGTTTTTCCTTTGGGGTATAGTGATTACACATTGCAGGTCGTTCAGTGAGATTTTCATATGTTTCTTTCAACCAAGCTCCAATATCATATATAAATCCATATGCTTTTTCTTTAAATTCTCTCAATGATCTACTGAAACTTGCTAATGTGTTATTAAAGTAAATTGTCATATAGTCTCTTGTGGTGTATTGATAACTTTCTCCATTTAATCTGCTACTTTGTGCGTTAGAACTATTGTTGCTTTTGAAATAACCAAATATGTTGTACATTTTGAGCTATCGCTGACTATTAATATGTATACATTATATATTAATAAATCAAGATTGTCAAGAGTGTTTATTGCATTACTGAGGAGCTGAAGCTTGTAGTACGATGTTTTCAAATCTTTAATATAGTATTGACTTTACAGCAACAATTACCTTAAGTTAGTAACTATTGTTGCAGTTAAAAGTATCAATGCATTTTTTCTTTTATTTTTTTGCAATTCTAAGCATCTTATCTGCTGTTTGTGTAATTAGCGTAAGGAATCCTGTGCATGCAGTGTTATTTTTAATTTTCACTTTCGTTAACTCTGCAGTGCTTTTTATTCTCCTTGGAGCTGAATTCATTGCTATGATGGTGCTAATAGTATACATCGGTGCAGTTGCAGTGTTGTTCCTCTTTGTAGTTATGATGCTCGATATTGATTACATAAGGTTGCGCCAGGGTTTTGCGAAGCATTTCACTCTTGGTGCTATATTATGTGTTGTGTTTTTTCTAGTCATCAGCTTTGTAATCCGCAGCTCAGCACCCAACATAAGCAATGTTATAAACTATAATACTAATAACGTGAAAGCTATTGGTAATTTGCTCTACACTGACTACATGTACGCTTTTCATCTCTCTGGTATTCTGCTGCTTGTTGCAATTGTTGGTGCAATTGCTCTTACTTTGCAGGACAAGAAAAAAAGAGTTAAAAAACAGAATGTATTAAAGCAATTGATACAATCTTCATCTGTAAAATTGGTTAAGGCTAAATTTGGAAAAGGAGTAGAATGGAAATAGGATTAAATCACTTTTTGATAATTGCTGCTGTTTTGTTCACTATTGGGATGTGTGGTATTTTCATCAACCGTAAGAGCATAATCAACATACTGTTATCAATAGAAATATTATTGCTGGCGATTAACATCAATTTAGTTGCTTTTTCTGCCTTTATGAATGATATAGTTGGGCAAATTTTTGTGATGTTTGTGTTGACTGTTGCGGCAGCAGAGTCAGGAGTTGGGCTTGCAATATTGGTTGTATATTATAGAAGCCGTGGCAATATAGACGTTGAACAAGCAAATTTAATGAAAGAATGAAAGTATGATAGATATACTGAAATTAATAGTATTTCTGCCACTTTTTGGTTCATTGTTTGGAGCGTTTTTTAGAAAAAGTCAGTTAGTTACAACGGCAGGGATTGGAATATCTGCAGTTTTATCTTGGTATGTTTTTCTCACCTTCTCTGAAAATTATCACTTGAGTTTATTTCCTCTATTTTCATTAAGTGTATTAAAAGTAAATTGGGCAATTAATGTGGATGCTCTCTCATCCTTAATGCTTATTGTTATTACCACCGTTTCACTGGTAGTCCACCTCTATTCTATCGGTTATATGGAGCATGATAAGGGGAAGTCGAGGTTTTTTTCTTACCTATCGCTATTTACGTTTTGCATGATTGTGCTGGTTGTAAGCGATAATTTTGTGCAGCTTTTTTTTGGCTGGGAAGGGGTTGGCCTGTGTTCTTATTTACTCATAGGATTTTGGTTCCAAAAATATTCTGCAAATAATGCGGCAATTAAAGCATTTGTTGTGAATAGGGTAGGAGATTTTGCACTATTGATTGGGATCTTTCTCATTTATTATACATTTCACTCTTTGAAATTTACTGAAATTTTTGACACAGCTGATTTTCTTGGCACGCAGAACATTAGAGCATTCTGCTGTGAATTTAAAATAATTCATATAATATGCATATTACTTTTTATTGGCTGTATGGGTAAATCTGCACAGCTTGGTTTACATGTTTGGTTGCCAGATGCAATGGAAGGGCCAACCCCTGTTTCTGCACTCATTCACGCAGCAACGATGGTAACAGCAGGTATATTTTTAGTAGCAAAATGTTCTCCATTATTTGAGCTATCAAATGTGGCACGAGAATTAATAGTTATTGTTGGTGCACTTACTGCTTTTTTTGCAGCCACCGTTGCGATTACTCAGGATGATATAAAAAAAATAATTGCTTATTCAACCTGCAGTCAACTTGGTTATATGTTCATGGCATGTGGGCTTTCTGCTTACAATGTTGCTATTTTTCATTTAATGACACACGCTTTTTTTAAAGCTCTACTATTTCTTGGTGCTGGCAATGTAATTCATGCAATGCATCATGAGCAAAGCATTCAGAAAATGGGAAATTGCTGGAAGAAAATCCCTTGCACTTACACTCTCATGTGGATTGGGTCTCTTGCGCTTTCTGGAATATTTCCATTTGCAGGTTTTTACTCAAAGGATTTGATAATTGAACATGCTTATAGCACGGATAGCTTTGCTTTTGTAATAAGCTTAGTTGTTGCATTCTTTACAGCATTCTACTCTTGGAGGTTGTTGCTTCTTGTGTTCCATAGCCAAAAACAAAGTAAAATTAATATACATGAAGCACCAAAGATTATGCTTATACCATTACTGATACTTGCTTTTGGATCGGTATTTTCTGGAGTGTGGGGAGCAAATATTTTGAACATAACTAGTAATGCGTTTTGGAAATCAAGTTTAATGATGATTGATGAGCATGGAGTTCATAATTTCTTTATAAAACTACTGCCAACCTTAGCAAGCCTAAGTGGAATAGCACTTGCGTACCTAATTTACCAATATCAAGTAATTAGGCAAATTAAGAGTAAATTTTTACTTAAGTTTTTGCAGAATAAATGGTACTTTGATGAGGTGTATGAGTTTGTTATAATTGCACCGATAAGGTTTATATCTAGGCTTCTATGGAAGTTTGATGTTAAGGCTATTGATTCATTTGGACCAAATGGTGTTGTAAGGTTGGTTAATGAATGTTCAAAAAGTTCTATAAAGTTACAAACTGGTTATATATTTGATTATGCATTTATTATGTTTGTTACTTTAATAATCGGTGCTTTATATATTATTGGAATTAAATAGAAGGTGTTGTTACTTAGTATATTCTTACTTCCACTGATAGGAGCGTTGATTTTATCCTCGATCAGGATTAATCATCAATCTATACACCTAAAATTCCTTGCCCTATTTTTTGCTATACTTCCATTTTTGCTTAGCATTGTAGCTTGTATAGAATTTGATTATAACAATGCGGACTTTCAGTTTGTCAGCTATCCAATCAAGAATGTAGGAATAGGGATAGATGGTATATCGTTGCTTTTCCTTCTGCTTACAACTTTCTTGTTTGTAATTTGTATACTCTATAACTGCAAAATGAGTTATACAACCCTTAGGCCATATATGGCATTATTTCTACTGCTTGAGAGTTTTGTAGTCGGTTTTTTCGTTTCACTGAATGCTATAAGCTTTTATGTGTTTTTTGAAGCTGTTTTAATACCAATGTTCTTTATTATTGGCATTTGGGGAGGGAAGCAAAGGATATATGCGACGTTTAAGTTATTTCTTTATACATTAACTGGCTCATTATTATTTCTGCTTGGCTTGGTGTATATCTATAGTACTTTTGGGACGTTTAATATACAAAAATTAGCTACATTAGTGCCAAGCCTTGATCTTGAAGTGCAGTCATTGCTGTGGATTACATTTTTTATTTCTTTTGCAATAAAAGTACCTATGTTTCCATTTCACACTTGGCTTCCTGATGCGCATGTGCAATCACCAACTTCTGGATCTGTGATTTTAGCTGGCTTGCTTATTAAAATGGGGGGATATGGATTTTTAAGGTTTTCTATTCCAATGCTTCCTCAGGCAAGTTTGTATTTTTCAAATTTCGTTGTTGTGCTGAGCATTATTGCGGTGATATATGCTTCGCTAGTTGCGTTTGCTCAAGATGATATAAAGAAGTTAATAGCTTATTCTTCAATAGCACATATGGGGATCGTTACCGCTGGCCTCTTTTCATTTTGTGAGGAAGGAGTACTGGGTAGTATATTTCAAATGATTAGTCATGGCCTTATTTCTGCTGCTTTATTTTTGTGTGCTGGAATGCTATATACTCGAACTGGGACTTTGGAGATTGCAAAATATTTTGGCATAGTAAACACAATGCCAAAATTTGGTTTTATGTTCATTTTATTTTCAATGGCTTCAATAGGGCTACCTGGAACATCTGGATTCATAGGTGAGTTTTTGGCTATGGTTGGAATGTTTAAGAGCATAGGGTTTTTTACAGGATTTATCGCACTTGGCACTATTTTAAGCGCAGTTTATATGCTGAATTTATGTAAGCAAATAATATGGGGGGTTAGCTATTCTAAATTATTAAATAACCGCTTGGATAGTATAGAATTTTCTGTCTTAATTCTGCTTGCAGTGTTTGTTATTTTGCTTGGATTCTACCCAACCCTTGCACTGAATTATTTGAAGCCATGTATGGCAAATTTGTTAGTCAAATATAATGCGCTATGAATTATATACAGATATTGCCGGAAACGTTCTCTATTATCTCCTCGTTAGTGTTGCTACTGCTTGGAATTATATTTAACCGCCGAACTATCAACTTATTAGCACTTGGCTGCACAGTGGTAACTTTGATTATTTTAATTATTTCGGCAGAAAACAATGAAATTTTTCTCTTTAATTCGTTGTTAAAACTCAATTTATACATCAGGTCAGCCCAAGGGTTAATTCTCAGCACAGGAATTTTAATACTTTTGATGCTGAATTTATCAAAATATGACTATAAATATGAATTTTCAATACTGATTCTTTTTGCGCTATTTGGCATGATAACTTTGGTTTCAGCAAATAGTCTGATTTCTTTTTATTTAGCTTTTGAGTTGATGAGTATATCTTTGTATGTTCTTGCGAGCTTTAATAAAGATTCGATTTATTCATGTGAAGCAGGAGTGAAATATTTTACACTTAGTGCACTATCTTCCTGCATTATGCTGTATGGTATGTCATTGCTTTATGGATATACAGGACAAGTCAATTTCTCTGAGCTCGGTTCATTCTTGCAAAACCATCAGATAACTTATGGAATAGTTTTTGGGTTAGTTTTTATCCTTATTGGTTTGTGTTTCAAGCTTGCTATTGCTCCTTTTCATATGTGGGCTCCAGATGTCTATCAAGGTGCACCTACCATAGTAACTGCGTTTTTTTCTACAGCTCCAAAAGCTGCACTTGTAACATTTTTAATTCGATTGATGAATGAAGAGTTAGTAAATGTAAAAAGTTATGTTCAGCCTATTTTCTTATACGTTTCAGCATTGTCTGTGCTTATCTCAGCTTTTGGGGCCTTGCGTCAGCAAAACTTAAAAAGGCTGCTTGCTTACAGTTCAATTGGTCACATTGGTTTCATATTTGCTTCACTTTCTATTTTTACACAAGCAGGAACAGATAGTGCCTTAATGTATTTGGTGATATATATCATCACAAGCATAGGGCTATTCTCATATCTCGTACAAATTGACGATGACGATTGTGATATTGCAAACTTGTCTGGTATAGGGAAGAAACGCCCAATTGTAGCATTTCATCTTTCTGTGCTGTTACTCTCGATGTCGGGAATACCTCCACTTGCAGGTTTTATCGCTAAATTTTTTATATTCAAAAGTTTAATAAATTCTGGCTTTATCAGCCTGTCTTTGATCCTTGTAATAGCGAGTGTGATATCATGCTACTATTATTTAAATATCATGAAAGTTATGTATTTTGATAAAGCTAGTGGTAATAAGGTTGCTTATTCTAAGGGTCTATTCATTATCACTTCAGTGGCTTCACTTATCAACCTCGTTCTTTTCTTATACGCAGAAGATCTTTACTCATTGATTGGTTCATTGACAAATTAACAATTTAGTGTTTATAATTAGTGATTAATTAATATTTTGTGGTGAAAAATGAGTAAAAGAAAAACTGTTTTGAAATTTTCAATTGCCGCTCTCTTGCTAGGAGGATCGAGCACTGTAGCTGTTTTATATTTCCCTTATGTTGCTTTAGCAATTAAATTTGGTATTGTAATTTCTACAACTCCTCTGGCAATTTTTGCCATTTCTGTAGTTGCTGCATTAGCTTCAGTAATTACATTAGCAGCATTTACTATTTCTGCCATACGCAGTAAGGGTAAATCTAATAAGGTTAATAGCGAACCAAGAAGTAAAAATGAAGAAAAAGGACAAAGTCTAGTACAAGAAAAAGATGCACCTACTCCTACGCCACCGTTGCTTTCGCAAGAGCCTGAAAAGTCGGTTATTCCTATTCCACAACAACCACCAGTTGATGATCCAGTGGAAGAAACAGAAACACCGCAACCTGGAAACGTTATGGTTAATGGTGCTGATCAGCAAGCTAACCAAACAGAGGAATCGTTGCCACCATATCCAGAAACTACCTCGCCTCTGAATAGCATAAACCAGAATCAACCATGCGAACAAACTATAGAGAACACATTATTAGATTCATTGCCTTCTTATCCAAGCACGTCTTCTCCTCTAAACAGTCTAGATCAAACATTCCCTAGCTTACCAATATTTGTTAAATTACGGGTAGCACTTGATCAATTTAAACAGCAGCAGCATAATGGTATTGATTCTCACAAAGCTGATGATGTATGTAGTGTAACTTCAACTGACGTTTCAATAACTACATCTGTGTCTTGTTCTAATCATGCTAGTATGACAGATAGTTATACTTCTTGGAGTACTAATTGGGATGATTCAACTATACAATCACTAGCTTACCAACATGAATCATCTGTAACCTCAATAACTGAAGATGTGGAAAGCGGTCCTGAAGCAATTCCCTATAAAGTAAATGACAATAGGAATCCATATAGCAGTATGCAATCACCTGTATCATCAAGCTTTGATAACCGTAGCAACAGTTTACCTGAACAAAAGAGTTTTTGATACAATTAAGAAAATGATCCCTGAAACATTTGAGGGTTTTCATATTCATCATTACAAAGAAGTTTCAAGCACTAATAGAGAAGCGTTGGATTTAATTGATAAAGGAATATCAAATGAAACTGTTATTATTGCCGATAAACAAACAGAAGGCAGGGGGCGCACCGGAAAAAGTTGGGTTTCTCCAGAAGGTAATCTCTATGCGAGTTTGATAGTAAACCTCTTTAACGATTATCTAAGTGAAAATCAGTTTTCGGTGTCATTCCAGCGCGTGACGCTGGAATCTAGAAAAAAAGAAGAATGGTCAAGCACACAACTGTACAAACGTTGTGGTATTCCCACCAAGGATGATGTCATCCCAGTGCCCAGACACTGGGATCCAGAAAACTTAATTACAAATGGGCACATCAGGCAACTGTGTAATAAGAACTGGATTCCAGTGTCACGCACTGGAATGACATCGGATGGTGCTGGAATAACAGTAGGCTTAACGAGTCAAGTTAAAGACATCAGCAAATTAACAGAATTGACTTTTGTGACTGCTCTTGCTGTAGGGAATACTTTATTATCGTTAAATTTCTTGAATAATCAAACCCACTGCGGTGTCATTCCAGTGTGTGACACTGGAATCCATACTTTTTCTTCTGGATTCCAGTGTCAAAGCACTGGGATGACAAGAGATCCATTCATAAACGATCTCAATCTTCAATATAAATGGCCAAATGATGTTCTAATCGATGGCAAGAAAATAAGTGGAATATTGCTTGAAAGAAAGTCCAATTCGAATTGGCTGATTATAGGAATTGGAATTAATATCAATCATGCACCACTTCCAGGAACAACGTGCATTAGCAATTACGGTGAGTCTGTATCTAACATAGATCTATTAAAGGAATTAATAATAAATTTTAACAAGCTAAGAAAGCAATGGCTATTTGATGGGTTTTATGCTATAAGAGAAATGTGGTTAAAAAAAGCATTCAAAATGAATGAGCAAATCAGTGTAAAGTTAGCTGACAAATTGTATGAAGGAATTTTTGCTGATATAGATAAAAGTGGTAAATTGGTATTGCAGCAAAAGGATGGAAGCTTAATTTATTTTGATGCAGGTGAGTTATTTATTGGCAGTGCATTATGAATACATATGTAATTTTTGCTTACCTTATTAGTTTCATACTGATTGGTGGAAATTTGATTTTTACCGTTTCTTGCTATATAAAAAGTAAAAAAAACTTAGAAAATCTTAAAAGCACCAATGAAGAAGAAACATAAGCGATTAATTATAACTTCAGGAATTTTCTGCTTTTTAAGTTGTGCAGTTTTTTTTATTTTAACAACGCTCAAAGAAAATATCTCATTTTTCTATACAGTAAGTGAAGCCATAGTTTTGCCAAATAATCAAAAGCCAATCCGTGTTGGTGGAATGGTTGTTGAAAATAGCGTGATACGGAGCGAAAACGAAGTAGTTTTTCAAATGACAGATTTTAATAAGAGCGTTATGGTGAAATATCAAGGGATACTTCCACCGATGTTTTCAGAAAAAAGTGGTATTGTTGTGCAAGGTAAAATGTTTGATAATAGTACCTTTCTTGCAGATACAGTGTTTGCAAAACATGATGAGAACTATATGCCAAAAGTTTTAAAATAGATTCCCTAATTCAGCTGTATTGAAACGATATGTAGAGAGAGTAACAGCCTGCTAGCAAGCTGTTACTTTCCTAACTACTAGAGTATATCAAGATGGGTTGGTGCGTCCTCAAGTAACATATCATTTACTTTAGCTAGTAAATTTACTAGATCTTCTTTTTGTAATCCTCCTAAATTATTATTCAAGCTACCAATAAGCTTTATATTAATATCGTCAACTAATTGATCAATTGTGTTTTTAACAACCACACCACTAACCGGTTTGTTAAGGTTCTGTACATTCTGATCAAGACCTGTCTTAAGTGTAATATGATCAAGAGTTTTTATAGGTTGTCTGTTACTACTAATACCAAAATCCATTACTGACCGAACAAATAAGAAACATTACAAACTCGTTTAATAGTAGTACTGGAAATATTGACAATAAAATTACACAAAACATCTTCAAGTAAACCTATGGTATCGTAGATACTATTGCGTAAAGTATTGTATTTGATATATTGCCACAACCTTTCAACAGGATTCAGTTCCGGTGAATAAGGAGGCAAGTATATGATGGTAATGTTTTCCTGAATTTTCAAACTTTTTGATCTATGCCAACTTGCACAATCCATTACAAGAAAGGCTTCTTTCGTGCCTAAATCTTTCGACATCTGCTCCAGAAATATATTCATACAATCAGTGTTTACATATGGAGCAAGTAGGCTAATTTTCTTACCACTTCTTGGATTTACCGCACTGTAGATATAGAAATTTTGTCTACCAATTTTCATTTTAACCTGTGTTCTGACCCCTTTTTTAAACCATCCGTGTCCGATTTTTGAATGAGTTCCAAATCGTGATTCATCAAAAAAATACCTCCTTTTCAGGGTGGGAATTGACTATTTTATTGAAGTATTTTTTAAACTCTTCTTGCTTGTTTTTATCTTGTTTATGGTGAATTGGCCTCGGTGTTATGTAAGAAAACTTCATCCTTTGTATCTCACGGTGCACTGTTGATTTGCTAATGTTTAGGCCAAATTCCTCTGAGATTTTTATTTGCACTTCCTTAATAGTAATATTTGGATTTCTTTCTACCCATATTTCAATTTGCTCACGTTGATTTTTGTTTAATTTGCTTTTTCTTCGCCGCTGAGACGGGGAAAATAATCTTTCTACTCTACCAAATTTTAGATGCTTTATCCATTCAGTCAAAGCAGTCCTTGAAATTTTACATATTCTTGCCACAGCGCTTATACTACTTTCTTTTCCTGCTATCACCGCTTGTAACTTTTTTGAAACATATGCGTTATTTCTGACCTTTTTTAACATTTCTTTCGCCAAATTTACAACTTTTTCGTCTAATAGTTTTGACCTTAATGCCATTTATACCTCTCTATTTTATCTACTTTAGTATCACTTCTTTCCCATTATTGTCTATCTGTTCTTTATATAGTGGGAATTGGTATAACAATAACACTATTCGTACCTTGTAAAAGGTTTTGCGAGTTCTTACTCATATAAATGACCTCCATAAATCATTAAAGTTTAAATTATTTTTTAGTTTCACATGCAAACTATTTTTTCTTTTAACTCATAAACATTAATTTATAAGTATCCAAGTTCGCACTAAACATCTACTACTGTAAATTCAGTACTAGTATCTTGAAAGACGTAAGGTGATAGATGTGCATTACCCAACTTTGCTTCACTTTGCTCAGGAAGCATCTGGTCAATCCTACCTATAAAATCTTCTATCTTTTCATTTTGTTTTTCAAATTCCCCTTTTAATGCATTAATAATCCCAACTGTACCTAAATAGTATGTGGAGAGAGTAACAGCCTGCTAGCAAGCTGTTACTTTCCTAACTACTAGAGTATATCAAGACCACCGGTTGGTGCGTCCTCAGGTGATATCTCACTTACTTTAGTTTTTAAATCGTCTAGCTGTTTTTGTAATCCTCTACTTTTGTTGCCTATTGCCTCTTCCAAAACTTTAATTCTAATTAGCTCGGTTCCTGAATTATTATTCAAGCTAACAATAATATTGGTATTAATATCGTCAACTAATTGATCAATTGCTTTTTTAACAGTCTCACCACTAACCGGTCTGGTAAAGTTCTGTACATCCTCACCACTATTTTTCTTAAGTGTAATATAATCAAGAGTTTTCATAGATTGTTTGTTACTACTAACAATAGCATTATTCGTACCTTGTAAAAGGTTTTGCGAGTTCTTACTCATATAAATGACCTCCATAAATCATTAAAGTTTAAATTATTTTTTAGTTTCACATGCAAACTATTTTTTCTTTTAACTCATAAACATTAATTTATAAGTATCCAAGTTCGCACTAAACATCTACTACTGTAAATTCAGTACTAGTATCTTGAAAGACGTAAGGTGATAGATGTGCATTACCCAACTTTGCTTCACTTTGCTCAGGAAGCATCTGGTCAATCATACCTATAAAACCTTCTATCTTTTCATTTTGTTTTTTAAATTCCCCTTTTAATGCATTAATAATATCTTTAGACTGATCTTTATTGCAAACATCATCAATCACATTTTTTATTTTTTTGTAAGGCAGCTTGTGAATAATATTTTTTATAACTTCTGCATTTAGCTGATTCAAAAGTTCTGTAAATTGTTGGTTAGGCATTTTATAAGCAAAAGCTTGAAGTTTCTCTGAATTGTCAGCTAAAGACTCAATAATCATCTGAATCCTATCAGGATCATCAGTGAAACCTTGAGCAATTGTTTCGAGTTTCTCAGTATCAAGCTTATTAACTAAGTCTTTTAGTTGATCTTCCTGCAAGCTATTTACTAACTCTTTCAACTTATCACCTTCTAATTGTTTGGAAAGTATTGTCAAATGGTGCTCAGAGAAGCCTTTTACAAGCACTGTAAGTTGTTGTTCACTTAAAGTTTTAATAAGTGCTTTGAATTGATCCACTTTTAAGTGAGGTAAAATTTCTTTTACTTGCCATGTATTTAAGCCTTTTACTAAGCTTGCAAACTGACCTTGATCTAAAAAAGAAACAATTATATGTAACTTTTCTGGATTTAGTACCTGAGCAAGAGTTTGTAATTGGTGATTGGCTAGATGATCCACTAAAGTTTGGAATTGTTTATCTGTTAAGTCCTTTGCTAAGACCTGCAACTGGTTTGAGCTCAGCTCAGGAATTATTTCTTGCAACTGCCAATCCGTTAAATTCTTTGCAAGAACCTGCAGTTGATTTGAATTCAGTTCAGGAATTATTTTTTGCAGTTGCTCGTTACTAAGAGTATTGGCAAGGGTCTTTAGTTGTTTATCTGTTAAGTCCTTTGCTAAGACTTGCAACTGGTTTGAGCTCAGCTCAGGAATTATTTTTTGCAGTTGCTCGTTACTAAGAGTATTGGCAAGGGTCTTTAGTTGTTTATCTGTTAAGTTCTTTGCCAAGGCTTGCAACTGGTTTGAGCTCAGCTCAGGAATTATTTTTTGCAGTTGCTCGTTACTAAGAGTATTGGCAAGGGTCTTTAGTTGGTCGTCTGTTAGTTTTTTGATAAAATCTGATAATACTTCTTCTTGTACAATCTCTTTATAATAATATGATATATTATTGCCCTCTTCATTGCCCTCTTCGTAATTTCCTATTAAGTTATCTATATACATTCCATGCTCGTTTGAAAAATAGAATTCATGAGTATTATCTTCTCTTAATTCTAGAGTGATATACTGGTATTCAGCAGGAAAATACAAAAGGAATAGATCGTCTAGAGCATCTATTGAAAATTTTAATTGTACCAATTTGTTGCCTAAGTATCCAAGAGAAAATTTTTGGAAGAATTTGTAAAGATAATCTATTTCCTTACCTCTCTCAGAGTCAAAATCTATTTGATTCATAAATTTATTTACCATGCAAGATCCATCATTGTTTGATATAATTACATGGTAGCCTTCACTTTTCGTTGGAAATAGTATTTCTTTCAATTCTATTTGAACATTACATTCGTATCTACTTGAATCTGGGTCATATTTAAGTATGCAGAGATTTAATTCTCCTTCATCTTCTTTCATGCAATGAATACCTGCTCCACGCTCAGAGATTCCTCTTGAACACAATTCTAAAGGTGAGTCTAACATTATATTGCTCTTGTCATCTAATCCTATAAAATCAACCCTGGCCAACATACCATCAATCTTAGGTCCCTCTCCATTTATAAGTTCTATGTCATTAATCTTATTAAATACCTTACCAGGCACCATCTTAAAAACATGCTTTTTTCCACTCATAAGTATTAATCAATTAATTATATCTATTCTAACATTTGTTGATTAATTTATTATTAAGTTAGTATATATTAGAATTATAATAACAAACATTACTTGCATAAAGAAAAGTTATAGAAAGAGGGATTTTTTAGGAAACTAGTATAAAATACTAATGGGCTAAAATAAGCTGACTTTATGATATGCTAGAACCTATATTGGTGGAGGCAAGCGGGATCGAACCGCTGACCTTCTGCGTGCAAAACAGATGCTCTACCAGCTGAGCTATGCCCCCAACTTTTGCTTAAAGCATAAATCACTCATGCTGAAATGCAAGAAATATTTATTTGTGAGGCTATTGCTAAATAGTGCACAAATTCTGCATTTATGTATAATTCTCTATCTTTTTAGAGTTGTATCTCAGCTTTACCAAATAAATCTGTTAATTAACAAGAAATTTTCCTTCAAAAATTTTTAATTAAATTATCACTAACGCAGTATATTATATAATTTATTTAACCACGCATGAAAATTTTAGTTTGATTAAAACAGATAAAAACTATATTACTGTTTAGTATAGCTGAAAAATAAAATGATCCCGTAGCTCAGCCGGTAGAGCAACTGACTTTTAATCAGTGGGTCACGCGTTCGAATCGCGTCGGGATCACTTAGAATCTTAAAAGCATGCTAAAAGAACAGGACAAAATATTCACAAACTTAAATGGTAAAGAAACACCACTACTTGAGGGTGCAAAAAAACGTGGTAGTTGGCAAAAAACAAAGGAATTACTGGATTTAGGATCAGAAAAAATCATTGATGAAGTAAAGAAATCTGGCTTGAAAGGTCGAGGGGGTGCAGGATTTTCTACTGGCCTTAAGTGGAGCTTTATGCCTAAAAATCCTTTAAAAGCGTATTTAGTAGTCAATGCAGATGAGTCAGAACCTGGTACGTGTAAGGATAGAGATATACTGCGATATGAACCACACAAGCTACTTGAGGGGATTCTTCTGGCTGGAAGAGCAATCAATGCGTCAGCTGCGTATATTTATATCAGGGGTGAATTTTATAATGAATATTTAGTTCTAAAAAAAGCACTTGAGGAAGCCTATAAAGAAAACTTAATTGGAAAAAATGCCTGCAAATCAGGTTATGATCTTGATGTGTTTATCCATAGGGGTGCAGGAGCTTACATATGTGGAGAAGAAACAGCTCAACTTGAATCAATTGAAGGAAAAAAGGGCTTTCCCCGCATGAAACCTCCATTTCCTGCAGGTGTTGGGCTTTTTGGCTGTCCAACTACAATAAACAACGTTGAAACTATAGCCATAGTTCCAGATATTCTAAATCGTGGAGGAGAGTGGTTTGCATCTCTTGGTAAACCAAATAATACTGGTACCAAGGTCTTTTGTATTTCAGGGCATGTAAATAATCCATGTAATGTTGAAGAAGAGCTCGGAATTTCACTGCGTGAATTAATTGAAAAATACGCAGGTGGAGTGCGAGGAGGTTGGGATAATTTACTTGCTGTAATACCTGGTGGATCTTCAGTCCCATTAATTCCAAAATCTATATGTGATACTATTGAAATGGATTTTGATTCATTAAGGGCTGCACAATCAGGGCTTGGTACTGCTGCTGTAATAGTGATGGATAAATCAACTGACATAATAGCTGCAATAGAAAGATTATCACATTTCTATATGCATGAGTCCTGCGGACAATGTACACCATGCCGTGAAGGCACTGGATGGATATGGAGAATTATGAGAAGAATGGTAGCAGGAAATATTAAACCTGGTGAAGTAGATAAGCTACTTGACCTTACAACTCAAATAGAAGGGCATACAATTTGTGCACTTGGCGATGCTGCAGCTTGGCCAGTTCAAGGATTAATCAGACATTTTCGTCATATAATTGAAGAGAGGATAGTAACTTATACTTTTAAGTGATTTTACTACTTAGCAGCTAAAGTTAAAGAATATTGATTTCCTTCCCTTTTAGGTGCTAATTCTACTTTTGCAATATCTTCAGCGTCTCTAATTAGCCGTTCTAATTTTTCCAGTCCAACTTCAGTGTTTATAAGCTCTCTCCCTCTAAATCTCATTGTGACTTTAATTCTATGTCCATGCACAAGAAAATCCCTTGTTTGACGCAATTTTGTTTCGTAGTCGTGATCACCAATATTAGGACCCAGTTTAATTTCTTTTATAGTTAATGTCTTTTGTTTCTTTTTTGCTTCACTTGCCTTCTTTTTTATATCATACTTCTGCTTGCTGTAATCCAGAATTTTACATACTGGAGGAGTTGAATCAGGTACAATTTCCACTAAGTCTAAACCGACATTCTGAGCAGATACCAAAGCTTGTTCTATTGGCACAATCCCGACCATTTCACCACTATGATCAACTAAGCGTACCTCCTTAGCTATGATGAATTCATTAATTCTGTTTTTATTGTTCTTTTTGACTTGCAAATTTTATCTCCATTAATTCAAATTAATACTTTTTAACAGCAATTCAGTAGCTTTCTCCAAAGAAAAAGACTCCTGTTTTTCCGATCCTAAGTTCCTCACTGACACAGTTTTATTTATAATTTCATTTTTGCCCATGATCCATAATATAGGTACCTTACTTGAACTATGTAAACGTATCTTATAGCTAATTTTTTCATTGGTCAAATCAGTTTTGATTCTCACACCTTGTTCTTTTAAAACGTTGCTGATTTCTGTAGCATAACCGTCAGCCTCATTTGTAATGGTCAGAATAGCAAGCTGTGTTGGAGCAAGCCAAACTGGAAATTTTCCTGCATAGTTTTCTATTAAAATTCCAATAAAACGCTCAAAAGTCCCAAGAATTGCCCTATGTAACATAACAGGGTGATGCTTGTGCCCGTCTGCTCCTATATAAAAAGCTCCAAGCCGCTCCGGTAAAATAAAATCAACTTGCAACGTTCCACATTGCCAATTTCTACCTATCGCATCTTTCAAAACAAACTCTAACTTTGGACCATAAAATGCACCTTCGCCAGGGCTCAGTTCATAACTCAAACCCGCTTCTTTAACAGCTTCAAGCAGCGCTTTTTCAGCTCTATTCCACACTTCATCATTACCTGCTCTAATATCTGGACGATCTGAAAATTTCACAGAAATTTCATTGAATCCAAGCTCTGAATATACTTCTTTTAAAAGGCCACAAAACTTTACAGTTTCAGAATTCACTTGTTTTTCCATACAAAAAATGTGTGCATCGTCTTGCGTAAAACCACGCACTCGCATCAGTCCGTGCAATGAGCCTGAGCTTTCATTCCTATGGCACGTGCCAAATTCTGCCATACGTATTGGTAGATCACGATAACTTCTGGTGTGATAATTAAAAATCTGCACATGGCAAGGACAATTCATGGGTTTTATTGCTAGCTTTTTGCTTTCAGATTCATCAACAATAAACATATTTTCACGAAACTTATCCCAATGTCCCGATTTTTCCCACAGCTCTTTACTTACTAAAATAGGAGTTTTTACTTCAAAATAGCCATTACTTATCAATTTCTTTCTTATATAAGACTCAAGAACATTATATAGAGTATATCCTTGCTCATGCCAAAAAATTTGTCCAACAGCTTCCTCTTGAATGTGAAATAAATCCATATCCTTAGCAATTTTACGATGGTCACGTTTTTCTGCTTCCTCCAGACGTTTAAGATAAGTATTTAATTCATCCTTATTTCTCCACGCGGTGCCATATATTCTTTGCAACATTGGGCCCTTAGAATCGCCACGCCAGTATGCACCTGCTACTTTCATAAGTTTAAACGCTTTAACTCTGCCAGTTGATGGTGAGTGCGGACCACGACATAGGTCTACAAAGTTGCCTTGTTTATAAACAGTTAGGTTTTCGTTTTCTGGTATTGATGAGACAATATCAACCTTGTATCTTTCACCTATATCACTAAAGAAATCAATTGCCTGCTTACGAGTCCAAACTTCTCGGACGAATCTGTGGTTACTTTTTATAATTTCCTTCATTTTTTTTTCTATTGCAGCAAGATCGTCCGTGGTAAAGGTACGATCTGTAGCAAAATCATAGTAGAAACCATCTTGAATTGTTGGCCCGATAGTAATCTGAGTATTAGGAAAGAGCTCTTTTACTGCCTGCGCCATTATATGAGCAGCATCATGCCTTATTATATCTAAACCCGCTTCGTCACTCAGTTGTATTACCTCTATCTCTGTATCAGATTCAATTTCACGTGAGAGATCATACAACTCACCATTTACCTTAAAGGCAATTGCTTCTCTCAAAGCATCCGGTTGTAATATATCAAAGCCAGTGACTCTACCACTGTATTCTTTTACTTTTTGTTCGGCTAAAAAGGTAACTTTTATCATTCATTAGACCTTTTATCATCCCAGTGCTTGACACTGGGATTCATGTTTCTTTCTTTTCTAGATTCCAGCGTCACGCGCTGGAATGACACCAAAAAGTGAGCTACTGATCTTTCAGTTAAATAACAGTTGTACAAAAGATCTATTACATACTTGCTGTAAGAAATTTTAATTATTGACATACCTAGTTAATAATACGGCCTATTCTTTTTTAACCTGAGTGCAATTGCTTCTTCCCAAACTTCACCATTACGCAATAGCTTTTCTTTATTGTACATTAGCTCCTCTCTTGTTTCAGTAGCAAATTCAAAGTTAGGACCCTCCACAATTGCATCAACTGGACATGCTTCTTGGCAAAGTCCGCAATATATGCATTTTGTCATATCAATATCATAGCGTGTGGTTCGGCGACTACCGTCTTCTCTTTCCTCTGCTTCAATAACTATTGTTTGAGCAGGGCAGATAACTTCGCATAACTTACAAGCTATGCATCGTTCTTCACCATTTGGATACCTACGCAGTGCATGCTCACCACGAAACCTTGGACTTAAAGGGCCCTTCTCCATAGGATACCTCAAAGTAACCTTTGGTTTGAACATATATTTTAATGTAATAACAAACCCTTTAATTAACTCTACAGAAGACCAATACCAAGCTAATTTCTTGAGCATAATATTTAAAACTTGTGTCAGTCATTATAAATCATATTATCAGTTTTCAAAATAAATATTTTCATCTGGATGACTTTTGTAGTTTTTCTATACAATATATTTACTAATACTGCATTAATATGAATAAGTAATATAAGCAAAAATTTTTTAGATTAGGTATTTCGATTTCTTAAATTGCTAAGTAGTTTATATAAATAATGACAAACACAAATGAAACTATTTTTGCTTTGTCAACCGTATTTGGTAAGTCAGGAGTTGCAGTAATCAGAATTTCAGGCAACTACGCCCTTAAAGCTTTAAATCATTTTCATATTAAGAAAAAAATTAAACCAAGATTTGCTACTTTAGTTGATCTATATGATGATTCCAATCAATTGATAGATAATGGAATAATCATCTATTTCCCTGCTCCAA
This sequence comes from Wolbachia endosymbiont (group B) of Hofmannophila pseudospretella, assembly GCF_964028515.1. NCBI lineage: Bacteria > Pseudomonadati > Pseudomonadota > Alphaproteobacteria > Rickettsiales > Anaplasmataceae > Wolbachia > Wolbachia endosymbiont (group B) of Hofmannophila pseudospretella. The sequence goes on along the minus strand of NZ_OZ034788.1, from coordinate 855,608 downwards.
ACAGTTTCACTGGCGAGGATGTTATAGAGTTACAAGTGCATGGAAGCAAGGCAGTCATAAAAATCATCTTAGAGGGATTATCAAGAATTTTCGTTATGGCCAGTCCAGGAGAATTCTCACTTAGGGCTTTTCTAAATGGTAAATTTGACTTAACGCAAATAGAAGGAATTGCAGACTTAATTGATGCTGAAACGAAAATGCAAGCTAAACAAGCGATTAAGCAGATATCAGGAGAATTGGAGAGACTATACAGCAATTGGAGGCAAGGATTAATAACGATACAATCCAAAATCGAAGCATATATAGACTTTCCAGAGGACATTTGGGCAGAAAAAAGTGAATTGGAAAAAATTAATAATGAAGTGCAATCTCTCGTGCAGTTGATACAAGAGCATTTAAATGATAATAGACGGGGCGAAAGGTTGCGTGAGGGTTTACATATTGTAATAACTGGTGAACCAAATGTCGGTAAATCAACTCTGTTTAATTTCTTAGCCAAGCGTGATATTGCTATTGTTTCTGAATATGCAGGCACAACAAGAGATATACTTGAAGCTCATATTGACATTGGCGGATACCCAATCATTCTCTCTGATACTGCTGGAATTCGTGAGAGTTCAGATCCAATAGAATCAGAAGGTATAAGTCGAGCGAAAAAAAGGTCTTTTGAAGCTGATTTAAGAATAGAACTATTTCCTTTTGAACAGCGTCATAATATCAATTGCAACGTTGTAAATAGCGATACTATTTATGTATTGAGCAAAGCTGACAATGTTATCAATAATCACAATATAAAAATTAATGGCATAGATCTTTTACCCATTTCTATTCTAAAGGAAATAGGTACAAACAAATTGATCTCTCTCATAAAAGAGAAGGCAGAGGAAAAATTTGGGCATGATAGAGACACTCCTGTGATTACTCGGCAAAGACATAGGAGTCACATGCAGAAAGCACTGGAACATTTACAACGTTTTAATATCGATAATCCAATTGAGTTGATATCTGAAGACTTGAGGCTTGCTGCATTTGAACTTGGTGCAGTGATTGGAATTATTAATGTTGAGGAAATATTGGACAGTATATTTAGCAACTTTTGCGTGGGCAAGTAAAGCTTTTATAGATTGCTTAAAATCAAATATTGTGATAGAAAAGAAATGGACGGATGGCCGAGCGGTTTAAGGCACCAGTCTTGAAAACTGACGTACGTGATGAGCGTACCATGGGTTCGAATCCCATTCCGTCCGCACAGCATCTCGCTATGATAGCTGATTTTTAGAGCTTATTTGGACTATGTGGTTCATAACGCTGGAAATCTTATCTAATCTAGCCACATCTTTTAAAAATACATCCCTTTGTAAATTGACCTTGTTAGCAAAGAAAGCTAATATCTATAAATAGATCACCATCTGAATATGGAAACCGATATCGTAATAATAGGTGCAGGGCCTATTGGAATATTCACTGCTTTTCAAGCGGGAATGCTTGATATGAGATGTCATATAATAGATGTTTTGGATCAAGCAGGAGGACAATGCACAGCTCTTTACCCAGAAAAGCCAATATATGATATACCTGGTTATCCTGTAATTACTGCCCAAAAATTAATTGAGCGACTAATGGAGCAAGCTTCACCATTTGAGCCTGTTTACCATTTAAGTCAAAAAGTGGAAAAGATTTCAAATAACGAAGGTGAAAACTTTACTATCATAACGAACATAGGTACAGAGGTAAAATGCAAAGCCGTTATCATTGCTGCAGGTAACGGAATGTTTGAACCTAACCGTCCACCCTTAAGTGGTATATTAGAATATGAAAATAAATCTGTATTTTATAGTGTAAATAAAATTTCTGATTTTCAGGACAAAACTATAGTCATTGCAGGGGGGGGTGATTCTGCGGCTGATTGGACTGTAGAACTTTCTAAAGTTGCAAAGAAAATTTATGTGATACACAGGAGAAAGGAATTTCGCTGCACTCCTGAAACTAGAAATAAATTAGAATCACTTAAAAATAATGGAAAGATAGAACTGGTAGTGCCATATCAATTACACGAACTAGCAGGAGGTAATGGGCAGTTGAGCGCAGTGATAGTAAAAAACATTACCTCTAAGGAAGAAAAAGAAATATCCGCTGATTTTTTGCTGCCATTTTTTGGATTATCAATGAATCTTGGTCCAATAAACAATTGGGGTATAGAGTTAGAACATGGCCGCATAGTTGTTAATTCAGCTACGCTTAGAACTAGTAGAGATAGAATATATGCAATCGGAGATATAGCTACTTATCCAGACAAACTAAAATTGATACTAAATGGTTTTGCTGAGAGCGCCATGGCTTGTTATCACATATACAAAGTAATTCACAATTCTCCAGTTAATTTTCAATATTCAACTTCAAAGGGAATTCATGGAAATAAAGAGTAAGGACATTCATGAGCCTGTATGCAATTACCTCAAGCATAAGGGAATACAAATGAAAAAGATTGCTTTACAAATTTCCCCAACTCCCTTATCATGATAATAAGAGTATTTATCCTTGTTTTTGACCTGCAGGCTCAATGACAAAATTCAGATATCTATTGGCAAATTACACAAAAATTATAGCGGCTGCATGTCTTTTTTATTTTTTCTACATTCAGCCAAAACGCGCTTTAAATAAGCGTTAGCACATTATTACAATGCCAATTTACATTATTATAGGGTCAAAACTCGTCACACGGGGATTCTTTTGCCTTTTTTTTTATTTGGTAAATTTCTTAATACTTGTAACTAAAGCTTCAGGCCAGCACTTGATGCTGGAATCCAGAAATCTTTTGAGCACAAAAGTTATGCTAGGTTTTGTTGGTAATACCAAAATCCATTACTGACCGAACAAATAAGAAACATTACAAACTCGTTTAATAGTAGTACTGGAAATATTGACAATAAAATTACACAAAACATCTTCAAGTAAACCTATGGTATCGTAGATACTATTGCGTAAAGTATTGTATTTGATATATTGCCACAACCTTTCAACAGGATTCAGTTCCGGTGAATAAGGAGGCAAGTATATGATGGTAATGTTTTCCTGAATTTTCAAACTTTTTGATCTATGCCAACTTGCACAATCCATTACAAGAAAGGCTTCTTTCGTGCCTAAATCTTTCGACATCTGCTCCAGAAATATATTCATACAATCAGTGTTTACATATGGAGCAAGTAGGCTAATTTTCTTACCACTTCTTGGATTTACCGCACTGTAGATATAGAAATTTTGTCTACCAATTTTCATTTTAACCTGTGTTCTGACCCCTTTTTTAAACCATCCGTGTCCGATTTTTGAATGAGTTCCAAATCGTGATTCATCAAAAAAATACCTCCTTTTCAGGGTGGGAATTGACTATTTTATTGAAGTATTTTTTAAACTCTTCTTGCTTGTTTTTATCTTGTTTATGGTGAATTGGCCTCGGTGTTATGTAAGAAAACTTCATCCTTTGTATCTCACGGTGCACTGTTGATTTGCTAATGTTTAGGCCAAATTCCTCTGAGATTTTTATTTGCACTTCCTTAATAGTAATATTTGGATTTCTTTCTACCCATATTTCAATTTGCTCACGTTGATTTTTGTTTAATTTGCTTTTTCTTCGCCGCTGAGACGGGGAAAATAATCTTTCTACTCTACCAAATTTTAGATGCTTTATCCATTCAGTCAAAGCAGTCCTTGAAATTTTACATATTCTTGCCACAGCGCTTATACTACTTTCTTTTCCTGCTATCACCGCTTGTAACTTTTTTGAAACATATGCGTTATTTCTGACCTTTTTTAACATTTCTTTCGCCAAATTTACAACTTTTTCGTCTAATAGTTTTGACCTTAATGCCATTTATACCTCTCTATTTTATCTACTTTAGTATCACTTCTTTCCCATTATTGTCTATCTGTTCTTTATATAGTGGGAATTGGTATAAGAAACCAGTGTCAGCTACTCGGATGACACCAAAGGGGCACTTGGATAGAGGCTACTTGAATAACACCATCATAAGGTGAAACTAGATTCCAGTGTCAAGCACTGGAATGACAAGGAAAGGGCTACTTGGATGACAAGAAAAAGGACGCTGATATGACACCAAAGAGGCTGACACCACCATAAAGTAAATTCCACTAACACTATAGGAGACTAACATGAACTTTTTAAAATTTATCGAACTATGCTTTCAAACGGTGGTGCCAGGATGTGAGTATAACAATTATCAGTATATAAAAATCATAGCAGACAGGCTTGAAGCAGCAAGTGTTGGTGAAGTGAAGCGAATAATATTCAATATGCCTCCACGCTCAATGAAGTCTATGTGCGTGAGTGTTGCGTGGCCCGCATGGATACTAGGAAATCAGCCAACCGCAAGAATAATAGTTGCAAGCTATTCTCAGCGGCTTAGCGAAAAGCATTCGCTCGACACCAGATGCGTAATGCAGTCTAGTTGGTATAGAGCGCTATTTCCAGAGATAGAACTATGTAAAGACCAGAACACTAAATATAAATTTCAAACAGTGCAGAGAGGATGTAGGATTGCAACATCTGTTGGTGGAACACTGACTGGTGAAGGTGGAGATTTTATCGTCGTAGATGATCCACTGAGTTCCTCTCAAGCTTTGAGCGAGACGTTTAGAAAACGCGCCACAAATTGGTTTGATCAGACTTTAGTAACTAGGCTCAATAATAGAAAAAAAGGAGTTATTGTTGTTGTAATGCACAGACTACATCAGGAGGATTTGACTGGGCATCTTCTCTCCAAACCAAGAAATATATGGCATCATATTTGTTTGCCAATGATTTCTGAAAATAAGGAAATTATCTATTCAATCAAAAGATCAATTCTCCCTTCTCCTGTTCCTATTATTCAAGTAACTACAAATGAGTGCAAAAGCTCAACAGGCGCTACATCTTCAAGGATTTTATACTTAAAAAAGGAAGGTCAGCTGCTATATCCCCTAGATGGAGGAGAAATTGAAATGATAAAGGCTGAACTTGGGAGTTACGCTTTTGCTGCTCAATATCAACAAAATCCTCTGCCGCTTTCAAGTGGTATAATTAAGCAAGAATGGTTGAAACGCTATAGAAATTTTCCTGACAATCTCTCACATATAACTCAGAGCTGGGACACTGCGGTTTCAACAAACGATTCTAGTGGCTTTAGTGTCTGCACCACCTGGACAAAGGTGAATAATAAGTTTTATTTACTCGATGTGTACCGTGCGAAGCTTGAGTATCCAAAACTTAAAGAACAAGTTCTGTCACTAGCTTCAAGATGGAAGCCACACGCAATTTTAATCGAAGCAAAAACAAGTGGTCAGCAATTGATTCAAGAGCTAAAGGCAATACCTGTTATCGAGATAGTGCCGCATAACAGTAAGCTCGCTCGATTCCACCAAATCGTTCCAATAATAGAATCTGGCAGGGTTTTTCTGCCACACCAAGCAGTATGGCTGAGCGATTTTGAGTATGAAATTTTAATGTTTCCAGAAACCCGCCACGACGATCAAGTAGATAGCGCTGTGCAATACCTTCAGTGGATGAGAGATAGTAGCTCGCGGGTTGCAGCTATACGAACGTTGTGATTCAATTTGCTACCCACAATTTCGATTATTAGCTCATTTAAAATAAATATTTATTTTCTAGTATAATATGTAATAGTTAGATATTTTATTCTAGTTTAAAGATAAAGTTATGGCAAAAGGATATGAAACACTGAAAAAAGTATTGAATGTAATTAACGATAAGCAAGATTTTAATAAAGACAACATAATTGAGAAAATACAAGAAGAACTAGAGAGGCAGGATCAAGATTTACATAAAGAGTGGATTGATGAGAAATTCGATATAAATCATAAATTTACCTCAAAGCATCCTAAATACTCAAAGTTTACGTTATCAAGGATAGCTGCTGAAGCAGGCTATGCAAATGTGTTGGATGCTCTAATATCATCAGGATCAAACATTAGCGATAAGAGTGGAAAAGGTTGGACTCCTGTATTAAATTTAGCAGCTAAACATGGCCATCTAGAAACAGTAAAAGCTTTATTAAAAATCGAAGGAATTAAAATTGATGAAAGGAATGAACTTGGGTTTACCCCATTACACAATGCTGTTCTTAAAGATCACAAAGAGATAGTAGAGTTTTTAATCCAAACAGGAGCAAATGTTGATGCGCAACATTTGTATGGAACTCCTTTACATTATGCTGTTTCTTATTGTCACAAAGAGACAGTAGAGGTTTTACTCGAAAAAGGAGCAAATGTTAATGCAGTAAATACACATGGAATGACCCCTTTAGATTATGCCAAGGGTCAAAACGTAGAAATTCTATTAAAGGCAGGAGGACGTTCTTTTGTGAAAGCATTTAATAGAGGGATTACTACCGCTGTAGAAACTGCATTATTAGGCGCTGCTATAGCAGCGGTACTTTTTGCAACTGAAACAATTGCAACACCTATAGCTATAGCAGTGGTTGCAGTTATAGCAGTAGCACTAGCAGTTGGTGGTGCTACATATATGATGTTAAAGCCCAGTACTAAAGTTGATGGAGTAGCAGTCTTAACAAATGGACAGCAAGAAGCTGATAGCGCTATTAGGTTTGTCTAGTGCGTATTCGACCTACCAGTGTCAAACACTGATCATAGGGAATGACATTACAGGGACACTGGAATAACGTAGAAGATAGCGCTAACAACTTTCATTTAGGCAAGATATATCTTGAAAAAATTAAGCTTTAGTGCTACTAAATGTTGTAACTTCTATGCTGAAACCTGACTATGAATGTGGAAAAAATACGCAATGCTAAAATAAAATTACCAATATTTCTTGATTATCAATCTACTACTAAAGTAGATCCTCGTGTTTTGGAGGTAATGATACCTTATTTTGGTGAGTTCAGTAATGCACACTCTCGTAGCCATTCATTTGGTTGGACAGCTGAGGAAGCAGTAGAAAAAGCAAGGAAGCACATTGCTGACTTGGTGAACGCAGACAGCAAAGAAATCGTCTTTACCTCGGGTGCAACCGAATCAAATAACATGGCTATCAAAGGTGTTGCTCATTTTTATAAGAATAAGGGAAATCATATAATAACTGTCTGCACGGAGCATAAGTGCGTTTTAGATTCTTGTCGACATCTGGAAAATGAAGGCTTTAAAGTTACATATTTGTCCGTTAAGCAAAACGGAATTATAGATTTGTTGAAACTTGAGGAGGCAATCACTGATAAAACAATTCTGATTTCAGTGATGATGGCAAATAATGAAATCGGAGTAATGCAACCTGTCAAAGAAATTGGTGCAATGTGTAGAAAGCATAATATATTTTTTCATACAGACGCTGCCCAAAGTTTTGGAAAAGTTTCAATAGACGTAAATGAAATGAACATTGATCTTATGAGCCTTTCTAGCCATAAAATTTATGGACCTATGGGAATAGGTGCGTTATATGTCCGTAGAAAAAATCCTCGTGTTAGGTTGACGCCACTAATTAGTGGTGGTGGACAGGAGAGAGGCATGCGCTCTGGAACAGTTCCTACTCCCCTTGCAGTTGGTTTTGGTGAAGCAGCACGTATCGCTAAAGAAGAAATGGAAATAGAAGCAAGCAAATTAGAAGAGTTGAGAGATATTTTGTACAACAAAATAAAAGAGGCATTTCCTGATGTTGTTTTAAATGGTGACTACGAAAATAGGATTCCAGGTAACCTTAACTTAAGTTTTCCTTATGTTGAGGGTGAGTCTCTTATCATGGCAATCAAGGATTTAGCAGTAAGCTCTGGTTCTGCATGCACATCTGCATCCCTTGAGCCTTCTTATGTCATAAGATCACTAAACAATGGCCACGATCTTGAGCATTCATCAATTAGATTTGGCCTTGGCCGATTTACAACTAAAGATGAAGTTCTATATGCAGCAGATCTTGTTACTAAAAATGTTGGACGGCTAAGAGAGATGAGCCCACTTTTGGAAATGGTACAAGAGGGAATAGATTTAAGCACCGTAAAATGGGATTCTCATTGAAGAATAAGACGTTAACCATTAGCAGAGTGATGGTTGTCTAAGCTCTTTCTATGGGTGAAATCGGAAACTTAGCTTTAAGTCCTTTGTAGATGCCACGGAACTAAGTAGCAACCCTATACATATTAAGCTCGCAGCAGTTGTGCTTCCGCCATAGGATAGAAATGGAAGTGGGTCACCTATTATAGGTAAGAAGCCTATTGTCATTCCAATGTTTATAAAGAAATGAGCACTAAAAAAGGCAAAAACCCCGATAGATATTAACTTAGAAAAGTAATTTTTTGACCTGTAAGCAATGGAGAATATTATAGCAAGCAATGTGGTATAGAGTAAAATCAAAGTCATGCTGCCTAAAAAACCCCATTCCTCACTCAGTACCGCAAAAGCAAAATCTGTGCGTTTCTCTGGCAAAAATCCAAGTTGAGTTTGACTTCCATTAATAAATCCCTTACCAAACAAACCTCCTGAACCAATAGCTATTTGAGATTGCTGTGCATTATAACCTATTCCAAGTGGATCTACTGATGAATCCAAAAATGATAATATCCTTTGCTTGTGATAAGGGCGCAAAAAAGGCCAAATAGCTGGTATTGCGAAAATGCCAAGAGTTCCAAAAATTATCAAATGAGGTCTCTCCATTATTGCTGTGAATATGATTGATGCTCCTATAAACAATATTATTACAGCTGTTCCTAAATTAGGTTGCTTCAATACAAGGAATACAGGTAAGAAAATAATTATAAGTGGCTTAAATAAGCTTTGAAATTTCATCATTTTATACACACTTTGTTTATTAAAATAACAAGCAAGTGCAAGTATTAAGCCCACTTTTACAAATTCTGATGGTTGTAAACTAATTGACCCAATTCTTATCCATCTCGTTGCACCCATTATATGCGAGCCAAAAAAATTTACTGCTAACAGCGCAATTACTGCTGCTATGTAAAAAAAATAAGCGTGCTTCAAATAAAAATCTAGCTCTATAAATGACATAGCTATAGCAAGCAAAAGGAAGAAAGAGAATATGACCAATTGGTGAATTGCAAATGGAGCCCACTTTCCTCCAGCAGAAGAATATTGCACAACAATGCCAACGCAAAACAGAGCTATTACGTTAATGACTAATAATAAGTGAATCTTCTTCAGCTTATCCACAGCAAAAACTTTACAGACTTTGAGATACAATAAAACATAAGAAAATCAAAAAGCAAATTTATTAATTACCAACCGAATTGGACTACTATATATCCCAGTTATTACCGTTAAAATTGCCATAAATAATAAACAAAAGAGCATAAGCAATGGTACCTCATTAAATGTCATTCCAGCGTTTGATGCTGTACTGTTTTCAAAATACATTTTCTCAACCATTTTCCAAATGTATACTAATGCAGAAAAAGAGCTAACAGCAAAAACCATCAGAGAGACCCATGCATGAGATTCAAGAATTGCTTGCATCATATACCACTTACTTACAAAGCCATTTGTCAAGGGTACACCGATTAATGCTAAACTAAGTAGAGTAAATGCGAGTGTTGTATAGGGCATTGACTTTTTTAGTCCTGATAAATTTTCTATTTTTGTCATACCAACCTTATAAGAAATACACCCTGCAACCATGAATAAAGACGTTTTTATCATGCTATGATTTACTATGTGAAGAACTGCTGAAAACAAACCTGATTTTGAATTTAAACCCAGCATTAAAAGTATATAGCCAATCTGACTGATACTGGAGTGAGCAAACAGTCTTTTTATATCTTTTTCGATTATTGCAGATATTGATCCAAATACAATAGCGCAAAGTGCGAGGATAATTATCACATTATGCAGTGGTAAGAAAAAATTTTGCTGAAAAACAGTGTAAAAGATTCTGATAAAAACATATACCATCACTTTGGTTACTGTACCCGAAAAGAATACGCTAACGAAGCTAGGTGCTTCACTATATGCGTTAACCAGCCATCTGCTGAGTGGAAATAGTGCCATTTTGATTGAGAGACCAACAAAAATGAATAATGTACCAAGTCTTATGATGTTATTATCGTATAATGGTACTATTCTTTCAGCCATGTCAGACATGTTGAGCGTTCCGGTCATAGAGTATAAAAGGCCGATGCCAAACAAGTAAAATGTTGCTCCTACAGTACCACTAATGAGGTATTCAAATGCTGCTATCAGGGCTTTTTTGTCCCTTCCCATTGAAACTAATACATAAGAAGAAAGAGATGAAATTTCCAAAAAAACATAAAGATTGAATATGTCGTTTGTTACTAGAATCCCGAGTAGTCCGCTTAAGCACAGTAGAAATAGAGAGTAAAAACCAGTGATCTTGTTTTTGCTAATTTCTTTTTCGTTAATATAAAAGCTATAAAGCACGCTAATCAGCGCTATAAAATTCACCAAAGTTAGAATCAAAGAGTTCAATATGTCGATTCTCAATTCTATTCCGTATGGAGGAGCCCAATCTCCAAGATAATAAGTTATAATTTCACCATTGTATGTTTTCACTAGCAACGTTAATGAAATAAAGAAAATAGCTGCCGTTGTAAAAAAAGAGATAAACCAGGACACCCTATGTTTCCTGGTAAGAAAGCAGAACATCGACGCAATTATTGGTATAATAACTTGTAGAATTGGTAATTGCATTAAACTGTTGTTAATACATCGTTAAAGTATTAGTATATATAATACTTTTTGTTTTAATACCTTTATGTTATCCAAAATTTATAATGTAGTAACAAACTTATTAAGGAGAAAAGGTAAACTTATAGGTAGGGATGAAAACGGAAATTCTTACTATGAGTCAAATAAAGGAAAAAGATGGGTAATATATGGTAATGTTTCTGACCCCACAACAATTCCTCCAGAATGTTATATATGGCTGCATAATACTAATAATGAAATACCAATTAACAATAACAAAAGAAAAACTCCTAATTTAACGGGTACAAAAGATGCATACTACCCAAAGCAAAAGGTGAAAAACTACTATGAAAGCTGGAATCCTAATAATTAAAGATGCGAAGGTCAAATATACTTGAAATAATTGCTGGATCATTTGTATTAATTTTCACTATTTTTCTTGTCTTCTTCGCTATTAATAAGCTATCTTACATAAAGAGAAACTATAAGGATTGCTATAAAATACATGGCCTTTTTACTGATGCTAACGGTGTAGGGGTTGGTGATAGTGTCAAGATCTCTGGTGTAGAAATCGGAAGCATAACTGGTGTATCGCTTGACAAAGCTACCTACATAGCACGAATCGATATGTGCATAAGCAGAGACATAAAGTTGCCAATTGATAGCTCAGCTCTAATCACTAGCAGCGGGGTTGTTGGTAGTAAATTTGTTAATATATCACCTGGTGCAGATTCTAAATTAATTTCACACGGTGGTAAAATAGAGCATACTCAAGCTGGAGCAAATATGGGTGGAATAGTGGATAAAATTATTGGCATGTTTACAAAGTGAGAATAAGAACACATAAGCCAACTTGGCCTATGTACAATCAAGGGATTTTTCTATCAATAGCTTGAAGTTGTTCAGCGTTTGAATTATCAAGATTTCTGCTAGGTTTTACATTCCTAATAATCTTAACAAATGCTTGTACTTTCAGTATAGGAGTGTTTTTTCTTACGTACTTAGGGAAGTGTTAAATAAACCATACGTGTCAAGTTAAGGAAATAAAGGTATGAAAGAGATAGAATAATAAGGTATAAGTTCTCCCAGAAGTACTTTTAGTGAGAGAATCAATGAATAAAGTAACTAGATTATCAAAAAAGCTCAAAGAATTTTTTAATGAAAAAGCAGACAAAATCTCAATTACAACAAGGTTTATAAAAAGAAAGAGAAAGCTAAAAGGTTCATCGTTCGTAAAAGCCATGGTCTTGGGTAATATAGGGGTTGATAATTGTAGCGTAGAAACAATGTGTCAATTACTAAACGAGGACTCGATAGATATAACAAAACAAGGTTTGGATTTTAGATTTACTGAAGAAGCAGTGGAATTTATGAAAAGGATGTATAATGAATCTGTGGTTCCCTTTAAAAATATCTTGCAAGTTGATTGCAAAATCTTACAGCTATTTAATAGTGTTAAATTATTGGACAGTAGCTATACTACTCTACCTAACAGTATGGAAGAGATGTATAAAGGTTATGGTACTAGCTACAGTGGCTACGAAAGTAATACTAAGTCTGGAATAAAGTTACAATTAGTTTTCGACTACATGAATCAGATAATAGACCAACTTAATTTAACGGAGGGAATAAGATCCGGGATATAGGAAACATTTAAGTAATATATTAAGCAATGATTTGCTAATATCTGATCTGGGTTATTTTGTCCCAAGCTCTTTTAAACAAATCAATGAAATAGGAGCTTATTTCATAAGTCGTTGATACCAATATATATGATATAGAAACAAATCAAAAAATAGAGTTACTGGAATGTTTAGAGATTTTTAGAAAACGAGGTATTATTAGGAAAAGAAGTAAAAATTAGAGTAAGAATATAAACTAACTGAATATGGCCAGAAGAAGGAAAGCTAATAGATTAGCAAGATCGCAGGATCCTCTAAAAGAAATCAAAAATTATTGAACTGGTATAACTAATGTTCCAGAAAATAAAATTAGTGCTGAGCAAGTATTACAGAGTAAGGTGGCAAATTGAGTTATTATTTAAATTGTATAAAAGCCATATCAGAGTTGATAAGCTAAAAGGAAAGCCATGCAGAGTATTATGTGAACTATATGCTAAATTGTGCGCAATTCTTATATTTTACGGCATAGTTGGTTGCACAGAAGTGAAAAAGAATACAGAACTTAGCTTAACAAAGGCATTTATTGAGCTAAAAAGGCGGGTTAGAGAGTTATTTTTAGCACTAAAGAATAAAGTTAATAGTTTGAAAGTTTTTCTTAAAAAGCTTACCATAACTTGGTCTCGATTTTCATTAAAAGACAAATACAGAAAAACTAGAGTATCTACCTTAACTTCCCTGAATTTACTTACAATCTCTTAACTTGAAGCGTATGGTTTATTTAACACTCCCTTTTTGAGGGTTACAGATCGCTAAAAATATTTAAACAACTAATTTTTATAACTTTGTACCAATAAAACTATTCCCACCTTAATTATCAAACAGTAACGTATAGAACTACAAACTTTTGTATATTAAGAAATTGTTTAAATTACATACCTGGCTACTATGCATCCTACTTCCAAGATAAAGTACCTTTCACTAAAAAATATTGAATTTAATTTTTGCAATCACTTAAGTCTAGTATTATTTTGTTAATGTATCGTTCATTTGCATCCTTGATGATAAATTTTATACCATTTTTATATCTTATAACTTCATCTACAGAAGGTACCTTACCAGCAATTGAAAGAACCAAACCACTAAGTGTGGCATAATGCTCTTCAGAGTCACACAACTCTATTTTTAGATTTTCCTCTATATCCTTTATAAGGGCCCTTGCCGATATTTCAAACTTATTTTGAGATAATTCAGTAATGGTGTGTTCTGAATTTACCTCATTCTCGTTATCAATATTTGGTATCAATTCTTCTATAAGATCATTTATCGAAATTAAACCATCAGTTCCGCCATATTCATCCAGTACAATAGCTAAATATGACTTGGAAGATTTCATTCTAACAAAAAGATTTGTTGCTTTCATTGAGGCTGGGACAAATATTACATTTTGTATAATATTTTTCAGATTAAAATCTTTATTCTTATTGAAAATGATATCTTTTACGTAAAAAAAGCCTATTACGTTGTCAAAGTTATTCTTATAAGTTGGTATCTTAGCATGGTAAGTGTTTTTCACCTTCTTTATTACCTCATCCTTGCTCGATTCAATGTCTACTGCACATATCTCCTTACGTGGAGTCATTATATCCATGATACTACAATCACGGAATTTTAATAGACTATTAAGTATGTCAAGACCTGACAGATCACCCATTAATGCCTCAGTCGCACATTTTTTTAACACAGAAGTTTTGTTGAAGAGAAAGAGAAAAATTCTGTATGCTATTTTTTCTACTAAAGTTCTTTTTTTACTCAATTTATTCCCTTTAATGGTGAAAATATCTTTAGATAAGGTCTATCAAGAAAACTGTTATTAAATGTTTAATAAGCATGTGAATAATGTCAAATTAATTTGTGAATTATTTGTTGACATAAAATACTAACAATTGATCAACAATTTTTTCAATGACATATACATAATTATATAACAATCCATGATAATAAAGCTTTTTTCCATAAAAGAAAATTACTAACATTCTAGACATCTTACTTATACACATAAATCATAAAGGAAAATCAATAGTATAGAGAAGTTATTAACATATTTATCCACAAGATAAGTAATACTAATTTTTACTGAATTTTAAGTTAATAACAATTTATTGATAGAACTACTACTACTGTTATACTTTAGTTTAGACAAAAAGTAGATAAAGTAGATTGAAAAGAAGCAAAGCAAAAATAGCAAGAATCATCAGCCAGAACGAGTCAGATGAAAAAGTTCCTATTTGGTTAATGCGTCAGGCTGGTAGGTCTCTTCCTGAGTATCGGAAGGCAGTGGAAAACATGAATAATTTCATGGAGATATGTTATAGCACAGATTTGGTAACAGAGTTAACGTTACAACCAATAACAAGATTCGACATGGATGCAGCGATAATTTTTTCTGATATTTTGATAATAGCTGACATTTTAGGCTGTAATGTAAATTTTATTCGAGGTGTGGGTCCAATAATAAGACCTATAGAAAGTGCTAAAGACTTGAAGAGTCTACAAGGAATTGAATCTAACACATTACCAATCCTAAATGCTATAAAAGAAGTAAGAAGCCAGTTGCCAGAAGAAAAATCGCTTATAGGCTTTGCTGGAGGGCCGTGGACGGTAGGTTCATACATCATAGAGGGCGGTAGTAGTAAAACTTTTTCCAAGGTGCTAAATTTTTGTCCATTGGCACTAGAGGAAATAATAAAAAAAATAACAGAAGCGACAATTATTTATCTGATCAAACAGATAGAGTTTGGAGCAGATGTTATTCAGTTATTTGACAGCAATGCTGGTGTATTGAAGGGAAAACTGTTTGAAAGATACATCATCAAGCCAACAAAGGAAATTGTTTCGGCAATAAAGAGTAGATTTCCCAATTTTCCAATAATAGGTTTTCCGCGCTCTGCTGAAAATCTTTATACAGATTACTGCGAACAAACAGGCGTATCTGCAGTAAGTATAGATTATAATGTTCCAATAGAATGGGCGAAAGAAAATCTAAAAATTCCTCTGCAAGGAAACCTTAATCCTAGTCTTTTGGCCTACAATAAGTCAGAAGCAATTGAAGAAGCAAAGCGTATAATAGATTGTTTTAGAGGGTTACCTTTTATATTTAATCTTGGACATGGAGTGCTTCCTGATACTCCGGTTGAAAATATTGCTGCATTAGTGGACCTAGTAAGAAACTACTAAAACTCTTGTATGAAAAGCCTTTATGAGGGTGGAATGAAAACCTTACTTGACAAACCTTCCCACTTTTCTTCTTATATCAATAAGAGAGAGTATTTATCCTTGTTTTTAATCTCCGCGGGTTTAACAACAAAACTCAGATATTTATTGGCAGATTACATAAAAATTATAGCGGCTGCATGTTTTTTAAATTTTTTCTACTTCAGCCAAAACACGCTTGTTAGCACATTATCAATTTACATTATTAAAACTCGCTATACAGTGATTTATTTGCCTTTTTCAATTTATTAAGCTTTTTAATATCTATATTTAAGAATACAAAAATACCAACCTTTATGTAAAATAATAAAACTTCTAGCTTTTTTGTTGTGTAGAGTTTATCATTTTTATTTAACTTTAGTGAGATTATGTCAGACCTTGCAAAGAGGATGTCTCTGATAAAACCGTCGCCTACAATTGCTGTGACCGATAAGGCAAACAGATTAAAAAGCGAAGGAAAGAAAATTTGCGTTTTAGCTGCGGGAGAGCCGGATTTTGACACTCCAGATCATATAAAAAAGGCAGCTATTCAATCGATAAATGAAGGCAAAACTAAATATACTGCTGTTGATGGAACGCATGAGCTTAAAGAGGCGATAATCAATAAGTTAAAAAGGGATAACAATCTAGAATATAAACTGAACCAAATTTGTGTCGGCGCTGGCGCTAAGCAGGTGTTATTCAACTTATTTATGGCAACAATTGACCCTGGAGATGAGGCTATAATACCAGCTCCTTATTGGGTTTCATATATTGATATGGTAAGTCTTTTTGGTGGCCTGCCAGTTGTTGTAGAGTGTAAACAAAACTTTAAGCTGACACCGAATTTACTTGAAAGCAAAATAACTAAGAAAACTAAATGGTTAATTCTTAACTCACCAAATAACCCAGCAGGAATTGTCTATACATATGATGAATTGAAAAATATAGCGCAGATATTACTCAAGTATCCACATGTAAATATTGTTACAGATGATATTTATGAACACATAATATACGATGAAAGGTTTTTTACTATCGCTCAGGTTGAACCAAAGCTTTACGATAGAACTTTTGTTGTCAATGGAGTGTCAAAAGCTTATGCGATGACAGGTTGGAGAATAGGGTATATTGCAGGTAGGAGTGGTGTGGTAAATGCTATCTCTACACTACAGTCTCAAAGCACTTCTAACCCAAATTCAATAGCACAAGCAGCAGCAGTTGAAGCGTTAAATGGTGATCATAGTTTTTTGAAAGAAAGAAAAAAAACTTTTAAGGATCGTAGAGATTTTGTGATAGAAAAGCTAAATTCTGCTCCAGGACTGTCATCATCTATTCCACAAGGTGCATTCTATTTCTTTGTCTCTTGTGAAGGTTTATTGGGTAAGAGCACAAAAAGTGGTAAAGTAATAAGTAATGATCTTGATTTTACTGAATATTTATTGGAAGACTATTTAGTTGCTGTAATTCCAGGGGTTGCATTTGGTCTAAAAAACTACATTAGAATTTCCTATGCAACCTCTCAAGAGCAGCTGAAAATTGGATGTAACAGCATCATCAGAGCATGTGAAATGCTGAGTTAATTTTTTTATATCGATAAGTATGGCCTGGATGTATTTGCTATTAGCTGGTTTGTTTGAAATAATATGGACCACAGCATTAAAATATAGTAATGGCTTTACTCGTATTATACCTGTAGTAGTTATTTTAGTTAGCGGTTCTGTGAGTCTTTACTTGTTATCGGTAGCAATGAAATCTATTCCTCTTGGTACATCTTATGCAGTTTGGACTGGTATAGGTTCTATAGGTGCGGCAATTATAGGAATAATGTTTTTTAATGATCCAGTAAATTTTGGGCGTTTATTTTCCTTTGTTTTGGTAATACTAGGTATTGTGGGCTTAAAAGTATTTACCAATTAGGAAAAGTTAAGTACGTCTATTTTACCATCTCAGGACTTTCTACTAAAGTTGCTTTGGATTTTTCAGTTCTCGAAGAGGGCATTCCTATTGATTTAGAAAGTACCTTTCTAATGTTCAATATTTCATTTTTCTCATTTTGTTGAGTTAAGTTAATGTCGTTTATTTTATTCACTAAATCTTTTCCTTCCTTTAAAATTTTTAAATCGCTTTCGTTTATATGATGTTCATTTTTAAATTCTGCAACGATTTCTTTCTTCTTTGGATGAGTATTCAGAAATTCTAATATCTGGTGTTTAGCAACAGCTTGAATAAATTTCTTATCGTGAAATATTGAATTGTTATGTAGTTCTTCTAGGCTTTTATCATATTGTTTTGCTTCGTTTACAGTAAGTTTTATTATTTCTTCTGCGCTACTTAAAAGTTCCCTGTATAACTTGTCGTATCTATTGCCTGTGTGTGCGGCAAATGTTTGTTCAATGTATTTTGTTATGTAGTTTTGTAGCGTATTGTCTATTGTATCTATGTTCATTCACTCACCTTGCTTTTATGTTATATTTTACACGCGAAAAGGTTAATATTAAGTTAACTTAGACGTCTCTAAAGCCAAGTTTTACTAAAAATTATATTATTTAAAGTATAATTTTTATCACAGAATAAAAGCGTAAATAAAATGGACTTTGTAACAAAACTAAAGCTTAAGATAAAGATGAATAAAGGCAAAATCATAAATATACTTATCATTTGTGGTGTAATTTTTTTCATATACCTTATTCATGAGCCAGTTGTAGATATGGTAGAAAAAATTATAAGTAAAATAAAAGGTCTCTTTTAAAAATAGAAAAAGTGAACTTTTTCCATCATCCAAACTTGAACCTGGAAAATTTAGTTAATGCATAAACTACTTACGTTGGCTATGAGTTCAACTGTATAAAATTCCGGTAAATTAAAATAAGTATTCATAAAAATATTGTTTTCTATAAACAGAGTATCTATAATACTAGCTTTGGGGTAAAGTATTGCAGAGGAATTTTTTAATCTGGTTATTGGCGTCACTGTTTTATGCATACCAATATATATTACGCGTAATTCCAAACATAATTGCGCCTGAATTAATAACGAAATTTAACATAAGTATTACAGATGTTGGTCAATTTGGTGGGCTATATTATATAGGCTATACGCTTGCTCACATACCTGTTGGTCTTGCCCTTGATAGATTTGGGCCAAAGTTTGTTTTGCCTGCGTGTATTGTCTTAACGTTTGCTGGGACATTACCACTAATATGCTTTGATGAGTGGTATTACTCAATACTTGGTAGAATGATTGTTGGAGTTGGGTCATCTGCTTCGGCAATTGGGCTCTTTAAAGTTGCAAGTATGTATTTCTCACAAGAAAAATCAGCAAGGATGGCTAGTTTATCTATAATAATAGGGTTACTGGGAGCTATTTATGGTGGATTACCTCTGGACTTTTTGCTCAATAAATTTGGTTGGAATTATGTTATATATACTTTCTCAGCGTTTGGTTGTTTGCTTGCTCTGTTGTTGCTTTTAATAACGCCAAAAAGTAACATAGAGGAGAGTAGAAATGACAACATACTTCAAGATTTAAAGACTGTACTTTTCAATAAACATATCATTCTAATCAGCTTTTTTGGTGGCTTAATGGTTGGACCATTAGAAGGTTTTGCTGATGGTTGGGCAAAAGCGTTCTTATGTGAAGCATATCAAATGACCGGAGATTTGGCATCTTCACTTTCCTCTCTCATGTTCATAGGCATGGGGGCTGGATCATTCTTTCTCGCTTATTTACTGGAGAAGTATCCAGACAAACATTACGAGGTGATTATTGCGTGTTCTTTTGCAATGATCGCTAGCTTTCTTTTGCTTTTTACACAAGTTGGCGGTTTATATATTGCATTACCTACACTTCTTGTTATCGGCTTTGCATCTGGGTATCAGGTAATTACTATTTACAAGGCAATAAGTTATGTAAACAATAACTTGGTAGGCTTAGCCACAGCCATATCAAACATGATAGTTATGGTTTTTGGCTATTTTTTTCATACAGGAATTGCAAAAATAATAGATTTATGTTGGAATGGAATGGTAGTACAAGGAAATCCTGTGTATGGTACTGAGTTACTAGTAAAAGCAATATCAATTATTCCTGTATGTTTGCTTTTAGCTGTTTTTGGATTTATGTGGTTAAAGAAAAGTTCTTATGACAAGTGTTTCAGAAAGGATTTGTGACTCTAAAAGTAGTCTGAAGTCTTTTGATAATGAAGTTTATCAATCTATAGAGAAAGAACTGCGGCGGCAAAAATCACAGTTGCAATTGATTGCATCAGAAAATTTTGCGAGTAAAGCAGTGATGGAAGCACAAGGTTCTTTTCTGACTAATAAATATGCAGAAGGTTATCCAGGTAAGAGATATTATTGTGGTTGTGAGTATGTGGATGAAATTGAAAATCTAGCTATAGATAGGCTTTGTAAGCTATTTGGTGTTAAATTTGCAAATGTTCAACCTCATTCTGGTTCTCAGGCAAATCAAGCGGTGTTTGCTTCATTACTTACTCCGGGTGATACAATACTTGGATTGTCACTGAACTGTGGTGGACATTTAACTCATGGTGCAGCACCAAACCTTTCTGGTAAGTGGTTTAAGTCGATTCAGTATACAGTTAATAGAGATACTTATCTACTCGATATGGACGAGGTAGAAAAGCTAGCGCTGGAGCATAAACCGAAGCTAATCATTGTTGGTGCTTCTGCTTATCCAAGAGAAATAGATTTCGAGCGCTTTCGCAAAATTGCGAATAAAGTTGGTGCATATCTGCTTGCAGATATTGCTCACTATTCAGGGCTTATTGCTGCAGATTGTTACCCATCCCCTGCTGAATATGCGCATGTTATGACTTCTACAACTCACAAAACTCTACGCGGTCCTCGCGGTGGAGTGATAATGACAAATGATGAAGCATTACATAAAAAAATTAAGTCTGCGGTTTTTCCAGGGTTGCAAGGTGGGCCCCTTATGCATGTGATAGCTGCAAAAGCTGTTGCATTTAAGGAAGCATTAGAGCCGGAGTTTAAAATTTATAGTAAAAAAGTTGTAGAGAATGCAAAAGTTTTAGCTCAAGCACTGCAAGAACATGGAATAAACGTTATAACTGGTGGAACTGATTCTCATATAGTACTAGTTGACTTAAGATCACAGAAATTAACAGGAAAAGACGTTGTGGATAGTCTTGAAAGGGCTGGCATTACCTGTAATAAAAATTCTGTGCCATTTGACACAGAAAAACCAACCATCACCTCAGGGCTCCGTTTTGGTACTGCTGCTGAAACAACGCGAGGACTTGAGGCAGAAGATTTTAGGGAAATAGCTAATCTAATAAATGAAGTAATTCAGGGATTAATTGATGGAAATAGTCTTGATATTGAAAGAGTAGTAAAAAATAAAGTTGAAAAGATTTGTAGTAATTTTTCTATTTATTAATTTATTTAGTATTCAAATTTCCTTTCTTTACTTTGGACTAAACTATTGTATAGTGATTTTATAGCTCCTTAATTGTATGATAAGTGTACCTAGCATAGAGAGTTGTGATTTTCACAATAAAAATGTTCTGCTCAGGGTTGACTTCAACGTTCCTATAAAAAATGAAAGAATTTGTGATACTACTCGTATTTTGAGAGCTCTACCTACCATTCAGTATTTGGCAAATGTAGGTGCAAAAGTTATTATTATCTCACATTTTGGGCGTCCAAAAGCAAAAGATAATAACCTATCGCTAAAAAACGTATTTGAAACTTTATCGCAGCTGCTGAGTAAAGAAGTGAAATTTATTGATGATTGTATTGGTGAGAAAGTACAAAGAACAGTAAATGCGATGAGTGGGGGAGATATAATATTACTAGAGAATCTGAGGTTTTATAAAGAAGAAGAACGGAATGATTCAAATTTTGCTAAAAAATTAGCATCTCTAGCAGATATATATGTAAATGATGCATTTTCTTGCTCTCACAGAGCTCATGCTTCTATTTCACGCATTACAGAATTTTTACCTTCTTATGCAGGATTTTGCTTGCAAGATGAGCTAAAGTATCTTGAGCAAGCCATATCGTTTGACGCTAAACCTATTACTGCGATAGTTGGTGGAGCTAAAATATCCACTAAAATAAAAATGCTTATAAAACTAGCAGAAAAGGTTGATTACCTTATTCTGGGTGGCGCAATTGCTAATAATTTTTTGTTATTTAATAAAGTTAATATAGGCAAGTCTTTTTTTCAAAATGGTGTTGATGATCTTCTGCACAATATTGTTGAGACGGCAAATAAAAACAATTGCAAAATAGTTGTGCCAGAAGACGTTTTGGTTGCAGTAAATTCTGATTATAGCACTGGTATTTTAAGAAAAACTGAATCCATTTTGGACGGTGATATAATTTTAGATATCGGACCTCAAACTTTAAGCACAATAAGCAGTATAATAGCAAGCAGTAAAACTCTACTGTGGAATGGACCTATTGGTGTTTTTGAACATTCAGCTTTTGCAAATGGTACAGTAGAGGTGATGAGATTAGTAAGTAATTTAACGCACAAAGGAAAATTAACCAGCGTAATAGGAGGAGGGGATAGCCTATCTGCAGTAAATGCTGCAGGTCTTACTGATAAAGATTTTACATATATTTCAACTGGTGGGGGAGCATTTTTAAGTTGGCTCAGTGGTGATAAAATGCCGGGACTGAGATTAACATCTAATTAAAACTTTTTTAAGCTGTTACTTGTACCTTAGCTTTTTTATACGTTGTGTTGTGGTTATGTCGAAAGTAGCTAAATTAATCTTATGCTTAATAATACCAGTAATAGGATTTGTTTTTTACATTAAGGAGCATTACCTCAACGATACGAGTTCACGAATTAAATTTGAGCCATTTTTCAAAACAGATTCTACAAGTCCAGACTACATTCCACCACTTCCAGAGCTGACTGATTTTGATAGAGGAGTATTAAGGGTTTGTGGAGATTGGGGAACACAGCCTGATGAAGAAGATTTCAGAATTTTGCTTGATTGTCCGCAGCATCAAGAAGTGGTGAAAAAGATATACGATAAGCTTGATCATCAGGTGATTACACCTAGTGCAGACTTGGGGTTGTTTAAAGATGAATTGACTAAGATTTGGTTTACAAATAGCGGAACTGAAAAAGAAACTATAGGGTTTGGGCATATTTTTTGTGGTGAACCAGATAGATTGGGGCTTGGTGGTATGCATTTTGTAGGTAGATATGTTGAGGCTCAAGAAGATAAGTGGGCGGGTGCGATTTGGGATAATGAATCTCTGTGCAATAAATTAGATATTAAGCCACCTGTTTACACATTTGGAATGAAATATCTAGGTAAGGATGGAGAAGTGAAAGTTAAGTGCCCAAGTGGGTACGCGTATAACCTTCATGCTGATGATATTTTAGTTTCTGCGACTAAGGCGTTTAAGGAGCTGGGAAAAGATGGAATGTGTCTATATAAAATGGAAGATGACAATTATCAATCAGTATTTGTGAGAAAGAAAGACGCTATACTCACATTCTATCCTGACTTAACACCAAAATGTAATGATAAGAGTATTAATTGTAGCTGTAGCAAGTCTTGATTGGCTGAAAAAAAAAGTAAACATTTTATGTGTATTATGCTAATTTAGTTATATTGAGGCAATTTGTAGAGCTACATGAAACTTATAGTAAAAAAATGTTTGTCTGTTTTATTTCTGTTGCTGCTTGTAGCGCCTCTTGTACATGGACAACAATCTTGTTTAAGTGATATTGAGAACGATTTTCAAGATTTGAAAACATCATTAAAAAATCCAATATTTTTAGATCCTGCACCGAATTTAAATTATGATGATAGAGAAGGCAAAAAAGTGTTGATGGTGGTGGTGCACCATACCGAATCACCAACATTAAAAAGTACAAAATACGCATTAAATTCTTCAGGGATATCAGTACAGCTTATTGTTGATAGAGATGGTAGCATTACTCTGATGGTTCCACTTGAAAAACGAGCATGGCATGCTGGTATAAGTTATGCGAAAGTTCAAGTAGATAATGTGGTTGAAGAGCTACGAAAACTGAATGATTATTCTATAGGTATAGAGATTGTAATACCAAAATCCATTACTGACCGAACAAATAAGAAACATTACAAACTCGTTTAATAGTAGTACTGGAAATATTGACAATAAAATTACACAAAACATCTTCAAGTAAACCTATGGTATCGTAGATACTATTGCGTAAAGTATTGTATTTGATATATTGCCACAACCTTTCAACAGGATTCAGTTCCGGTGAATAAGGAGGCAAGTATATGATGGTAATGTTTTCCTGAATTTTCAAACTTTTTGATCTATGCCAACTTGCACAATCCATTACAAGAAAGGCTTCTTTCGTGCCTAAATCTTTCGACATCTGCTCCAGAAATATATTCATACAATCAGTGTTTACATATGGAGCAAGTAGGCTAATTTTCTTACCACTTCTTGGATTTACCGCACTGTAGATATAGAAATTTTGTCTACCAATTTTCATTTTAACCTGTGTTCTGACCCCTTTTTTAAACCATCCGTGTCCGATTTTTGAATGAGTTCCAAATCGTGATTCATCAAAAAAATACCTCCTTTTCAGGGTGGGAATTGACTATTTTATTGAAGTATTTTTTAAACTCTTCTTGCTTGTTTTTATCTTGTTTATGGTGAATTGGCCTCGGTGTTATGTAAGAAAACTTCATCCTTTGTATCTCACGGTGCACTGTTGATTTGCTAATGTTTAGGCCAAATTCCTCTGAGATTTTTATTTGCACTTCCTTAATAGTAATATTTGGATTTCTTTCTACCCATATTTCAATTTGCTCACGTTGATTTTTGTTTAATTTGCTTTTTCTTCGCCGCTGAGACGGGGAAAATAATCTTTCTACTCTACCAAATTTTAGATGCTTTATCCATTCAGTCAAAGCAGTCCTTGAAATTTTACATATTCTTGCCACAGCGCTTATACTACTTTCTTTTCCTGCTATCACCGCTTGTAACTTTTTTGAAACATATGCGTTATTTCTGACCTTTTTTAACATTTCTTTCGCCAAATTTACAACTTTTTCGTCTAATAGTTTTGACCTTAATGCCATTTATACCTCTCTATTTTATCTACTTTAGTATCACTTCTTTCCCATTATTGTCTATCTGTTCTTTATATAGTGGGAATTGGTATAAACACAGGGCTTGAGCCTTTTCCAGAAGAGCAAATGAAATCTGTCAAAGATCTGATTTTGTACCTCATGAAGCGCTTTAAGATTAGAAAAGATATGATATTTAGTCACGCTGAGATAGGCACTATAGTATACAACTCAGCAATTGAAGGTTACGCAATGCGTAAGCCTGATCCACATAAGTTATTTGATTGGGAGTTATTAGAGAAAAGTGGTATCGGATTGCATATAGGTGATAGAATCAGTCCTCAAGACGCAAAACAAAAAGTAAATGAGATTTTGTATAAGGTAGGCGATAAGAGTGAAAATATTTTGAAATTAAAAAAAAGGTTAAACGGTTTTTTTTATAAAATACTGCCTTGGAATGATAGGGAAGGTAATATGATTTTTCCTGACAATAATGCTAATTACTCAAATGAGTTTGATGAAAATTTTGCGTGGGTTATCAATCAGTTTTCAATTCATCACTTGCCGAAAGAGATTAGAAAAGACTTGCCTCTAAAATTAGAACAGGAAGATATTTTGCCTGAATTTTTAAGCGAATATAGCAATTGTATTTTCAACAGATTCACATCTTTTAATAATAAAATTGAATCAAGTTTACAATCACCATTTTTGAATGAAGAGGATTACAAGCGTTTATTATCTTCTTTTGCAGAATATGAAAATAATATTTCTTCTACTGCATTTGCTATGCTCATGTACAAGATTAAGCTATATTACGACTCTTATCTAAGGTATAATATAAGATCCTCGCTTTATATTCCATTTAAGCTTAATTCATTTGAAAAGCTAGATATTTTAAAGAATGAAATATTATCTTTTAAGTCTATAAGCCCTGAAAAGGCTATAGAAGTCTCGAATTTGATTAATGAGTTTAGGTTGCAAGTTTTATCTAATTTCCAAAATTTTGAGAAGCAGTGGTTTCAAGAATTTAAGGACACTTGGAAACAAAAATTTATACCGAATATGGAAAAGCAAATGTCTTGGACTGCGCTGCATGAAACTGTGTTGGAATATTTAGAAGAGGCGAAGAAAGAAGTCTAACGAGTATTAAGATGGCCAGATGAATGGGCAGAGAAAAATAAAGGCACATGCATCTGGAAGGATACAAAAATTTCTAAATGAGATTAATATAGTATTGGGATGACAAAGTTTAAAAAATAAGTTACTTTTTTTATTTTTGGTAAAAAGTAGTCTATGGGTATTAAAATTGCACCTTCTATACTTTCAGTAGACTTTGCAAAATTAGGGGAGGAAGTAAAAAGAATTAGCGACTTGAATGTAGATTATATACACATAGACGTTATGGATGGAAATTTTGTTCCAAATATTACAATAGGTCCGAATGTTATCTCTGCGATACGTAAATATAGCAACCTTCCTTTTGATGTGCACTTAATGATTAAATCTCCTGGTGACCATATTGAAAGTTTTATAAATGCTGGTGCTGATATTATCACTATACATGCAGAAGCAGAGATACATCTTGAGAGGCTAGTAAGAAAGATAAAATCATATAAAAACAATACAAAAAAAATAATACAAGTTGGAGTTTCAATTGTTCCTTCAACTTCTCCAAGCGTGCTTGAGTATATAATAGATGAGCTAGATATTGTGCTAATTATGACAGTCAATCCTGGATTTGGAGGACAGGAGTTTATTCATTCGCAGTTGAGTAAGATATCTACCGTGAGGAAAATGATACAGGACCGTAATCTTAAAACACAAGTTTCAGTAGATGGTGGAGTTAACTTTTCTAACGCAGCTGATATAATAAAAGCAGGTGCAAATATATTAGTTGCTGGATCAGCAATATTTAAAGCTGAAGACATGAAAAAGGCTATAAACGATCTTAAAAATCTTTCGTTATAACCCTACAGATAACACAAACCATTTTTGTTATCTTGTCAGTTTTAAAAATTCCTATTATCTCAGTGCTTCGACACTGAGATAATAGAAAGTAAGTTCAACCTCAATAGAAACCTGATGATGAGTCATTATTACCAGATTTTGGTCTGTTTCTATTGCTAAAACCAGAACGAGGACGAGTAGGTCTATTACTATGATAATTATCTCCAGGTTTTTTATTAAACGAGTTGTTATAATAATTATCCCTATTATTTAAACCATCTCTCCTTTCTTCATTGTAAAGCTTACCTTCAAAAAATTCACCTGTTTCTTGATCAACACGACGTCTTGATAATTTTGGACATCCACCTTTTTCAAAATCAATTATCAAAGCTTTGAAGGTATCACCCTGTTTAAGTATATCCTCAATGGACTCTACATGTTGATTAGCTACCTCGCTTATATGCATTTTTCCTTTTCTTCCATTAAGAAATTCTAGCTCTACAATAGACTTCTCTATCTTTACAACTTTAGCATCAATTATAGAACCTTGTTCTAGCTCTGTTATTGAATCAATCATCATATTCTTTGCAGCTTCAGCTTCAGTACTACTAATGGCAAAAACAGAAACTTTACCGTCATCCCCTATTTCAATTTTTGCATTACTTCTTTCACATACACTGCGTATATTTTTTCCTTTAGCACCAATAGCTGCAGAAATTTTATCTTTATCTATATAAAATGATAACACTCTTGGTACATGATCTTTTATATCCTTACGATGTTCTGAAATTACTGCATTCATTTTTTCTAAGATATGTAATCTTCCGACTTTTGCTTGTTCTAAAGATTTTTCAACAATTTCAAAGCTTATACCAGGAATTTTCATATCCATCTGCAGTGCTGTAATCCCTTCGCTAGTTCCTGCTACTTTGAAGTCCATATCACCAAGATAGTCTTCATCGCCCAGTATATCAGAAAGTATTATATGCTCATTTTTGTCTTTGATGAGACCCATAGCAATTCCTGCAACGGGAGCCTTTATTGGCACACCTGTATCCATTAATGCAATGGAAGTTCCACAAACTGTTGCCATAGAAGAAGAACCATCAGATTCCATAATCTCAGATACTACCCTTATTGTATAAGGAAATTCAGATTTATCAGGTAAAACAGGATGAAGTGCTTTCCAAGCAAGTTTACCATGACCAATTTCTCTCCTTCCTGGTGCGCGTATAGCAGAAGCCTCTCCAACAGCAAATGGAGGAAAATTATAATGCAACATAAAATGTTCACGTCTATCCCCTTCAATGTCATCCACAATTTGCTCATCTTGTGTAGTACCAAGAGCAGTAACAACTAGTGCCTGAGTGGTGCCCCTTGTAAATAGCGCAGAACC
Organism: Wolbachia endosymbiont (group B) of Hofmannophila pseudospretella; assembly: GCF_964028515.1. Lineage (NCBI taxonomy): Bacteria > Pseudomonadati > Pseudomonadota > Alphaproteobacteria > Rickettsiales > Anaplasmataceae > Wolbachia > Wolbachia endosymbiont (group B) of Hofmannophila pseudospretella. Next base: position 827,629 of record NZ_OZ034788.1, on the reverse strand, counting down.
GTGAGTCTTGGGTAGAATGTCAGCCTCAATTTCTATCTGGCGTATTTCATCATACTTACGGTTGTCTATCCTCACACTTTTCCTTCTAATCATTTCACGCACTAAAGATCTTTCAAAGCTTTTTACTGCATAAGTAATTAACTTTTCGTCTTTTTCAGCCTCTTTAAGAGTATTCAATATATTATTCCTGACTACTTCTAGAGCTTGAACTCGCTCTTGTTTTACTGTTTTTGAATATGCTTCTTCAAAGTCTTTTCGATATTTTTCAAGTCCTTGAGTTATATCTGATATATCAACAGGAGCAAAGCTTTCAGGTTTATTGCCTACTGTATCAGCAAATTCTTTTATAAGCTTAATAACAGGTTGAAGATGTTCATGGCCGAATTTTATTGCACTCAAAACATTTTCTTCAGAGAGCTCTTTGACTTCCGATTCGACCATTAAGATCGAATTTTCATCACCAGACAAAAACAGATCCAAGTTGCTTGCTTTCATCTCTTGAACGGAAGGATTGAGTATATAATTGTTATTTTCATCACAACCGACCATAACTCCAGCTATAGTAAAGTGGAAAGGAACACCAGAAATTGCAAGAGCTGCGACGGTACCTATCAATGCTGGTACTTCAGGAGAATTGACCGTATCGTAAGTTAATAGATTGCATACTACACTAATTTCATCATGAAAACCTTCAGGAAATAACGGCCTTATACTTCTATCTATTACTCTTGAAATTAAAGTTTCTCTATCAGATGGTTTTCCTTCTCTTTTAAAAAAACCACCAGGAATCTTACCCATGGCATAACTTTTTGCAATAAACTGAACATTTAAAGGGAGAAAATCAACACTTTCTTCCTTCTTTTTTCGTACAACAGTGACTAAGATAGAAGTATCTCCATAATTTACAACTACTGAACCATCAGCTTGACGTGCTATTTTCCCAGTTTCTAAAGATAAGGTACGCCCCTCCCAATCTATAGATTTTTTTATAATTTCAAACATACAAAATTCCTCGATTATTTTCTAATGCCTAACTTCTCTATTAACTCTTGATAGGCTTCATTACCAAATTTACGTTTTATATAATTTAAGTGCTTGCGCCTTCTACCTATCAATATAAGTAAACCGCGCTTAGAATTATGGTCATGCTTATGCGTTTTAAAATGCTCAGTTAAATTACTGATTCTCTCGGTTAAAATTGCACATTGTACAAAAGATGAACCTGTATCATCTTCTTTAATTGCATATGTACTAATCAAACTTTTTTTCTTTTGGGATGTTATTGACATCTAAACCTCATTTCAAAATATTAAAAACACGAATAGGCTTCACATAACCATGAGTAAAACTGCAAATTGCAATAGGTACATTACCCACTATCGTACAAAAAATATCATAATTCTTTAAACCACGCAAGTTATTTAATATAATTCCTTGACCTTTTCTGATTTTCTCCGCCTCCTCTAGGGAAATTTCAATTTTGAACATCGATTTTAAAGCCGATTCAATGGGGATGATGAAACTTTTTGTATTACCTCCATCATCTTCTGCCATCCCACCTCCCTCTGTCATCCCAGTGTCAAGCACTGGGATCAAGCCTATTTCATCACGAACATTGTTTTTGACATATGCTCCTAGAATCTTTTGTCCATTACATGATTTGTAAGTATTTGTATATCTGGATCCCAGTGTCAAGCACTGGGGAGAGTAATTTGTTGTGTTTTTTTTAGTAAGTTGCTCAATTATCACTGATTCATCTTCCTTAAAATCACCTACCATCGTTCTTCTTAATTGTGTAATATGTCCAAAACAATTTAATTCAATTCCAAGATCTCTTGCAATTGATCTTACATATACGCCGCTACCGCAGATCATAGAAAAATCGGCACTATTATTTATGGTGTCCAAAAATATCATCTTCAGTTCATGTATTTTGACTTGTCGAGGTTTTATATTTACCTTTTGCCCACTTCTTGCTAATTTATATGCTCTTGCTCCCTTGATTTTCACCGCTGAAAATTGAGGAGGAGTTTGTGTTATCTCACCAATAAAATCCTTAATCGCATAGTTTATTTGATTATATTCAGGTTTTATAGTGCTAGTTCTAATAATATCACCATCTAAATCGTCTGTAGTTGTTTGCTTTCCCCATTTGATTGTGAAATTGTATGCCTTTAAGTCACAAGATAAATACGGTATAGTTTTTGTTGCTTCACCAAGAGCGATCGGCAATACACCTGAAGCCAAAGGGTCAAGTGTTCCCAGATGGCCGGCTTTTTTTATTCCAAAAATCCTTTTAATTTGAGTTACAGCTTGTGCAGAGCTAATTCCTATTGGTTTATCAAGATTTAGCCAACCATTTACCATGTATCAATCTTATATAATTAGTTACAATTTAGGAAGTAGATAAAACATCAAGTTATTAATAAAAATACTTGATTAGTTTACATTCTTAGTATATAATTAACTTTTTATAAATCTTAATTAGGAGGCAGTGATTATGACTGCAAGTATATGGAAACTAAAAAACACAGCACCTATAACAAAAATGAGTATTGAAAGTACAGTTGCAACTGCATCTTTAGCAGCAGCAATAACAACATTATTGATTGCTACTAAAGTAATTGCCGGACCTGCATCTTTAGCACTTATTGCTAGCCCTGTTGGAATTGCAGTTCTATTTATTGCCGCTGTATATTTTGCCGCACTAGCTATTTCTTCATATCAGCAAATGAATGCAATAGAAAATGCTAAAGGTGAAAAGGGTGACAGAGGAGAACAAGGACCTCAGGGTAAAATTGACAGAAATTTGATTAAATATATAATGAAAGAAGTTGTATTTGAGAAAACACTTGAAGACGAGTATCGAGGAAAAACAGCATAATAAATTACATAGGAGGTAGATTTTCTACCTCTTTCTTTTCTCCTTTCATCTAAAAATATAAAAGTTACAATAGCCTATCCCACAACTCAACTACATCCTCACTGAACTCTATTATCTCTGCTTTTTTGAACTGATAACATTCATTGATGGATTGAATTCCTAAATCTCCTACAAAAGGAGTGGCATCATTACCTAAAATTTTACCACTACGGCAGATTATCAGCCTGTCGATTAAATTGTGCTTTAATAATTCTGTAATCAACACTCCTCCACCTTCAACTAATAACCTTGTTATACCAATTTCTGAAACAAGTTTTGATGCCATGTCTTTTAGGCAGACTTTGCCGATAACATCAGGTTCCGATGTCATTCCAGTGCTTGACACTGGAATCCAGTTTTCACTACGCAATTGCTTGAAGTTTTCTGGATCCCAGTGTCTGGGCACTGGGATGACACCCTTCTTGGTGAAAGTCGCTCTTATATTACAGCATTCGTACAGTTGAGCACTTGAAGTTGAAATCCATGTTTTTTCTAGATTCCAGTGTCCGAGCACATAATTATACGAACATTGAAATTTGCCGGTGGTGTCATTCCAGTGCTTGACACTGGAATCCAGTTTTTTGATCGAAAATGTTGTATAGTGCACAATCAATTTTCCTGGATCCCAGTGTCTGGGCACTGGAATGACAGGAGGTGTATTAACTATCAAATAATTAATGTCTTTTATTTTTCTCTCTACTTCCTTATTTGTGATTACCCAAGTTATTACTTTGTCTGCAGTCTTTGCAATATTATGCTCTTTCTTCAATTTCCCTTGGCTATCGATAATTAGCCTTATTGGCGACCTGTCTTCGAGTCTTGGTAATCTGCAAGTTAAGAGAGGATCGTCATTGATAAGGGTACTACTGCCAATCATAATTGCATCATATTTTGCTCTGAGCTCATGTACCCAATTTCTCGTATCTTCACTTGTTATCCATTTGCTATCACCTGTAAATGTTGCGATTTTTCCGTCAAGAGTTGTTGCGATTTTGCAAGCTATAAATGGTCTATGGAGTTTCTTAGTGGTAAAAAAGCCAACATTTAGTTTCTCTGCTTCTTTCTGCATAATCCCTTGTTTTACTTCAATTCCTGCATCTGCTAAAGCTTTTATCCCTCCACCTGAAACTCTACTATCTGGATCAATTGCTGCAATCACTACCTTTCTTATTCCTGATTTTATGATTTCTGCAGTGCAAGGTTCTGTAACTCCAAAGTGGCAACATGGCTCAAGAGTGACGTACATAGTTGCACCATGAGTTAAGTCTTGAGCATTTTGCAAAGCAACTACTTCTGCATGTGGACGTCCACCGATTCCTGTGTAGCCTTCACCGATCACCATACCGTCTTTTACAATAACACATCCAACAGCGGGATTTGGTGCAACACTTCCAAGACTTTTTTCTGCAAGTTTTAATGCGATCGACATGAAATAATCATCGGTCATTAGAAAGAAGTCATTTCGTATGAGGTATCAAAAATTCTTCTGTGCTCGTGTATGGCAAATCTATCTGTCATACCTGAGATATAATCACATATTATTACTGAACGCTGAGATTCACAAGCAAGCTTGTTCCACTCTATAGGTAATAACCCTGGGTTTTCATAAAAGCATTGAAAAAGCTCCTGTACTATACGTTTTGCTTTGTTCATTGTTCTATTCAATTTATAGCTTCTGTATATTTTTTCCATGTTAAATTTTTTCATCTCTTTTGTGGCATTTGCAATTTCTGGTGAAAATGTGACTAGCATTGTATTTAGACCTCTTACATCTTCTACGCTTTTTATTTTGTAGTCTTTAATATTTTTTTCAGCCTGAAAAACGACATCATTTATCATAATCCCTATAGTTCTACTCAGTGATTCATGTATGAGTTTGCTCTGAGACAAATCTGAATATTCACTCCTTACGTTTTTAAACATTTTGCCAATTAAGGGAACATTAAGCAAATCTTCAATAGTTACTAAATTTGCTCTGAGTGCATCATCAAGATCATGCACACTGTAAGCGATGTCATCGGCAATTGAAGCAACTTGTGCTTCAATGCTTGAAAATTCCTCAAGTTTTAGATCATATTTTTCATTGTATTCTAATAATAGCTGATTATTTGTGTGAGATGCTGCATTTTGACCGAGTAAAGGACCGTTATGCTTTGCAACGCCTTCAATCACTTCCCAACTTAGATTCATGCCATTAAAGTCGGCATGTTTTTGTTCAAGATAAGTTAAAATCCTTATAGCTTGAACGTTATGATCAAACTTATACTTCTCCTTATCAACTTGAACTAGAGCATTCTCACCTGTGTGACCAAATGGAGGATGACCAAGGTCATGTGCAAGCGCTATGCATTCAGTGATGTCCTCATCTAATCTGAGCCTGCGTGCGATGGATCTTGCAATCTGTGCAACTTCAAGGCTATGAGTTAGCCTAGTGCGATAGTAGTCATGCTCATAATTGATAAAAACTTGTGTTTTGTACCCCAATTTCCTAAACGCATTAGAGTGAATAATGCGGTCCCTATCACGCTGAAAGCAGCTGCGATTTTCATCTTCTGGCTCTTTAAAATTTCTTCCTTTTGTTTTATTTGGAAAGCACGCGTAACTTAATAGAAAATTATTGTTTGACATGTAAAATTTGCAGTATAATAAGTTATCAATAATGAAGGGTGGTTGTTATGTCAACAGATTACAATATTAACTTAACTGACAATGCATTAAGAAAAATCCACTCCCTTGTAGAACAAGAAGGAGATCAGAGTTCTGTTTTGCGGGTTGCAGTTTCAGGTGGTGGATGCTCTGGCTTCAAGTATAATTTTCTTATGGATCAAATAAATAAAAAGATGTCTTTGGATGACGATTTTGAAGATGACGAAGACGACGATTTTGACGATGACGAAGATAGCGAGGATTATAGAAGCCACTCCAGTTTTAGTGAAAAAGGTAAAGATATAGTAATTAATGATGAGAATGGAAACCCTGTGTTAATGGTTGATAATTGTTCAGCGAAATTTTTAAATAATTCAACTATAGATTATACTGAAGATCTAAGTGGTTCTGGTTTTCAAATCAAGAATTCTCTCGCTAAGTCTCGATGTGGGTGTGGTAACAGTTTCTCGGTCTAATTCTCCCTCCTGGATCTTTTTATAATATGGGTAGTGGTGTAACACTAGAGCTAGCTTCTGTAAGTAAGAGCTTCAAAAAAAGTCCTACTATTGTAGAAGACATCAATCTGAGTCTTACAAGAGGGCAAGTAGTTGCATTGATTGGTAATTCGGGATCAGGAAAAACAACTATACTACAAATTGCGGGCCTATTGGATAAGCCAACTTTAGGTGTAGTGACAATAGATGGAGTAAATTGCACGCAAGCCAGCAATAAATATAAAACTCATGTAAGAAGAAATTTTCTTAGCTTTGTTTATCAATTTCACTATTTATTACAGGAGTTATCAGTGTTGGAAAATGTTATGCTTCCTCAGCTCATTGCAGGAAAAAGTAAAGCTGAAGCAGAAAAAAAATCGCAAGCAATATTGGAAAAATTTGGTCTGGAAAGTAAAGCAAGTAGTATGGTATCTGAAATTTCTGGTGGAGAAAGGCAGAGGGTTGCAATTGCAAGGAGCATTGTAAACTCTCCAAAGCTTTTACTTGCAGATGAGCCAACGGGAAATTTAGACCCAACAAATTCTTTGAATGTATTTTTGCTGTTACATTCATATGTAAAGGAAAATAACAGCTCTATGCTTATAGTAACACACAACTATATTCTTGCAGAAAAAGCAGATCACATTTTTCAGCTAAAAAACCGATCATTAGTAAAGCTGTGAATGGAAGAAACAGTACAATACAAAGCTACCTATAACTTGTACTTATTTAACCAATGATCATTAACGGAGTATAATTCGCATGAAATGCCTTCATTGCTTTTTATACACGGACTCTTTAACTTACGCTGTTTACTTAGAAAGCATCCTGACAGCATAAACATCGCTAAAACGAGAAATAATAATTGCCTAAACATAACAAGACTTTTTTTATTTATATTAATACATTCATTTCTCTCATTTGTAAAGTTAGGCATATTCTTTTACCCTTATCTCTTTTTTTACTTTTTTGGAAGAAGTGACTGCACTATTTAAGCGTAGTTTTATATAATTATCTATAATTTGAGCTACTTCCTCTTCTTTATCCCTTAAAAAGTGGTTGGTATCGTCTACTATATGGTATTCCATATGGTTATTTTTTACCGAATTTATTAACCTTTGTGCTAATTCTGTTACATCGCTTTCTTCTGAAATTGTATCATTATTACTTTGTATTATAAGTCCAGGAACTGGGCAAGGAGAGAGAAAAGAGAAATCGTACTTAGTTGCTGGAAGAGAAAGGGCAACAAAACTTACTATCTCTGGACGGCGCATTGTCAACTGCATAGCTACCCATGCTCCAAAAGAAAAACCGACTATCCAAATTGGAACGTTGTTAGAGTTATGCTCCTGAAGCCAATCAATAGCTACTGCAGCATCAGTTAATTCTCCTATACCCTTATCAAAAGTTCCGGTAGATTTTCCGACGCCACGAAAATTAATTGTCAATGCAGAAAAGTTATTATCGATAAAAGATTCATATATACTATGTATAATCTTACTATCCATACTACCACCATATTGGGGATGGTGATGTAAAATTAGCACAACCGGTGCATTGGCCTCTTTGCTTTGATGGTATCTACCTTCTATCTTTTTTGTTGAATTATTTAAAAAGACTTCTACCATGATGACTCCTAATAAAAACCTGTTTTGACAGGGATTGATAATGTAAATTGTTTATTAATTATGTATTAATTTCGCTGTTTTTGCAATAAATTTTTATCGTGTTAAAGTTAACATACATAATTGGTTGATGGTAAGTGAAAAATAAGCCTGTGAGTTTATTCTCTCTGGAAGATAGTAATTGTGTGTATGCCGATTATAATGCAACTGCTCCAGTGAGTAAAAATGTAAAAAAAAGTATACTTGAGATTTTGTCAAAACAAACACTAAATCCATCATCGCTGCATAAAAGAGGACAAGAAGCGAGGAAGATTCTTAAAGAGGTAAGAGATAACGTACGTGATGCTCTTGACGTTCCAAATGATAAAGAAATAGTTTTTACGTCTGGTGCAACTGAAGCAAACAACCTCGTCATGAGAGGAATGAAAGGCTATCTGCATGTAATTTCAGCTACAGAGCATCCTTCAATTCTTAATTCTGCATATAATCCACATATAATACCCGTTAATCAAGAGGGTATTGTTGACTTTTTAGAGCTAGAAAAAATTCTAAGCAAACTTGAAGGGAATAAAGTAATAATTTCAGTGATGATGGCTAATAACGAAACTGGAGTTATCCAGCCTGTTAAGGAAATAGCTAAAATGGCACATAAATTCGGGGCAATCTGTCACACTGACGCTGCTCAAAGTGTTGGGAAAATCGAATTAAATATGAAAGATTTAGAAGTGGATTTACTTACTTTATCTGCTCACAAATTTGGTGGTATAGCAGGTAGTGGAGTTTTAATATTTGACAAAAAGCTTGTAATAGAACCTACTATAATAGGTGGTGGGCAAGAAAAAGGATTGCGTGGTGGTACAGAAAATATTGTTGCAATAGTAGGTCTTTCTGCTGCATTGCAAAACATTCCAAACCTTCTATCAAAAATGGATGAAGTAGAGAAGCTGCGTGATCAATTGGAGTGTGAGTTATTAAGTCTTGTCAGTGATATCAAGATCTTTGGCAAAAATTCTAAAAGATTGCCAAATACAAGTTTCATTTATATGCCGAGAGTGAAGAATGATCTGCAGCTCATGCACTTTGACTTAAATAATATTGCAGTCAGCAATGGTTCTGCATGTTCTTCTGGAAAAGTTGGGCCTTCTCATGTTTTGCTTGCAATGGGAGCAACAAAAGAGCAAGCAGAATGTTCAATTAGAATCAGTATAGGTCCAGAGGTTAAACCGCGAGACATAGAAAAAATAGTGGATTGTTGGTATAGTGTCTATAAGAAGAATGCTTTAGTAAATGCAAAAACTACTTTCACCATTCCCCTTAAATCATGATAGAGGGGATGGTGAAAGTAGTTTCTATTGTCAGAGGTTGTTATAATAGTTACATGCTGCTGAAAACCGATTTGCTTATAGTTATGGAAGAAATTCTCTAATTGCATACCACACCATTCAATTGTAGTATGTCATTTTATACTTGATAAAAACGCTGTATTGTATTATAATATATCATCAAGAGATAATAAGGAGTTACATATGTCTTATATGAAAAACGAACAGGATATTCGCTCTCAGGGCGTTTATTATAGCGCTGGACTCAGGAGTTACCTAACTAAAGTATACAATTATATGGCTTTAGCTTTAAGTGTTACAGGGCTTGTTGCGTTTTTAACAGTATTTTCTGGTCTTTTCCAGGTGATTTATTCCAATCCTGTTCTATCGCTTGTGGTAATGCTATCTCCAGTTGCATTGGTGTTTTATATGTCTTTTAGGCTTCAACACCTAAGTGCTCAGTCAACACTTACTGTATTTTTTCTATTCTCAGTTTTAATGGGAATTTCTTTATCTCATATCTTTATAATTTATACTGCAGAAAATATAGCGAGAGCATTTTTCATTACATCGATCATGTTTGGTTCTATGGCTTTATATGGTAATACTACAAAAAAAGATCTGACCAGTATGGGTTCTTTTTTGATTATGGGAATCTGGGGATTAATCATTGCATCTATAGTTAATCTGTTCCTTGGGAGTAGTCCACTCTATTTTGCAATATCATTTGTGTCAGTAATAGTGTTTACTTTAATGACCGCATACGATGCTCAGAGAATCAAAGATGTTTATTATAGGTATAATTATGGCTCAGAGGTTGCAACTACTAAGCTGGCAGTACTTGGTGCAACTAATCTTTACTTTGACTTCATCAATATATTCCTCAATTTACTCAGGTTACTTAATTTATTCAACAATAAGGATTAGATGATTTCCTTTTTAAGGGGAAACAATAAAAATTCTATAGTTTTTCTCCTAGGATCTTTAGTGGTATTGATGCTATCTCTTGCATATGCTTCGGTGCCATTGTATAGCATCTTTTGCAAAGCTACTGGATATGGTGGCACAACGAGAAAAGCAACTAATACGACAATAAATCCAACTGACCAAAAAATCAGGGTTTACTTCAATGCTGATGTAATGTCCGGTCTGCCTTGGGAATTTAAATCAGAAACTAACTACATTGATACGAATATAGGGCAAAAAAGTTTAGTATTTTATTATGCAGAAAATTTATCTGATCAATCTTCATTTGGAATGGCAGTATATAATGTCACACCTTTTAAAGCAGGTAAATATTTCAATAAAGTTGCATGCTTCTGTTTTGAAGAGCAAATGTTGCTACCAAAACAAAAAGCAGCTATGCCTGTATCCTTTTACGTAGACCCTGAAATAATGCGTGACAATAGTACAAAAGATTTAAGTGAAATAACACTATCATATACGTTTTTTAAGCTTAAATAACAAACCTTTTCCTATTGTAATCCGAACAAGGTTGTACGATACATCTATTGAATTGAGCAGGAGCTCTTATTTGCTTTTTGCACACTAAGTACTTGTATTGCGGTTTTTGGTATTGCGAATTCCCATTCTTCACTATTTGCTTTACAGGCATTCCAGTACTCAGTTAACTCTTTATTACTTTTTATAGAGTCTGGCATTTTACTGTGAGGTTTTTTTTCTAATGTATGCTCAATTAGAATTTTACAGCAATCCTTGCATTTCGTTGACTTATCTCTACCATATAATTTAGCAACATAGTCTAAAGCGGTATTTCCACCATAGTTTTCATTTGGGTTATCATTTACTCCCGCTTTTATGAGAGCTTTTAATATATCTGGAGAACGAGCCAAAACGCAGGCATGTAAATATCCTTTTTCATTTTGCACATTAGCTCCTGCTTTTATTAAAACTTGCGCTAAATTTGTTAAAGTGTATAATTTATAATTAATGGCAATAGAAAAAAGACTATCTATTGGAAAGCCATCATAATCTTTCAAGTCAAATTGGTGATTAATATCAAATCCTTTTTTTCCCCAAGAAGTATATAAATATTTACAATAATCTCTTTTTTTATCTGATTTTTGTATTCTATATTCTAACCTTTCTTTTATTTTTTTTATTACATTGTTAACATCCAAATCATTATCTTCATCCACTTTGCACAACACGTTGAATAAAACACCATAAAGCCAAATTTCTCTGTTCATGATAATTTGTGCCTCAAAACTATTAACAATACGCTCATGTAGTGTATAAACTCTAAATAACATTTTGCAAAATATTAATTGCTAGATAACATAATTAAAGTTTTTGTCTTACATTTATCATGGTTAGAGCTATACAAATTAAAAAAACTGGGGGGCCAGAAGTATTAGAATTTGTAGATAAGAGCGTAGGTGAGCCAAAAGATGAGGAAGTCTTAATACGTCATACAACTATCGGCTTAAATCGTTATGATTTAGAACATAGAAAAGGTATACGCAAAATTAAAGATTTGCCATCAGTACTTGGAGTAGAGGCAGTAGGAGTTGTTGAAAAGCTTGGTAAAAAAATTAGTGATGGATTTAAGGTTGGAGATAGAGTTGGATATTGCACAGCTCTTCCAGGGGCATATTGTGAAAAGCGCATTGTACACCAGAAATATTTGATAAAAATTCCGAATGATATACCTGATGAAGTTGCTGCTGCAGTATTGTTTAAAGGTATGACAGCTCACTATTTAGTTAATCAATCTTATAAAATCAGGCCTGGTGCTTTTGTACTAGTTCATGGAGCTAATGGTGGTTTGGGGCAAATAATATGCCAATGGGCAAAGGATAAAAAAGGTATAGTGATAGGTTCTATAAGCTCTGACGAAAAAATGAAGATAGCTTTACAAAGTGGCTGCACATACGCAATAAACTACAATGATAAAGACTTCGTTTCTAAAATCATGGAGATTACGAAAAATAGAGGAGTAGGTGCAGTGTATGACCCTATAGGTTACGCTACAAGCAAGCTCTCTTTTGAATCTTTGGGTAAGTTTGGCATATATGTTTCCTATGGGCAGATATCAGGTAATGCTCCTATTAATTTCTCTTTACTTAGTTCGCGTTCGTTATTTGCAGCTGGAACTTCGATATATCACTATAAGCATGATAAATTTACATTAGTGCTTACTGCAATGGAAATTTTTGAAATGATAAGAAAAAAACTTTTAATTGTACGAATTAATAAAAAATATAAATTTGATGAAATAATAGAGGCTCATTGTGACATGGAAAATAGAAAAGTAAGTGGGATAAATATTATCAAAGTTTCTTAAATAAATTGGTAACTTAAAATAGTTATTCATTAAGTCATATCAACAGGGATTTCACATGATTGATTCTGTCATAACCAGTAAATTCATTTGATGCAGGTGTGGAAGTTGATGATGTTTAGTTTGTGTTTCTAGTCCTAGCCATTAGTCAATTCTTTCCACCTAAGAATCATTTTATTAGCTTGCCTCAATGTTTCAATAGAAGGCAAATCTTCTGCGCTGAGTGGTAGGCGGACAGTTTTGTGTTTTATAAGCCCAATATCATGCAAGAGTGCTTTAGTAGGTATTGGGTTACTGGCGGTAAATAACGCTTCACAAGTCTGTTTCCACACATCTACCTGAGAGTTTTTACTACTCAGACATTGCTTAACATATTCATGTACTATATGTGGCCAAGTGTTAGCAGCAACAGAAACCAGACCAGCCGCACCCTTAGCAGCCATATCGGGTATCATATTATCATCTCCACAAAATACCTCAATATTTGGAGCAACTTTTTTATACTTAGTTAAAGTATCAACAGTTCCACTTGAATCTTTTATAGCCCAAAATTTTTCATGGCTGAATAAGTTGCGTACAGTTTCAGCATGAAGACTCACTCCTGCTCTTGATGGAATATTGTAAAGCATGGCTGGCACATGTGCTTTCTCAAGCAGCTTTTCAAACCATAAAATCTGCCCCATGATTCCAGGCTTTGTGTAAATGGGAGTTGTCATTAGATAGCCATGAATAGGCATACCCTTGCAAAAATCAAGCCATTCAAGAGTCTGATATAGATTCACTCCTGGCACACCAATTATAATTTTGGTGTTTAATTTTAGCTTGCATACAAATTTAACTAATGTACGCTTTTCATACTCAGAAAGTGATAAACTTTCACCGGTGCTACCGAGCAACACTACACCATTTTTAGCTTGAGCCTGCATTGCAAGCAAGCACTGCAAACTTTGGTAATCTACGCTATCTCCATTAGAATTAAAAGGAGTAACACAAGCAGTCCATAAAAATGTAGGTTTCAATTGAAGTTATTAAAATGGTATTTCATCATCGATTAGTTCGTCTTTTATATCGTTATCAAAACTTCCGTGTTTATCTTTTTGTTCTGTTTCATTTTGTTTGTATTCACTTGGCTTGTAATCAGAGTTTGACATACTGTTTCGTGAATCTAAAAGGGTAAGGGCACTATTAAAGTTGTATAGCACCACCTCTGTTGTGTACTTTTCAGTACCATTTTGGTCAGTCCATTTTCTAGTTCTCAGAGAGCCTTCAACGTACACTTTACTACCTTTCCGTGCAAAGTCTTTAACAATTTTTACTAGTCCTTCACTAAAAATTACAATATTATGCCATTCTGTCTTTTCAGAGCGAGTACCAGAAAATTTGTCAGTCCAACTTTCAGAAGTGGCTATTGAAAAACTTGCCATCTCTTTTCCATTTTGTGTAGTCCTAATTTCAGGATCTTTTCCTAAATTACCAACTAATATGACTTTATTTATAGTACCACTAGACATAATTATGCTTTAAAATAAATCTCTTTATTATCTTATGTGAGAGTATTATTGTCAAATTTAATTAGAAACGCGCTTGGAGGGATTCGAACCCACGACCTTTGCCTCCGGAGGGCAACGCTCTATCCAATTGAGCTACAAGCGCAGATGTATTAGATTATTTAATAGATAAACTGTCTAAATCAAATTTTTGTTCTGGATAAAGAGTAAACATAATACCTTCATGTCCAAAATTTACATTTTTAGAATTGCTTATCCTTTCTTTTGTTATCTTTTGGTTTACAGCCCATGAAAAAGTTACATAATTTTCAGTTACTGAGTGCACTTTTAAATCCTTAGTATTTATAAACAACTTTCCATTTACCCATATTTTCCATGTATCAGGGGAAAAGTATAAAATTGAATCTAAACTGACTACTTTACAATTGAAATTTTCTTCCTCTGTAACTCCTGAAGACTGTAAGTTAAACTTTTCCATCTCACTAACTATTCTATTAACCTGTTCTTCATCAAAAAAAATGCTTTTTATGCTACCATATTGCGATAAAGTACTCTCTGCTGCCTCTTTTATTATATCGTCTCGATCTATATAGCTTAGTTTATAATTGTTGATAAAAAAACACTCCTTCGCACGCAAATTTGCTATATCAATGAAATCATTTATTTCTTGATTTCCAACTTTTAAAATACTTTTTAAGTACTTCTTTTCTATAATCATTCCATTATTGGAATAATGACAGACCATTTCATCATTGCCTTGTCTTTCTATATATACACATAAATTTTCACTATTTAACCCTAATATTTTATGCTCAATAAAATCTTCATCACTAATATGCTGTTGGCAAGAATATTTTTTACAAATCCCTATATTTTCTACAAGATCTTCACAATTGCAATATGCACTAACATTAAAAAATAGCAGCGTAAAAATAAAAAACAACTTTATATTCATCTACTTAATATGGTATACCAATCAAAAACTATACTAGCTCTCACTATCTCTATCATATTACCACTTAAAATCTGGTTTATAGCTGCAGAATCTATATTTCTCTGCTTATTCAAGGTAAGAGATCTGATCATAACATAACCAGGAAGATTTGGAATGGACTGTAGAAATAAAAAAATATGCTTATCGCTAATTGAGCTTAAATTTAGAACCACTTCACTTCTTATTACTTTTGTACGTTCACTTTTATTGTGGAGTTCAGCCTCTTCAGGTATAGAAATTGATATTTCAGGTTCTAACATGTAGTGTTTTTTATATAGCTTGTGAAGCTCAAAATTTAAATTTGTAACATATCTGCTACTATGTAAGTTTGAAGAAGAAATTCTTTTCCATAAGTCTAGGTTTTTATTTAGAACGACTTCTTTCTTTTGAATTTCAATGATCTGTAAATTAATAGAGTGTATTTCCTCAGCTGCAGTTTGATTTTTATTATAAACCTTTTTGTTATAGAGAATAAAACACGTTGATAACCCTATTAATACAATAGATAACAATAAATAATATATGCACTGAATTGTAGCTTTTCTTTTTAGTTGAGAGATAGTCATCAATCTACATTGCCTCTCCTATTTCAACATCAATAGATAGATTTTTCTCTTTAGTAGTGGGTAAGCTAGAAATACTAATATCATGAGTACGGAAATTATCGTTTAAATTTTTCTGTAGTTTCTCGTATTGATAAGAAATGTCTTGACCAGATTGAAAATTAAACCTTAAAGTTGTGGTAATATAACTTTTTGCCTCATTATAATTCCACTCAAATAATTCAAGCTCTACATCTGGTACTTTTAGCTTTTCTACATACTTAACCTGTATGAGAGGAGAGTATTCTATTTTTGATAAAATATTATTGATATTAATAAAATCGTAAACTTCATCTATCTTTTTTACATTATAGCTTTGGCTAAGTTTTATTAGTTTGTTATTTAAAGCACTCCGCTTTGCAGATAAATTATCAGCAACATTAAAATTTGAATACAAATTTTGCAAACAAAAGGTGTTAATTACAACTAAAACCAAGAGTAGGTATAGAAAATTTTGAGGAGAATTTAAATAAAGATAATTAAATAGATAAAATTCTTTAGTTTCTTTTGTGTTAAAAATATTTATTGGCTTATTCTTAAAGCTATGGAACAAAATTGTAGTATCACAAAAGCTATCTTTTTCGCATATAGCTAATTCTGCTCCCAATAGTTTACCTAGCTCATATGGAGTCAATATGTTCACACTATTCTCTGAAAAATTTATAACTGATAAACTAGATTTAATAGCTTCTGATACTATGATGCAAAGGTCGATAGGGTCATTTTTTTCAAATCCAAACTTAGTTAAAGATTGAATTGTATTTTTCACTTCCTGATATATTTCACCAGCAATGATTCCTGGTAAATTATCATTAGTAAATGGTATTAAACGTGTAAATATCATTTTGTTCTCTTTAAGAACCACTTGTCTATAGCCACCTGTTTTAGTTGCAGCAACTATAATTTTCCAGTTACTAGGATCTTTGTGTAGAATCTTTTTTGCTATACTGACTAGTTCTATAGGAAACATTAATATTCCTTTAAAGTTAGAGCCTATTTCAACAAACACGTCCAACCAATATTCTATTAAATGATTTGCTTTTGATGAAACAAATAGATACCACCAGTTTTGATTAAATTTATTCGGCTTTTCGACCAAGAGAATAGAATTTATATCGTTATTATGAGCAAAATGCTCTACTTTTGTTTTTGCTGATAGATAAGCACTAATCCTATTTACTCTTGGGATAGACTGTAGCAAATAGTTCTGATCAGTGTGATTGAGAACCAGATATAAGGATGCTTTTTTATCTGATGAGAGACATAAAATTAAGTCAGAAACAGCTTTATTATTTTTGTCCTTAGCAAAATATCTTTTATTTAAAGTATTATTTTTAAAATATAGTAACATTGTGCCTTCTTTTCCTATAGAAAGCATAAACTTACTTTTGGGTTTTGACCCAAACATATTAACAAAGTGTATACTCATCTAGAATTAAAAAGGTAATTTATTGAAATTCATTAAACATTAGATGACAATATGACTTATATTATAAGTTTTTGATAAAATTAGTAGTAATATTAACCCTTTTGTATGGTGAAGGTTTTTTATATTTTAATGTTTCTGTGCTAGACACAACTTAACCTGACAAACGAGGATTAATTATATCTCAGCTTGATATTTTATTCTCCAACAGACTGAAAATTGAATTGAGCTAAAGACTTGATTTGACGCACTTTGTTGCACATTACCATTTAGTATACTTGAACTGAACATTTTCAGTGAATCCATCTGGCATGACTGAAACTTTTGTATTCATATTTATTTTTAAGTAATTTACTAGCTCATCAACTAATATATCAGGAGCAGAAGCACCTGCAGTAA
The DNA here is from genome assembly GCF_964028515.1 of Wolbachia endosymbiont (group B) of Hofmannophila pseudospretella. Classification (NCBI taxonomy): domain Bacteria; kingdom Pseudomonadati; phylum Pseudomonadota; class Alphaproteobacteria; order Rickettsiales; family Anaplasmataceae; genus Wolbachia; species Wolbachia endosymbiont (group B) of Hofmannophila pseudospretella. Next base: position 810,386 of record NZ_OZ034788.1, on the reverse strand, counting down.
TTCCTATTTTTTCTGCGCCCTGCAACCAATTTTTGTTCATACATTTATAATTATCAATCAAATAGGCTCTTTTTCCTCTGGAAATACACAGGTCTAATAAACGGTTTGAATTTGAACTGTTTTTGCTTCCTACAATTAACACTACGTCTGTAATTTTAGCCAATTTTTTAACAGCGTTCTGCCTATTTTGTGTTGCATAGCATATATCTTTTAAGTCGGGGCCTGTAATGCTTGGAAATCTGAGCTTCAGTGTAGCAATAATTTCTTTGGTATCGTCAATACTTAACGTGGTTTGTGTTACATAAGATAAATTATCTGGATCTTTGATTTGTAAATTGTATACGTCTTGCATAGTTTGCACTAGAGATATAGGATTACTTACTCTTCCCATAATTCCTTTAACTTCTGGATGATTTTCATGTCCAATTAGAATTAATTCTTTACCACTATCCTCATACCTTTTTGCCTCTTTATGTACTTTGCTAACTAATGGACATGTTGCATCAATCACTTGAACACCCTTTCTTTTTGCCTCATCCTCTATACTTTTCGACACTCCATGTGCGCTAAAGATCAATATTCCTCTATTGTCTTTAATGTCTTCTATGCTGCTTACAAAAACCACTCCTTGTTTCTTGAAATCCTCTACTATATACTTATTATGAACGATTTCGTGTAGTACATAAACTTGGCGTTCATTTTTGTATTTCTCTAAAGTGATTGCTAATATGTCTACAGCTCTTTTAACCCCTGCACAGAAACCGCGTGGCTCAGCTAAGATAATCTCCATTTTTTTTCAAATCAAGTAAGTATGTAAACATTGCTAAAAAGTAAGCTCCGCTCACTATGTTTCATATCATGACTGCTTTACTATAATTTCAAATTTATCATTACCAAGATTCTTATTAATATACCAGGAACCGTCATCTTTAATTACAAATTCAGGACCCTTGAGGTCTCTTGTTATTGTCCTTCCATTTTGGTCATCCATGGCAATATGGATATCGAATGTAGCGATGTCTAGATTTATTATAGCTTTTTTCCCACTGTATGAATTTAGACTAAACTTGCCCAACATGACATCATTAATACTCACTTCTCCTGCATAAGTATCACACTGACCATCTACACAACACTCACTTTCAATATAAAAAAGGTCTGACATATTTACATCTATAAAAAAAAGAACTAAACTTACATACTAAATATAGCTTACTGTTAATAAGCAATTACAGATTACTTTGGCTACAACAATAATGCAACTGAAAGTATAACATAATTAATTGTATAAGAAACTACACTTTAGAGAAATGGTTGTTTGGTTTTTTTATTAATTTTTTTCACCATACTGTCAATCATGTGTTTTATTCCTTGATATACAGAGTGTGTACTTTCATCACTACGCATATAAGCAGAGCAGGAAAATATATTATGCTTTTCGTCTTCTATTGATAGCTTTGTATCGCATGTTATATGTTCGCCGCCGAGCTTTTCTATCAGCTGGTCTTTGTCGTCTCCTATAGTTACCTTAATCTTACTTTCTTCTTTACCCATCTTGCTACTTAAAATTAAAACAATAATGGCTGGAGATATACATATAGTTCCTATTGGCTTTTTTGCAACAAAGAACTCTGAGACTAATCTTTCAAACTCAGGCATTACTGTTTTATTTTCAGCTAAGTCAGATAAATTTTTCGCAACTCCATATCCACCAGGTACGACTAGCATGTCAAAATTTTCAGCTTTAGCTTCTCTTAAATCATTTATCTCACCTCTTGCAATTCTTGCTGCTTCTACAAGTACATTCCTTTTTTCTTTTACTGCTTCTTTTGTTTTGTGATTCATAACTTGTGTGATATCAACATTAGGAGCAAAGCACGTGACTTCAACTTCCTGCTGATCAAACACAAGCAGAGTTAAGACTGCTTCTCTCACCTCTGTGCCGTCGAGGTGGCCGCATCCTGATAAAACCACAGCAGCTCTTAATTTTTTCTCACCCATAAAATACCTTGATTTCATATAATCTAGGTATTGTAATACAAATTCCATATTTGGAAAGGAGTAATTATTTTATGTCAATTATAATATAATTAATAATTAGTATATATAATTAGGCATGTTTATAGTTGATGAAGTTGAATATGGAACCTACAAACAGTACGTTTTTTGACATTGACTACCCAGAACTAAAAAAAGCTATTTCAGATATAATAGAAAGCATTGTACAGTTCTCACAGGAAGAAAAAAGGAAGTTGTTTGAAGCCCTATCAGAACAAGTTAAAGGGATGAACCTCAAAGATTTAGGTTTAGCGATTAATGACCAAGGCTTGCAAAAGGAGGTCAACAAAGAATTATTTATAAGATTCATTGAAGAAGGGCTTAAAGGTTTAACTCCTGAAAGTGTTAACTCAAAAATAATAGAAGGTGCATTAAAATCTGTTAATCAGCAAGCAATAGGTAATGTTATAAATAATAATAAAGGTCCACTGGACAATCTAGTCAATTATTTTAAATCAGCATCTGCAAATGAAAAAATTGGAATGGCTTCTGCTGTAATGGTATTAGGAGCAGCATTTTCTCCGCTTATTGTGCTTGCCACATTAATAGCGCTTGTGGCTATTGGAGGACGTTATGTAGGAATAGGTATAGGAAAGGCAGGGGAAAAAATAAAAGAAGGTGCGATTGAAGCAGGAAAAGCAGTGAAAAGTTCATATAAGGATTTAATAGATAAATTGCCTACAATTCAAGCAAGAGAGAATAATTTTGATAGATTACGTAGTGAATTGCTTGCAGGTATTGCAGACGATAGTAAGTTAAAAGCAGGGCAAAGCATGGAAGAAGCTAAGAATCAGAACAAGATAGTAGAAATGCTTCGAAATGAAGGGCAGCAATCTGCTATACAAGAGTTAGTAAAGAATGGAACTATTGAAAATTTTTCAGAAGCTGATATGATCAGACTTCTGGAAAAGGGCCTCAGTACTCATCTAGATGATAAAAAACCATTTGATGATCTTATAGATCAATTTCAACCTGCAATTATGGCAATTGGTGAGGGTAAAATAGAGAAGGTAGAAGAAAAAGTTAATGAGAAAGCTCAGAAAATGAAGCCAAGTCCTGAAGTGAAGAACCCAAATCTTGAACAAGTGAGTGAAGAAGGGAAAGAAGTGGGTTGATACATTTGAAGAGCGTTTTAATGTATCTGTCTATCTTATTTTGCCACCCTGCTAAGCGGACACAAAAAATTACTTCCGCATATTTTAAATCTGATTATAATGACAATTATAGATATTTTTAGAGCTCAAAAATCTATCTTTGTCTGCAGACCTTTTTATTAAACTCATAAAAAAATGTAGCGTATCCTCTTCAGGGTATACTTAATTTCTGTCATATGTGCGCTGCATTTTTTTCTAATCTTTTTTACAGGGGGATTTTATGTCCAGAATTCCAGATATTTGACCTTTACTTTAGCTAATAAAAACCAACTGGTACCTGCGGTTTTTATAGCTACGTTTCTCAAACAAGTTTCAAATGAATAGATTTCTTGCATAACTGGAATTCGAAAGTTGATGTCATTCTAGCGCGTGACGCTAGAATCCAGTCCTTTTGTGCAAAAAACGTTGTAAAGTGTTTACCAACTTAGTTGGATCCCAGTGTCAGCTACTCTGATGACAAGACAGGTTTCAATATTTGCATGCATCTGAACAGATAAGCAATGACTATCAGAAAGAGGGAGACTATGCTACTCCTTTCTATCCATTTTCTTGAGCAACCTGCTTTCAAGTCTAACACACATCTCAGTAATTATAATATCCAATTTTTGATCGTGTTTTTCCACAGGTAAATTTTTACAATATTGCTTCTCATAGGCTACACCTATAAATATTTTTCCAAGTGGCCGTAATTTTTTTATCATTTCATCATACCAACCACCGCCAAAACCTAACCTATTAAAATGATCATCAAAAGCAATAACAGGAGTAATGATTGTATCGGGGATTATATCTTCATCTGCTTTATTCAATTCTTCGAATTTTAATAACTTGTTTTTATTAGGGACTGCTACTTTATAATCTAAATCGAGTAAATGATGCATCAAAGGCACAACATTAATTTCCCCGTCTGTTGGAATGTAAGCTGCTATTGTTTTACCTTTAACGCAACTTAAGTTTTTGTTAAAGAGATTAATAAGAGAATTTGCTGCATAACTAGAATAACTTTCATCAACATCTTTTCTTATGGTTCTATATTGCTTCCTTAGTTCCTCTTTGTGCTGTTTAGTGTCTTTGAACATGTTCTATCCATTTTGCAGTGAGCTTTTCTTGTAAACTATTTTGCTTCAAGCGCTCACTTAAAAAATCAAAGTCAACAAGCTCCATATCCTGGTCTTGATTACTGCAACTATAAACAAAACTTATTTCTCCTGTTTCCTTATTTATGTGTTGCTGAATACATTGAGCGCAGATTTCTTTCATCATGCACTGCATAGGAGAGTTAACTGATGATATTGCTATGTGTTTTGGTTTCAGATATGGCTTTAAAATTGTTTTTCTAGCTTCATTTATAGCTTTCATCATTTTATCAGAACCAATAGTGATGATTTTATCTATAGTGTTCAAATTAATATCTACCTTTTCTCGTTGATAAGAAACTATTGCATCAATTATATTGCCATGAAAGGATTTATCCTGTTCTCTGCTTGTTTCTATCAATCCTTCTTCACATGCCCAAATTGTCACGTTTGATGCGCGTTCTATCAGCGCTCGTTTAAATACATCACTTAATTTTTTATAGCCAGCGAAATATAAAACCTTATGATTGTTTTCAAGACAAGCTTTTCCTATCGAAAATAATACTGCATTTCCAACTCCGCCACCAATCAGCATTATATTCTTCATAAACTTTTTATAGAGTAAAAAACGAAAAATATTCTCTAGCTTCAATTAAATCGATAACTCACAGCTGCATTTTTACGCATATTATCCAATAACAGGTTGCTTTGTATAATAATCTTTTGTTGATACATTTCCTGTTTGATTGCTTCTATATTCACTGGATTACTCTTGATATCACATAACATCATTAGCTTTGCAGTGCTATTTTCTCTTAATTCTACTATTTCATTCGTACTTGTTTTACTAAATAAAATCTGTAAATCAGGATTTAAATCTCGCATTTTTATTTTAAATTCTTTTGCGCTTGGCAATTTGAAATCGTCTGCTAATTTGTCAAAATTTAGACAACTGACCTTTTGCTCCTTAAAATTAGAGAGTAAATTTTCTGAATCTTTAACCACAACTTGTTTTACTTTTAAAATACTTTCCAGCAGTGTATGATCGAGCTGTACCTTATCTATGACTTTTATAATAGAGTAACCTTCGCTTAAACTAATCGGACCTGCTACGTCATTGATTTCTAATCTTTCCAAAACGTCCTTGAGAGTACCTTTTAGCTGACTTAAATTAACGGTTGCTTTGCGCATCTTTATTGAAGATTCTGGATTATTACTGGTACGTAATTTTTTTACTAAATCTTCAGCCATTTTTTGATCAGGAATTACAAATTCCTGAAACTTAATAAGGTAATCAGGCTTCTCTTTTTGTTTTCTTATGTCATCCACTTCTTTATCGCTTATATTGATAAGCGGTACAATTCCTACTTCAATAATCTTGTTCCACAGCAGCTGACACTTTACTTGTTTTTTTAGGGTATTGAGATCTATATTATGCTTTTTTACGTATTGATCAACTTCATCAGCCTCAAGTTTTAAACTTTGAGTTAAGAATAACGTGACAGCATTATTTAACTCCTCGTTGCTCAATTCTATATTCATCTTCTGTGCTTCGCTAACAATGATGATTTCATCTATGAGCTGTCTTAGGATTTGAGGTTTTACTTTTTCACGATTAACACTCTGATTACCAGGCAATGAATTTATAAAGTTGATGCGTCTTTCGATATCTAAATTTGAAATTGGCTCACCATTTACATCTGCAACAATTTCAATCTCGGTTGCAAGTAACCTAAGCGGCAACATTATTAATAGTAAAATTAATATTTTATGCATATAAGGCTATTCAGCTAATAACCAATTCTATAATAAATACTGAGTGAATGCTAGCTAACTTTTAATAGTGAAAGAGAGAAAACCACTGCAATAAATACCTAAACAGTAATACACGGAAGGAGAGGGATTCGAACCCTCGATACGACTTTTCAATCGTATAACGGTTTAGCAAACCGCCGCCTTCAGCCGCTCGGCCACCCTTCCAAATTATTACTATAATATCAAGACCTTTACTGCCTGTCTAATGCTTTTAAACGCAATGTTAAAAACAACAATATTTTTTTAAGCAGCTCTAATGCAAATTAATTTTTACTTTTCTCAATGATTTCTTTTGCTTTTTCCACATTAGCCCATTCTCCAACTGTTACCGTTTTTCCCTTTTCTAAATCTTTATAATGAGAAAAGAAATGAGCAATTTTATCTAGTAGATTTTTAGGTAAGTCAGAATGGTTCTTTATATTGTCATAATAGCTATCAACACTGGAGATAGGTACGGCTAATATTTTTTCATCCTCTCCTTTTTCATCCTGAGTTAGTAATGCACCCACTGGACGCACCGATATCAAAACTCCAGGCGCTAAAGGAAATTGAGTGAGCACCAAAACATCCACAGGATCACCATCACCTGCACATGTATTTGGTACAAATCCATAATTGCAAGGATAAGTCATTGAAGTAGACAAAAATCTGTCAACTCGTAGTAACCCGAGCTCTTTATTAAATTCATACTTTATGGGATGAGCATTTGCACTTATTTCAATTACTACATTTATTTCATCTGAATTTATCTTTATTTTACTTAAATCCATCGATTACCTCTTTATTCAAGAGAAAAGATTATATAGCATACGCTTTAAAAGTGCTACATTTATCATCTATATGTAGAAACTCATTAATGGCTGAGTTGCATGGGACCATTTGTAAAGCTTTTAGTAGTTGTATCCTTGACCGCTGAATGTGGAGGATCTTGTAGTAGTTGAAATAAGGCATATATTACCACAATAGTCAGCACTGCAGCAATTATTAGATTAGTTTGTGGATTCATTGAGTTAAATAACTTTTGTTCCATAAGGAAATAGTCAGCAGCATATAATCCAACAGATAATATAAACATGCCTAAAGCTAATTTACAAAATGTGTTTTTATGATTTTTGTTTTTTTTGTTACTGATAGTAGAGTTTAGTCTGCATTCACTTTGCGGCACTGAGTAATACGTATTCTCAGGGTTTGTTACTAATTGTTCAAATGCATCACTATTTTGGTTTTTTAGTAGTTGCTCTAGAGTACGTTTGATATTTTTAGGATATAGAGAATCTTGACTGTCTTGCTCTCTTGCAGCTGTAAATGTCCCGTTCAATTCACTTATACCTCTATAATTAAGTGTATACTTAGTGAACCCATTTCTATGTGGTAACTCAATTTTACTTAATACGTTTATTAACTTCAAAATGTAACTGTAATACAGTGGTGTGTTGATTACTCTAGCTTTCTCATTAATATATTGATTGAGTGATAAAATATCTCTATTTCCAGTACATGTAGAAAATATACCATAACTAGAAAACAGTAATGCTATGTCTTTATCGACTTTTATATCATGTATGGAATAATAATGATTTATTACCTCTTTACATAAGCTGAATTCTTTATCAAATTCATTTGCGTAATTTATTTTTAATAACTTTTTAACATTATTAAGTACTTGTTTCTCAAAGTCATTATTATTGTTAAATAAAGTTTCACCTTTCGGATTTGCTAAAATACTAAGAAGCTTCAGTTTTTTTTGATCTTCTGTCAATTCTACTTGATCTACAATTTCTTCTAGCAATTCCCCTAGTGCGTTATAAGTGGTAGACATTCTTCCACTTTCAACTGCAGCATATATTTTATCAATTACTTCTTGAGTATCGAGCTGAGCATTTTCTGCAAGAACTCTATAAGCTTGAACATAAATTAAAAACAGTCCTTGTAAACTAAATTTTAAGTTAAAATATTTGTCTAATGGTTCTTGTTCTTCTTTATTAATGAATTTAGATAGGCCTATATGATTTCTGTGATCCATGCAGTTATGTAAGTTAGCATGTTGAAAACTGCCTTCACGAATGAATACAGCTTCCAATAAATTGCCCTTACCAACAATTCTTATTAATTTTTCAACTTCTTTAACCATTCCTCTAGCCCACAGTATAATAATTATCTTTATAGTATACAAGGTGTGGGCTAAAATAGCAATAAATTTTATTGTATGTTTACATTTTACATTAAAAAATTAAGTTACCAAGTTAAGAGCATATCCACCCTCCACCGATAACTTGTTCGCCCTTATATGCTACACAAGCTTGACCAGGGCTGATGCCAAAGTAATCGTCGTTTAAAATTACACAGGCTTTGTTCTTTTCGTCAGTTGAATATATTGTCGCTAAGCTTCCTGCATGTGATGACCTGAGCTTCACAGTTACTTCCATGCCTTCTTTTGGTTGTTCTAACCAATTTAACTCTTTGACCAATATCTTTTTTTGCATTAGCGCGTTGATTGGACCCACTACAACCTCATTATTTTCTGTATTAATTCTTACTACATAAAGAGGTTCACTTTGTGCAATGCAGAGACCTCTTCTCTGCCCCACTGTAAAATTTACTATGCCGCTGTGCTCACCTAGCACTTTTCCATGAATATCTACTATTTTACCTTTCTGTACAGATTGTGGAGCTAATTTAGCTATTGTTTTACTATAGCTTTCGGAAACAAAGCATATATCTTGACTATCTGGCTTTTCAGAGATTTGTAAGCTAAAATATTTTGCTAATTTTCTTATATCACTTTTATAGAACCCACCTAGTGGAAATCGCAAAAGCTTTAACTGCTCCTCAGTTGTAGCAAACAAAAAATAACTTTGATCTTTACTTTTATCAATACTTCTGCACAACTTTACCTCACCATTTTCTTCTAATCTTCTTACGTAATGTCCTGTTACGAGCACATCCGCACCAAGATTTTTTGTGACTTGCAATAGATCACGGAATTTTACTGTTTGGTTACATCTTACACATGGTATGGGGGTTTCCCCACGCATGTAAGTATTCGCAAAATCTTCTATTACTTCCTTTTGAAATGTTTCTTCGTAATTTAAAATATAATGAGGAAAGCCAACACTTTCAGCTACGCGTTTGGCGTCATAAATATCTTGTCCAGCGCAGCATGCGCCTTTTCTTGCATTAGCATTGCCATCAGTGCCATATAGCTGAAGAGTCACACCTATCACTTCGTACCCAAGGTTATACAGCAGTGCTGCAGCAACGGAGCTATCAACTCCCCCGGACATTGCAACAATAGCCTTAGTTTGATGCGGAGCTTTATCTTTTAATAAAGGTTCAATTTCAAATTCTTTTAGCATATAATTTATAAACACAAACCTGGTGTCAAGCACTGGAATCCAGTTTCTATTACACAATTTCATCGAAACAGCATACTTATTTGTAGTCAAGTTCCAGTGTCAAGCGCTGGGATGACATTTCCTGCTGGAAGTTGCCTTTAAATTACTTGGTGTGTGACGCTGGGATCTCATTTATATTACATAATTCCATCAAAACAATTCGATAAACTGCCTTCAAAAACAATTTAATCTTGCTTGAATAAAACATGGCCAAAATAGTCCATGTTTTCAAGTACTTTTCCGCTACCCAGGGCGACACAACAAAGTGGATCATCTGCAACACGAACTGGTAATTTTGTTGTTTCACTAATAACTTTACTCAAGTTGCGCAATAACCCACCTCCACCAGATAAAATTATTCCTCTATCAACTATATCAGAAGAAAGTTCGGGTGGAGTACTCTCCAGTGCAGTTCTAATAGCAGAAATTATCTGATGTATAGGCTCTATTAGGCTCTCTGCAACTTGATATTCTGATAAAAACATTTCTTTTGGCATACCACTCACTAAATCCCTGCCTTTAATTATCATTCCCTCTTTGTTGTTTTCAACTGGCAGACTGGCTGAACCGACATTTTTCTTAATTTTTTCAGCAGTTGTTTCACCAATCAATAACTTATGATTTTCACGAATGTATGACTTTATTGCCTCATCCATAATATCACCACCTACTCTGGCAGAACGTGAATAAACAATTCCACCTAAAGAAATAATTGCAACTTCAGTTGTACCACCTCCTATGTCAACAATCATAGAACCTTCAGGTTCGGTAACTGGAAGTCCAGCCCCAATTGCTGCAGCCATTGGTTCTTCAATTAAGAATACTTCATTTGCACCAGCACTTTCTGCTGCATCTTGTATAGCACGCCTTTCAACTGGGGTAGATCCAGATGGAACACATATGATAATACTAGGCTTATTAACAGTGAATCTTGTGTTTGCGCTGCGTATGAAATATTTTAACATTTCTTCCGCGCTTTTAAAATCAGCAATAACTCCGTCTTTCAAGGGCCTGATCGCTTCTATTTCTCCAGGTGTTTTTCCGAGCATCATCTTAGCTTTTTTGCCAAAAGCATAAGGAACGTAACTTCCTTTTTCTTTTACTCTTGCTACAACTGAGGGTTCATCAAGCACTATCCCCTGATTTTTCTGATAAACTAAAGTATTTGCAGTACCAAGATCTATAGCAATATCGCTAGCAAATAAACCTTTGAAAGTAAAAAAATTTCTGATTAAATTCTGAACAAAACTCATACACAACTCAAGAAAACCATTTATTGAGACAAATTATACTTTTCAGATAAGTAACTAGTGTAGCACTCAATATCTAAATCCCTACCTGTTACCTTTTTTAGCTGTTCCAAAAAGCCATACTTTGCACTATATACATTTTTAGAGAACCAATCGATAAGTAAACTGAAATCTCCTTTTACTATAGAATCTAAAAATTCGTAATGATTTTTCTTAATGAAAGAAAAAAACTGCACAGCAGAGATTAATGCTATGACTTTAATAGGAAAGTAGCCTATAACACCACTTATCCAATACTCATCTTGAAAATAAGTGTCTAGCTCATTTTTAGCTTTTACTGAAATCTTGTAATGCTTCATACCTTCCAACCATTTATCGTGTAGATCTTTAACTTCTAACGTACCATTTATTAGATCTTGTTCTAATTTAGTTCTTAGCATAATGTGAGCCAATAAACTAAATTCATCCGCATTCTTCAAAAAAGATGAAAGATTTACTTTATTGAAAATCAAATACAAATTTTCAACACTACTATTAATTTTGCCTTTTGTAGAAAGTTTCTCCTTTATATGTGGTTGAATGAACTCAATAAATTCTCTGGATGTTCCAATGATCCTTTCCATGAATAACCCTTGAGTTTCATACATAATATGTTTCGTAATTGAGCTCTTTATAGAATTTTGCGCTAAACATTTTTGATGAATTGCATAACCAGTATGCCGTAAAAGTAAAAATAAACCATAACAAAGGTCAGATTCATCATAATCGATAGGATCGTGATAAGAAATGGAAATCTCATTTGGTGTAACACTCATTTGCTGTAAGAATAAGGAACCAAGTTCAATCTGTCTCTGAACCGTAACTTTTTGTATATTAGTAACTTTATCCTTCTTCTGCTTTTGAGTTACTTTCTCTACATTTTCACTAAAAAATTTACCTAGCTTAGGAAATATTTCCTTTATGTTCTTTTCTGTGATATTAGAGTCATAGTCAGCAAGCAATGACTCATAGTTTGAGCGCTTTAATTGCTGCGATTTTATAGAAGCTGCTTCACGAGTAAGCTTAATTAGGTTAGTAAAGCATTCTTTCAGCTTTTCTAAGTTACTAATTTCAGAATTAGTTAGCCTCCATAAGTTTTGGCATTCAATCTTAGCTTTGGACAAAGATTTTACTAAATCAACAGGAATAGCACTGCTGCTTTTGTGTATCCCCTCTATTAACTTTAGCTGCTGAATATTCGCACTCTTTTTATTCCTAAGAGCATTCGCTAATGATTCCTTTATTGCATCATGAGAGATAATTTCATGTCTGATTTCCTCTAGAAGACAAATTTGTTCAACTTTGTCCTCTACATTCAATTGGCTTTTGCTTAGTAGTTTTAGTGTGTTTTCGATATTCCTTACCTTATGTAATACTTCCTCTAAAAACTTATAAGATCTCATTTTTATTCATTGCTTTGAAACATCTACTTAATATCGTAATAGATTAATAATAAAGTTAAAAGTATATTTGCTTAAAGTACAATAAAAAATTGTACTTTTATTCTTTTATTGTACTTCATTGCTAAGAATTGAGCATCTTATCAGAAAGTTAATTATAAGATTGTAAAGAAAACATTTAGTATTTTATTTCCCTTGACTCTATTCTAGTATAGAGTGATTATTAATACTAAAATTAAAATTACGCACTATATTTTAAATTTATGGAGGTTTAGTGATGTGGAGTAGACTGATTATAATGTGTTGTTTTTGTTTACTGCTTACTGGTGTAAGTTCTTGCCCTAAAAAAGGAGTAAATACGACAAATAAAATGAATGCTGTTGTTAAGCAGATAGGTGATAAAAGAGTTTTCTTTGGTTATGATGAATCTAGTATCAGTGAAGTGAGTGCAGATGCATTACTTGACGTGATGGAAGTGTTACAAAATAATCCTGACGCAAAGGTCACTTTAACTGGTCATACTGACAATCGTGGTTCTCACGAATATAATCTTGCACTAGGAGCTAGAAGAGCAGATGCAGCTAAAAAATTTATGGTCAGCTGTACACCTTATCTAGAAAATAGAATAAAAACTGCTTCTAAAGGTGAAACTGAGCCTTTGGTTAATGTAAAAGATGATTCTAGAAATTCCAAGTATGAGAGAGAGCATGCTAAAAATCGTAGAGTAGAATTTTCATTCTCTGGGATCAAAAGTTAATCTCCTCCGCATCCCAGTGCTGAGCACTGGGATGATGCAGTGTACAAATCCTTTGCACAGATTGTTAGTTTGCTTGTATTGAAGTTCCGTAGCGGTATAATGTAGAGAGACATAAACTACCTAACCGTCAAGAAACATAATGCGATTGGAGCTGTCATTTCAAAATATAGTTAATAAGTTTGCTTTTCATGATAATCAAGTTGCGATTGCAGTATCAGGTGGTGTAGACAGTGTAGTTTTATTGCACTTAATGATTAATTGGGCAAAAAAAAATAAACCTTCACTTCCTACAGCATTAACAGTAAATCACGGGTTACGTTTAGAATCTCAAAAAGAAGCTGATTTTGCTGTAAGCTATGCAAAAGAACTTGGGGCAAAGGAATCATTCATATTAAATTGGGAGAAGAAAAATATTAAAGGCAATATTCAGTTGCAGGCACGAAAAGCACGGTATAACTTATTAACAAAATGGTGTAAAAATAATAATGTTAAATATTTATTTGTTGCTCACCACAAAAATGATCAAGCAGAAACGTTCTTGTTGAGATTAGAGCGGGGTAGTGGAGTAGATGGATTATCATCAATGGACTACAAGTATTTCTTAAATGGTATTTATGTATTTAGGCCGTTGTTAAATTTTAGTCGTAGTGAAATAGAAAAGTATGCTAAACTTCACCAATTAAGATGGATCGAAGATAGAAGCAATTATGACTTAAAATACAGACGAACTTTATACCGTAACTTACTTAAAGCAAGTGATAATCAAGATGTTCTAACAGAGCGAATATGCCTTACAGCACTTCATATGAAAAGAGCTGCAAAAGCGTTGATGCACTACACACGCCTTGCACTTAATGACTGCGTTAATATTCATGATCTTGGTTATATTGAAATTAAATTAGATGAACTTTATAAACTGCCAGAGGAAATAGCTTTAAGGCTTCTTCTTTATTCTATAATGGCAATTGTCAACAAGCACTATAAACCAAGGTACCGTAGCCTTATCACAATATTTAACAAAATATCGCAAAAAGATAGTGATATTAACTGTACACTCTCTGGGTGCAAAATAAGAAAATATGGAGAGAGCATCTTGATAATGAGAGAATCATCAAAGATACAGGAAATTACTGTACACCTAACATTAAATGTCCCTATTGAATGGGACAATAGATTTAGCTGTACAATACTTAGCAATCAGAAGTGTTCAGTAACTATTGCTCCGCTAAAAAAAACGCAAAAAATTCCTGAATTTCTAAAAGATTATAACTGCTGCCCTGAAATTTTTTACTCTTTACCTGTAGTGCTAAAAGATGGAAAGATGTTTGCTTATCCATGTATGAAACATAATAGTAAGAGCACTAGTGATGACGAGATTAAATATTTTATTGCCAGTATAATAAAGGAAAATTTGCTAAAGTTAACTGATATTTAATTAAGGATTACAATGAGTGGGGCAAGATTTTTTAAATTTGTAATTATTTTTCTAAAGTTTACTACTCTTTTCCAACAGTGAGAAAAATGGAAAGGTGGTTGCTTATCCTGATGTAAATTATAACGGAAAAATACGGTGATGATAAGATTCGATGCATTATTAATAGCACGATAAAACAAAATTTGGTAAGCTTGATTGGTATTTAATTAGAAATATAAATGAAAAAATTTTTAGAAGGCTTATTGATCTGGTTAGTGATTATTGTTCTTATTTCAGTTGCTTATATTCAATTTAGCGGAAGTATAGGTAAGAGTAAAACAACCATACCTTTTTCAGAATTTTTAACTAGACTAGAAGATAATGATATAGAAAATATTACAATAAGAAACCAAAGCATCCAAGGGAAGTTTAGGGATGGGTCAGCCTTTAACTCAAGTGGTGTTATATATAGTGACTTAATAAAAAGTTTGCATGATAGGAAAGTGAAGTTCTCCTTTTCAATTGGAGACTCTGCAATAGGTATAATTGGTGGATTACTTATTCAATGGGTTCCGACGCTTATCTTTATCGGTTTATTACTTTTCCTTTTTAAACAAACGCAAGCAGGAGGTAATAGAACTATAAGCTTTGGCAAATCAAAAGCTAGGCTTATGACTACTGGAAAAAAAGTGACATTTGATGATGTTGCTGGGATTGATGAAGCAAAGGAAGAGTTGGTTGAAATTGTTGATTTTCTTAAACAAAGGCAAAAATTTCAAGTGTTAGGTGGGAAGATACCAAAAGGGTGTCTTTTAATTGGTTCCCCTGGAACTGGTAAAACTCTACTTGCTCGTGCAATTGCAGGTGAAGCTAATGTACCGTTTTTTAGTATTTCTGGATCTGATTTCGTTGAAATGTTTGTCGGTGTTGGTGCAAGCCGTGTCCGGGATATGTTTGATCAAGGCAAGAAAAATGCTCCTTGTATAATTTTCATAGACGAAATAGATGCAGTAGGTAGGCATCGCGGTATTGGTCTTGGTGGCGGTAACGACGAAAGGGAACAAACATTAAACCAGTTACTGGTTGAGATGGATGGTTTCGAGTCTAATGAAGGTGTGATAATAGTTGCTGCAACTAACCGTCCAGACGTCCTAGATCCAGCACTACTTAGACCTGGTCGTTTTGACCGACAGATTACTATTTCTTTACCTGATATAAATGGGCGTGAAAGAATATTAAATACGCATATAAAGAAAATATCGATAGCACCAGATGTAAACGTAAAAACAGTTGCTAGGGGAACGCCAGGTTTTTCAGGAGCTGATCTAGCAAATTTAGTGAATGAATCTGCGCTTATTGCTGCAAGAAGAAATAAGAAAATTGTTACCATGGATGATTTTGAGTATGCACGTGATAAAGTGATGATGGGCATGGAAAGAAGGTCCTTAGTCATTACAGAAGAAGAAAAAAAGCTTACTGCTTACCATGAAGCTGGTCATGCAGTAGTTGCAGTGAATATGCCTGCTTCTGATCCTATACACAAAGCAACAATTATTCCACGTGGTAGAGCACTCGGTTTAGTTATGAGACTACCAGAAACAGATAGAGTGTCCCTCACAAGAGAAAAGATGCTAGCAGATATAACTGTTGCAATGGGTGGACGTGTGGCAGAAGAGCTAATTTTTGGCTATGATAAAGTCACAAGCGGCGCATCTTCAGATATAAAACTAGCATCAGATTTATCACGTGCTATGGTGACAAAATGGGGAATGAGCGACAAAATAGGTCCGATCTATCATAATTGCGAACAAATTATGCATGGTTCTGAGATAATTTCTGAAGATACGTTAAAACTTATAGATGAAGAAGTGAAGAAAGTTGTGTCTTCATGTTATGAAGAAGCAAAGCATATCTTGACTAAGTGTAGGAAAGATTTGGAGCTAATTGCTGAAAATCTACTGGAGTTTGAAACTTTAACAGGCGATGAAATCAGTGATATATTAAGTGGAAAAAAAATTGTCAGAAATGAAAACGAAGGCAAAAAAGAGATAAGGAGATCCTCTCTCTAATTAGATCTGACTTTGATTTAACTGCTAAAATAAAAATCTTTAACCAAGAACCTAAACTACAAAGCTATAATTAAACCTCTGTATTTTACCAATGAACTTCCTTGAACATTTCTTCAATTTTTTTCTAAATAACTCTTTGCCTATTTAAATAAGTATGTTCAGTATTAGAGCTTTCCAGACCGCTACTAGGAGAAAGATTAGATTCTTGACCTTTAAACATCTCTATTAGCTTTAATAAAGGAGCAGTTCCTGCTACAATAGCTCCTATAACAGCAGTAGCACCCATGATGAGAAGAATCGGTTCTGCAGTGGTGATCATACAAAGCTCAATACATAAACCAGCAATGACCATACCAACCATTATACCAATGAAAGCACCTACAATTATGGATGAAACTACACCAATTAATTGTCCTATTTTTGAACTAAGTGGTACTTCTCTTTCACGTCTAACAAAATTTGGCTGCATTCGCCTTCCCGCTCTTCTTCGTTCTCTCATTATTGTATATTCATCCCTATTTTCGGAGAGATTTAGTGATACTTCACTTGGCTGCATTTGTTCTCCTGGTCTTCTTATATTTTCACTCCTGTTTCCAGAGAGATTCAGTAATAGTTCTCTGTCAGCTGCTCTATCAAGATCTCTGATGTTATTTAGTATCTCTTGCATTCTTTGCCTTACTATATTTTCACCCCTGTTGCTAAGGCGAACTCTCTGAGGGTGATTTAGAACATGATCTAATCTCTCATAGTTCCTTGCCCTTCTTTCATTCACGTTTTCAAAGAAGTGGAAATTCAGAAATGTCTCTCTTTCACCGCCAACATAACCTCTTGAATTTCGCTTTGATCTTCCTCCAACATCCTTAATTGTCTTTTCAAATTTTAATAGCGACTTGTTGTTTAGTCTAACATGATCCTGAGAATCACAAGCAACGATCCAGTCTAAAATTGGCATTTTTTGACTATCAAATCCTGTACCATGTTCTATATCATCATTAATGTGTTCTTTTATTTTTTTAATTATCTCTACTGCTCTTGTTTCCATAGCTTCTATGGCGCTATCTTCACTTTCTATGAGTATATTGAAAACAATTCCTAATAACTTCCTGTTGTAAATCCTTTCGTTCTTTAATATTCATAATTAGCCTCAACTTTTATATGCTATTTTGCCAAAATAATTCTACCAAATAAGTAATATATATACAATAATTCTCGTTTAAAAATTTTTTTACATTGGCCTATCTAAGTTATGTTTTAGGATGTAAAAGCTTCTTACTTTAATAATTTATTAAAGTAAACCATATATGGATTGCTATTTAGGAGCAGCTGTTGTACTTTAATCAGAAGGTACAGTAATGTAAGAAGGAGGTACTTTATGTCTTTAAAAAATGAAATTTCTGAGTTGATAGAGCAACAGCTTGGCATTAAATATCATGACAATTGCTTAGCTTACACTATCCATAATTCGGCTGCAGGTGAAATATCCGATTCTATTGCTCTTTGCATAGTTGGCTGTGGCGATTGTGAGATTAAGTATCAAGGTATTGCTAATTCATTTAACATAACGAAAGAAGAAATTAACCAAAGTAATATAGAAAGCATAAAAAATAAGATAGAAAGTGAAGCTAGAAAAGAAGGTAGTGAATTTTCCGAGTTGATTTCTAAAATGGATCAATCGCTGAAAGAACAAAGTGAAAAGTCTATTATACAAATTTTAAATTCATCTGCTGAAGAGATGTTAAGGAGTTTTTGTGGTAGTTCTATACAGAGAACAGAGGATAAAGAAGTTAGTCTGTCCTCTGCTTCACATGAAGAGCCTGCTACAGAAGATTCGGAAACTACTGTTAATTCTGATCTTTTATCAATTTAACCAGCTCCTCATATAAATTTTTTCTGTACCCAAGCTATATGCTTGTGAGAGGATAGTAAGCACTACATTTTTCTATTTCCATTATAACAGATTCGTCTATTTTCATGATGATCTTACTATTTGTACTCTGTCTAGGACTAAGCAATAGAAATAGTAGGATAACAGTAGTCAACCAAGATTCCAGCATCATGTACTAGGATGATATAAGTATCATAATTTACGATTAGATTGACATAGGGTAAAGAGTAAATTAAAAATTAAATAGATCTTTTAATGCAGAATAAATGCCTATAGAAATATTGATGCCTGCTCTTTCCCCAACAATGAGTAAAACTGGAGGAAAAATTGTAAAGTGGTGTAAAAAAGAACAAGATAAAGTTGAAATAGGTGATGTAATCGCTGAAATTGAGACTGATAAAGCCATAATGGAGTTTGAATCTGTCGATGAAGGAGTTTTGGCAAAAATTTTAGTGTCGGAAGGAACAAGTGGCGTGCCTGTAAATCAACTGATAGCTCTAATGTTAGAGGAAGGGGAAGATAAAAGCGCACTTGATTTAGCTTCTGCCATCAATACCAAGGTTGAGAAGGAGGTTGAAGCCGATTTTTCAGTATCATCCAACCCTTCGATTTCATCTAGCTCTTCAATGTCATCCCAGTGCGTGACACTGGGATCTAAAAAAGAGGATAGAGCAACAGAAAATAGAATAAAAGTAAGCCCCTTAGCTAAAAAAATAGCTCAAAATGAAGGTGTTGATATAAAGCGATTAAAAGGTACAGGTCCATATGGTCGTATCATCAAAGCTGATGTATTAGAATTTTTAGATCAAACTAAAAGCTATGAGAGATTTGAGGAAAATACAACAGTTGAAGTAAGTAATATGCGCCAAGTGATAGCGCAGCGCCTAGTTGAATCTAAGCAAAATATTCCACACTTTTATTTAACTGTAGACTGCCACGTTGATAAGCTAATATCGCTCAAAAATGAGGTTAATTCAGCAAATGAAAACAATAAAGTAACAATTAATGACTTAATTATAAAAGCTGTGGCTTTCAGCATGAAAAAATTTCCTGATATAAACTCATCGTGGATAGATACTAAAATAGTAAGATACTCAAATATAGATATCTCAATTGCTGTAGCGCTTGAGGATGGACTGATTACTCCTATAGTAAAAAATGCTGATGAAAAAAGTGTTTTATCTATATCAAAAGAAGTGAAAGATTTAGTAAGTAGGGCAAGATCTGGAAAACTAAAGCCCGAAGAATTTCAAGGAGGAGGATTTACTATCTCCAACTTAGGCATGTTTGGTATAAAAACTTTCAGCGCTATAATCAATCCACCGCAATCTTGCATTATGGCTGTTGGTGAATCTAAAAAACAGCCGGTTGTCATAGGTGAAAAAATAGAGATAGCAGAGATAATGACAGTTACTCTCTCTGTTGACCACAGAGCAGTTGATGGAGCACTCGGAGCAAAATTTTTAAATGCCTTTAAGTACTATATAGAAAACCCTACGGTGATGCTTCTTGAGCCTTTATTATTATAATAAAATTAATACCTCTTAATTTATACTTTTATTAATTGATAGGTTTAGAGGTAAAATATGACTGATAAAAAGATAGAAAAACGTAGTATATTTTTTGATGCTGCAAAATCAAAATTTTCAAACGATAGGTTTCAAATAGATTCCTCATCTAATGAGTCAATAGATACCATTGGTAAAAAATTTAAGTATGAAGTGAAACTTCCAGGTGTTATTCACACTACAACAAGAAAAAATAATGTTGGAAGCGGATTAAATGAGTTATACCAATTCCCACTATATAAAGAACAGATAGACAATAATGGGAAAGAAGTGATACTAAAGTAGATAAAATAGAGAGGTATAAATGGCATTAAGGTCAAAACTATTAGACGAAAAAGTTGTAAATTTGGCGAAAGAAATGTTAAAAAAGGTCAGAAATAACGCATATGTTTCAAAAAAGTTACAAGCGGTGATAGCAGGAAAAGAAAGTAGTATAAGCGCTGTGGCAAGAATATGTAAAATTTCAAGGACTGCTTTGACTGAATGGATAAAGCATCTAAAATTTGGTAGAGTAGAAAGATTATTTTCCCCGTCTCAGCGGCGAAGAAAAAGCAAATTAAACAAAAATCAACGTGAGCAAATTGAAATATGGGTAGAAAGAAATCCAAATATTACTATTAAGGAAGTGCAAATAAAAATCTCAGAGGAATTTGGCCTAAACATTAGCAAATCAACAGTGCACCGTGAGATACAAAGGATGAAGTTTTCTTACATAACACCGAGGCCAATTCACCATAAACAAGATAAAAACAAGCAAGAAGAGTTTAAAAAATACTTCAATAAAATAGTCAATTCCCACCCTGAAAAGGAGGTATTTTTTTGATGAATCACGATTTGGAACTCATTCAAAAATCGGACACGGATGGTTTAAAAAAGGGGTCAGAACACAGGTTAAAATGAAAATTGGTAGACAAAATTTCTATATCTACAGTGCGGTAAATCCAAGAAGTGGTAAGAAAATTAGCCTACTTGCTCCATATGTAAACACTGATTGTATGAATATATTTCTGGAGCAGATGTCGAAAGATTTAGGCACGAAAGAAGCCTTTCTTGTAATGGATTGTGCAAGTTGGCATAGATCAAAAAGTTTGAAAATTCAGGAAAACATTACCATCATATACTTGCCTCCTTATTCACCGGAACTGAATCCTGTTGAAAGGTTGTGGCAATATATCAAATACAATACTTTACGCAATAGTATCTACGATACCATAGGTTTACTTGAAGATGTTTTGTGTAATTTTATTGTCAATATTTCCAGTACTACTATTAAACGAGTTTGTAATGTTTCTTATTTGTTCGGTCAGTAATGGATTTTGGTATTAGATCTAAAAAAGAAAAACGAAAACTCTTTCAAGACACCAATAAAGAATATTGAAGAATCAGATAGTAAGAGAAACCAAAGTCATTTGCTGTTTCAGGAGGACTCATTTCCAGAACTACCAGCATGTGCATATAAGCCAGCACTGTTGCCAAAACCATCAAAAGAAAAAATAAAGGAAGCTGTAGATAGAATGCGCAATAATAGAAAAGCTCATAATTCTGCAAGTGTTGAAAATGGTGTTAGTTCAGACAGGTTCAAAGTGCGCCCGTTCTTATGTAGTGATATAGATGGATATGTAGCTCCTGACAGACGTGACCGTAATCTAGAAAGGTGTAGGGTTACACATGATAGCAGTAAGCTTGAAGCACAAATGGAAAGAAAGCATGGGTTTCAATCAGATCCAAGTGTTAAGCATGTAAAGGCTGATACTGTAGTATGTTCTATTACTAAAGGTCATGACAAAAAAGGCGTTAAATCTGATGTCTCATATACACAAGAGCCTACATCAGAAATGTCTAAGAGCCTGTTCATAATCTTTTCAGAAGCAAAGCAGCGAAAGCAAGAACGACCATTTGCAGGCTAGTGTTGAGTTTCCGCTCGCAATTTTTCCACAATCGCCTACATTTTTGCAACCAAGCAAAAGATCTCTCAACAACCCATCTTTTCGGCAATACGACAAAGGTGTGTAATTCGTTTCGCTTTATTACTTCAACGGTAGCGCCAATAGTTGCTTTTATTTGTGTTGCAAAATTTTCTCCTGTGTAGCCAGCATCAACTAGTATATTTTTAACTTCAGATAGGTTTTCTTTAGCATTTTTAACCATTCTCACAGCGCTACTACGATCAGTTATTTCTGCCGTTGTTATATAAATTGCGTGGGGTAAACCTTGTGTATCTACCGCAATATGGCGTTTTATTCCTGAAACCTTTTTGCCTGCATCATAGCCTTTTTCTTCAGCAGTATCTGCATTTTTTACGCTTTGTGCATCAATTATGCAGAAGCTGGTTTTTTCTTTCCGACCATTGTTTTGTCGGACCACGCCAACTATTTTTTTTTAATACCAGCTCCAGAACACTTTCTTTATTTGCATCTGCTTTTTCACTCCACTTCTTAAAATAGTCGTAACAATTCCGCCATTTTGGAAACTCTTTTGGTAACATTCTCCACTGGCAGCCACTTTTTAAGACGTATAACACTCCACAAAATACATGATATAAATCAAGTGTTCTTGGCTTTGTCCTCTTCCTGCAAGACTCCAGATCTGCTACAATAATCTCAAACTTTTCTCGACTTATATCACTTGGATATAAACTTCGCATATCCTACTTTATATACTTTATCCTCTCATTCTATCCCTTTTTTGAGATCACGTACAGGCTCTAAGGTTAATGTGAGAGAATTAGCAAATAGGTTCCGCGGCTAATCATTATTGGATTTTTCGAATAACAATTGCTTAGGATTTTATAAATTGTGCATATAGTACTCTATAAGAGAAAGAGAAGTGTGACAACTTCTCTCTTTCTTAACCACTTGCTGAAGAACGTTTATCTTCTGTGGTATCTGGTGATGGAGCAACTAATCTGCTCAAAATCTCATCTTTTGGTCCCATAGCATAAATAACACCATCTGACATGATAATCACTTTATCAACTACGGATAGTAACGGTAGCTTATGAGTGATGATAACAGTGGTAGTATTTTGCTCTCTTGCAACATTGATTGCATTAATCAAGCGCGCCTCTCCATTACTGTCTAAGTTAGCATTCGGTTCATCAAGCACTAAAAGCTTAGTATTACCATAAAAAGCCCTTGCAAGTCCAAGAAGCTGTTTTTGGCCACCAGAGAGTATTACTCCTCCAGGTCCTCCTATTGTTGTATCATACCCATTTGGTAAGCTCAGTATTAATTCATGTATTCCTGCAATTTTTGCTGCTTTGATTATTTCTTCAGGATTTGGATTTGGTCTCATGCGGGCAATATTAGCTTTAACGCTCGTGTTAAATAACTCAATATCTTGAGGTAAGTAACCAACATAATTACCAAAGTTCTCTCGATTCCAAGTATATACATCAGCGCCATCTAGTCTGACTACACCTGATATGGGTTTCCAAACACCAACGGTTAGTTTTGCAATGGTCGACTTACCAGAAGCACTTGCACCAATAACACCAACAACATCCCCTGGTTCTATTACAAATGAGATTCCTTTTACTGTTGGCTTATTGCTTCCATAAGGAGTAAAAAATACCCTATCAAATTCCAACTTCCCTTCAGGCTCTGGTAGAGCCATAGTTTGCTCTCTTTTTGGGGATGTTAGTATAAGTCTTTGTAGCCTCTCATATGACATTCTGGCTTGATTTAAAAACTTCCAAGTATGAACTGCTGCATCAAATGGAGCCAATACTCTACCCATCAAAATCGAGGCAGCAATAATGCTACCGGCAGTTTTGTGAGCTGTGATTGCGAGTAATGCACCTGTTCCAATTACTGAAATTTGGAGAGTTGAACGTAAAAATTTAGTAATACCAGTAATTACATTAGAACGATTCTGCGCTGTAACTTGCATTGCACGATTTTGATCATTCCGTTTACACCAATCAGAAACTATAAATTCTGACATGCCCATAGCTTCAACCACCTCTGCGTTTCTTGTTGCAACATCTATAGCATTAATATTGCGTATAGTTTCTTCATTGGTTTCTCGCAATATACGCTTAGTGGCAAGTTCATTCCATACTGCCATTGAAACTAATATAATGATCCCGGCAATAGCTATAAACCCTGTAGAGGTATGTATCATAAAGATCACAACAAGGTAAATTAGCGACCATGGAGTATCGAACAGTGAAAATATACCATTTCCTGTAATGAAATTTTTTATTACTCCAAGATCTCGTATTGCTTCACCGCTGGAAGTTGAGCTCTGCACTGACGTTAGCCTGATTGACCTTACTATTAGATCTGGTGTTGCAGTTTTATCAATCCAGTCGCCAATTTTTGCCATGGCTAAATATCGACAAGTTTCAAGCATTGCAGAGCACGCAAACGCAGATAAAGTAATAATTGTCAGCATAACTAGTGTTGATACACTCTCGCTCGATATCACTCGATCAAGTACCTGAGAAGTATAAAGTGGCAAGAATAACATTAACGCATTAATCCCTGAGCTAAACCAGAAAATGAACCAAAACGCACTCTTGCACTTCTCTAGACAAGTATATAGTATACTTTGCTTTAATTCCTTTTTTATTGACGGAGTGATTTCCACAATCTTCCTTTTTATTTAATTATATGTACCATATATAGTTTTTATTTCAAAAGTATTAACAGTTATTGCCTTACCATATCATTAATGTAATAAAATATTAATGATATGCGAATATAAACTTTTTCATGGAAATTTAGCAAGGCTATCTAATTTCTTCTCTACTATAACCTTATACGATAGCCTTGCCAATTGTTCTACGTTTTTCTTATCTACTACTCAATGACAGTTTACTAGAATGCTTACTATTACTCCTCTGAAAGTTGATGCTATCAGAGTCAGTGACTACAATCTGCATCTCTTTTCCTCTTTCTATATGATCAGGAAGTATTCCATATTCCAATACTCTACCTGTAAATTATCTTTTGCTCATACAAGGTGGACTTGAATATACCCTTGGTCTATATTCCAATCCTAAAAAGTCTGTTTCTTTAACAAAAATCCCTGTTTCAGGGTTAGAAAATGTTGCAGACGGAATTTTATTAGCTACCTTCTTACTCACAGAAGGTAGCTTATTTTCACTACTATCACTCACATGATGCGCTGCGCTATGGTTGTTACCACACTCTTCTCTTAAGGTTGAACAGCTTGAATTAAAAAAAGTCGGAAATATAAAACACCCATTGATATCACCAAATTGTTTTATCAATCTATAATTTTCTTTATTCATTCTTGTGATATTCTCTTGATTAGCACCTTCTGATAAGCTTGATGAAGCAATAAGATCTTCTTTTTTCTTACTAAAGATATTGACTCTTTTTAGCTTGGTTGCAACATTCTTGAATTTGTTTTTCGGAGCTTTTGGTTTACTTTCTGAATGCTCATTTATAGTTATAAAACATGATGCACTATCACATTTGTCCATTATATCTTGTGCTCTACTGTTGCGCCTTTCATACAGACCAAGTTTTTTTGTTAAATCATTCAAAAAAAATGAACTTCTTCTGCTTGTTAAAGACTTATCTGAAAATGGTGCTGTACTACCACTTCTACTCATTTCCTGAAAAGGAGTATTGAGTTTGTTTTTACTCTCTAATCTAGCTTCATGCGTAAGTTTGTTAAGCATGCTTTCCAATCGTGAAATGTCTTCTGCATGCTTTGTTGATTGTTCCAATATTGTGTTGTATTCTTCCAAACTATGAACTTCTACTTTTGCCTTGATTGATTTGCCTGTTATCTCTTCAATTGTTTTTATTTTCTCAGTATAGTTTTCTATTTCACTTTTAAGTGGTTTTTTTCGAAGGCCAACTAATAAATTAGACAAGAAAGATATAAGTGATATTAAAGAACAGAAAATGGAGATACAGGTAACAATTTTCTCCACTGTAGATCCTGATTGATCAGATAGTATGCAAGATGAAATAATGATGCCTACTATTGGTGTAAGCACATTAGTAATACGTAAAACTATTTCCCTTTTTTCTTGATAATCTATTTCAAATTTATCATATTTCCTTTTTCTGTCTTCCTTTATTTCATAAAAAGCATCTAAAAATAACCTTAAGATATTTGCATCACTATGTTCAAGAGCATAGTCTAAAGATGTTTTTCCTTCATTATCTTTTATGTCAAAATTTAGTTTCTTATTTACAATTTTCTTTCTGTTGCTGATTCTTGGATATAATAAGGCTTTAGTAGCTTTTTCCCTTAAGTGTTCATTTTGTTTACGCTTTTCTAAAACTAAATTTTTCAAGAATTGATCTTGCTTAAAATCTTCATCTACAATTCTTGCAAAATCATTATCATTTATTACAAGATAGTGTAATGGTGTTCTTCCAGATTTAGATACAACATTAAACATTTCCTCAGTATAGGGATCATGATGATCTGTCATAAAATATTCTATTACCTCAGCATTAAGGCTCATGGCAGCTAAATGTAGAGGTATAAGCCCTTGACTGTTTGTGTGAAAAAGTGATACTGTATTCCTAATAGTTGACTTAGCAATACTTTCAATAACATACTGAGAGCATCCTATGCCGTCGGCAAGAGCAGCCATGTGTAACGGTGTATTGTCGTTTTCATCATATAACACTTTGATGCTAGCAGCCACCTTTTTACCTACAAGTTCTTTTGCCACAAATTCAAGACATTCCTTATTGCCGCTCAAAATAGCTGCAAATAACAACTTTTTTTGTGTATTTTCTTCTGAAAAAATACTAATTGGGATTTTTTCTACCAAATACTTAACGCATTCTACTCTTCCACTGAGAATAGATAAGTCTAGTAAAGTTTGTCCATCCTCATTTTCCTTACTTAATATTTCTCCCACACTCTCTTTTTTAAAAAGGTGCTCAAGGCATGATTTATTACCAACACGTGCTGCCATATGAAAGACGGTGTCACCGTTGCTATTCTCACGCAAAACCTCTTGATAAACGTCAAATTTCTTCTCTTCCAACTTTTTTTCTATCATGCTTAAAAACGATAAATCAAGTTGGGCAGCAAAATGTAAAGGGGTGTTTCCTTTGTTATTACTCTTATTTACTTGCATGCCTCTGTTTATTAATAGACTCACACATTTTTTTCTTAGTTCTGTTTCTGTATTACTCGATAGAGCTAAGTGTAGGGCCATATTTCCTTTGCGTGTTTTTGTGCTTAAATCGTAATCAGGAAATTTCTTGAGTAAAAAGTTTAGACAATCATACTGCCCGTACATTGCAGCTAAATGTACAAGATCTCTTCCATACTCACCTTTGGATTCAAGCATGCTATTTTCTATATTTTCATGAAATAGCTCTATACAATATGCATTACCATGTATAATAGCAATATGTAAGGGGGTATTACCTTGTTTATTCTGAACAATTTTTGCATCTGATTGAGTAAACAATTCTATTAGCTGTTCATTTCCATGTTTTGCAGCTATATGCAATGGGGTGTTACCATCTACATCTTCTCGATTAGTTTCACTTTTTAGTCTACCTAACAGTCTTAGATGCTTTATAAGAAAATTTATAGCATTTTCTTGAGTTTCTGAGTTACCTGCAATCTTATGAAGAGGATTCTCACTATATTGATTTTTTAAAAATTGTACTTGATTATTAATGAAGAATTTTATGCACTCATGATTCCCAGATTGTGCAGCAAAGTGTAATGCGTTATTTCCGTATCTATCTGTTTTAATTTTCTCCCTCTCAAAAATTCCTTTTGCTGTAAGTACTTCCCCTAAATACTTTAGGAGGCTAAAATTTCCGCTTCTAGCAGCATAGTGTAATTCACTCTTATAATTGATAGTACTAGTAAAATGTGCTTCATTTTCTATGAGAGTTTCAAAGCATTCTTTATTGCCAAATTTAGCCGCATAATGTAGCGGTGTTTTACCAACTCTATCTTTACTCCTTACTGCTTCTTTAACATTAAAATCAAAACTTTCTATCACAAGACGTAAAATATCTTCTTTACCCGACTCAGCTAAATAATGTAGAAGTGTTTTATCATTACTATCTGCAAAATTCTCCAATTTTATAATCAATTCTTTGCCCATACCAAGAATTAGAGATACAGCTATTTCAACATGAATATCATAATTCCTATTTTTCTTTTGTTCTTCCTCAATTCTTTCAATAGCCACTGTTAATAGCGAAGAACCATCATTACTTGTTATATTCCATCCATCTTGACGAAATTTTTCAGCTAATGAATCACTTATATTTTTTGCTAAAATCTTGCTTTTTATATGATCAAGATTATTAGTATATATATTATAGTTTTCTTCTTGAGTTATTTTATTAATATAATCATATATGCTTATTAGATCTTGCTTATTGACTTCATCTTCTGAATTGCCTTGTAATGAAGAAAGGTCAGTCTTACTAATTGCTCTGGCTATACCAATGGTTCCCACAGCAAATAAACCTGAACTGAGTGTCTTTGCGCTTGTACTAAATTTAGCTTTGAAAACATTAGTAACTGTGTCAAATTTATTTTTGAACATACTGTGCCTCATAAATAATAATGCCGGTAGTGAATAAGGCTTTAGTAGATACCACTGTAATTTTTAAGCCTACAAAAATTTACCAGCGGCCGCATTATATAGTAGATAATTTTTTGTGCTAGTAATATTTTTCTAATTCCCACTTTGGCCTTGGTGCAAAGTCAAGAGAGTCTACATAGTTTCTCTGTAACCTTTCAATTCCTGTCCATCCAACCATCACTGCATTGTCTGTGCATAAATTGCTTGGAGGAGAAAGCACGTTCAAGTCTATGTGCTTTTTTAATCTCTCTTTCAGGAAATGATTTGCTGCAACTCCACCAGTAACTACAAAATCATTAATTTTAATATTTAAGGATGAAGCAATAATAATTGCATTTTTGACTCTATCAAGTAGTATGTCGCTGACACACTCTTGAAATGAGGTACACATATCACACACATCCTGTTCATTCATTACAAGTTCTCGTATTAAGTTTTTTACTGCTGTTTTAATTCCAGAAAACGAAAAGTCACATCCAGAGCGTTTTGTCATCGCCCTTGGCAGTTTAAATCTCATACCATCACCTTTTTTAGCTAATTTTTCAATCAACGGACCTCCTGGATAGCTTAGACCCAGTGTCTTAGCGACTTTGTCAAATGCTTCTCCTAATGAGTCATCAAGCGTTTCTCCAAGTTTGATGTATTTACCTACATCCTGTGCAATTAAAAATTGGCAGTGACCACCTGATATCAGCAGGACTAAAAACGGAAATTCAACCTCATATAGTAGCCTAATAACTAATGCGTGTGCCTCTAAGTGATTAACTGCAATAAACGGTTTTTGTGCTGTATGCGCAATTGCTTTAGCCATCATTGTACCAACTATTAATCCACCTATGAGTCCTGGTCCTGATGTTGCTGCAATTGCATCCAAATCACGAAAATTAAGGTTAGATTTTTCCATAGCACTTTTTATTAAACCACTTAAATGCTTCATATGAGCGCGTGATGCTATTTCAGGAATCACTCCACCGCACTTTTTATGCTCTGCCTGAGAAAGAATTTCCTGAGCAAGCACTTGCTTATCACTATTTACAACTGCTGCTGCAGTTTCATCGCAACTTGTTTCAATCGCTAAAATGGTTTTCATATATATTTGAACTCTTTAAATTGCGAGAACTATAACTTGAAATGTTGAAGAAGTTAACTATATTCTGCTGAGCTAATTATCATCTTCAAATATAGAACCAATTTTTTTGCTTCCAGGAGAAAATTTATTAGTCCAACTGCTTTGTACTTTGTTTATATCTTTAAAAGCAGTTTTATCGCTATATTCCTTTACTTCTTTATCTATTCTCTCCATTATTTGTAGATCTAGGTAGCTCTTTTTCCATTGGTTAGTAGCAAGAAATACTCTGTTTAAATCTTGAGTGCGAATTAGATATTCTTTATCTTTAGGATAAACTTCCTGAGCCCAAGCAAACAGCTCAAAATAGCGTGCGAATAACTCAGACGCACGTGATTTTGGAGTTTGATAAGCTTGTATCTCTTCAAATATAATTTGACCAATAATTTTTTGTACCAGAATATTTGACTGCTTTAAGTTCTGCTCAATATCCTGATAAACTTTATAGAGAAATTCTTGCTCTAAGCTTAAGTTCAGTTCATTTTCAACCATATGTGAAAGTTCATGTACTATGATGTAAGGATTTGACCTTCTTAGCACAATAACATACTTATTTAAACCAGAAGAACGAATTGTCTTACACACTCCCTCTTCCATATCCACTAATCCTTCTTGATATATTTCAAACGAGAGTCTATTTTGCTTTATTAGTGACAAAGTGAGGTTTAATATATTTCTAAACTTCTCAAATTGATAGAGATATTTGACATATTGTATTACGTTTTCACTATTTCCTACTTGAGTTGCTTGTTTTATTAAGTTCCTGATTAGCATGCTTCATTATTAAAGGAATTTTCTTTATGCTCAAGAATTATAAAGTGTTTTCAGGAAGTATAGCTAAAAAAGTTTAATTTACTTACATTCCGCTGCTTATTATTAGCCAAGAGGTATCACGTCAGTATGACTTAGGAATGTACTAGATATAAAAGTGCAATATCAAATATATTTTACTAAAAATCAATCAACTTTTCACATGTTTGCTCTTCATAAAAGAAGCTCAATATTATCGTAGTACCAAGTTTTGCTTCACTTTGAATGTTGAAAGTCCCACCCATTAACTCTACTAATTTCTTGCTTAGAGGTAATCCGATACCTGTGCCTTCGTTTCTATATCCCGAATCTGCTTGGCCAAAAACGGACATAACTTTATATATGTCCTGCTGCATTATCCCTATTCCATTATCATGAAACTCAATAGTTAATAAATTTTTTTCTATATTCTCTTTAATAATCATTCTTATTAAACCACCTTGAGGAGTGAATTTGATTGCATTTGATAACAAATTTATTATAACTTGCTTCATTCTTTTGGGATCGGCGATAACTAATAATTGTTTATCAGATATCTCTTTCTTTAAACTAATACCTGTTTCTTTTAGTTTAGGTGATAACATTTTTAAGCACGAATCTATTATCTTATTCAGATTAAACTTCACTTTCTCTACTGTTAAACTACTTGATTCAGCTTTAGAAAAATCGAGCACATCATTAATCAAAGCAAGTAAATGTGTACCAGCATTATATATATCGTCTACGTATTCCTTGTATTCAGAGTGATCTACCGAACCTAAAGTTTCATTTTTGATCAACTTTGCAAATCCAATAATAGCATTAAGAGGTGTACGCAACTCATGTGTAACACTTGCAAAAAATTTTATCTTATTTGCATTTTCTTGCTCTAATGCCTCTTTAACCCTTTGTAATTCAATATTAGTTTTATGCTGCTTGGCTAGCATTTGGGTGTTGGAAAGGTGCAAATAAAGCATTATTAGTATTAAGATAACTAGTAATAAGCCCATTAATATTGAAAATAGACTATATACCATAATATAAGAGTCATTATAGCTTTGAATGATCTTCAAAAAAAATGAAGGCTTAATGTCATCTTCATGAAATATAGGGAAAGTAGAAGTTAATGTATTTCCTGTAGCGTAAAATATTTCTTGATTGCTTAGCAATTTATCAATTTCATCATTTGTAAGCAACTGCTCATAGTCATGACCTTGAGTATTAAAATTACTGAAAATTACTCTGGCATTTTGATCATACAGTATTAAGCTAAAATTTCTTGCTTTGCTTACTGATTGTAACAATTCAGCACGCAATTTTACCAACTGGTTTATGTAATCAAAACTGTTATATTTAATATGATGTTTTTCTATTAGTAAATAATGATATTTTTTTATTATACTATTTTCCAATAGATCTTTTAAGTTTGCATTTGAATTACGGTAAAAAGAAAGAAAATTATTCTTTAATGAATAATTGCGGTATATTGTGCCCAATAAAACCACAAAAATTAATAAGAATAGTGAGATAATTTTTGTATATCTATTTGTTTTTAGTGTAATAAACATTGATTTACTTAATTTATACATATTCTTCTCATTGTGAAATAACGTCTTTTATGGTATTAATAAAAAATTAGCATATCATACTTTTATGACAATTTCTCCTATCTTCCCAGTTTATTCTCCTATTAACATAAATTTTTCTTATGGCAAAGGTATTTACTTGTATGATATCGATAATAAGCGCTATATAGATTTTCACTCTGGAATAGCTGTTAGCAGTTTAGGTCATGCCAACCCACGATTAACTGATGTCCTAAAATTACAAGGAGAAAAACTATGGCATATATCAAATACCTATAATATATCTACTGCCAACAAATTTGCAGAAAATTTAATAAACAATAGCTTTGCTAATACTGTATTTTTTGCAAATTCTGGATCAGAAGCAGTGGAATGTGGACTTAAAATCGCTAGGGCCTATCAAAATGGAAAAGGTAATAAAAATCGCTATAGAATTCTAACATTTCATGGTGCATTTCATGGAAGGACATTTTTAACTTGTGCAACAAACGATAGACAGAAATTTTCTGAATTACTGAATCCTTATATTGACTGGTGTGATAACATAGAGCCCAATATTGAGAGTGTAAAGAAAGCAATTTCTAATGGCATAGGTGTTATATTAATAGAACCAATACAGGGACAAGGTGGTATTAAAGTAATGAGTGAAGTCTTCATGAAAGAGCTAAGAGAACTATGTAACGAAAACGACATACTGCTATTTTTTGATTGCGTTCAGTGCGGTGCTGGTAGGACAGGAAAGTTATTTGCATATGAACACATAGGAATTAAGCCTGACATATTTGCTCTTGCAAAAGGAATAGGAGGAGGTTTCCCTCTGGGGGCTTGTCTTGCAACTGAAAAGGTTGCTAAGTACATGGCGGTCGGTATGCATGGTTCTACTTTTGGTGGTAATCCACTTGCAACTTCAGTAGGTAATGCTGTATTGGATGAATTGCTCAGCCCTGGCTTCTTAGAAAATGTTGAAATTAGAGGTAAGTCTTTAAAAAATAAACTAGAGGACTTAGCAAGCAAGTTTCCAATGATAGAAGAAGTGAGAGGAAAAGGGTTGATGCTAGGAATAAAAGTAAAAATGAATAATCAAAAATTTGCAGAAGAGCTAAGTCACCGTGGTTTACTTACTGTTGGAGTAACATCAGATAACGTTGTAAGAATCTTGCCTCCACTCATTATCACTGAAGAAGAGATTGACGAAGGCATTGAAATCCTCACTCAGTATTTATCTGAAAAGTTCTAGTTAAAAACTAAACCTTCCTGCTCACTAGTTGTTGGCTGTATCAAAATTGCAGATAAAGCAGTAGCTACAACTTTATCAGCTACTTCATTTGTACACTTTGCCTTTTCCTGTTCTCTTATCAGTGTAAGCTCATTTATATCACTTAATGAATCAAATTTTGTTGCATCTTCAAATATAAAAGATTGCACGGCACTCTTCTCAACACCTAAGAAAGCACCGTTACCAAACGATAATGCCACATCTAATAACTTCTGCATTAAACTGTTTTTAACAATGAATTTAAATAGCTCCCCTAACACAACTGGCACTCCAAAAGTAAAAAATGCTCCTCTCACTAAATAGGTCGTTATTTCATATAACAATGCACCACACAAGAATGTCAGTGGTCCAAATACTATAAAACCGCAAAGTAAAGGCAATGGCATGGTCTGACCTGATGATATTCTACCTATAAGCTCCATTGAAATTATAAACCCAATAAGTAACATAGCTCTACCTAGATATGTCCTTTCTTTAGAGCGTTTGTTAAAGTTTTTCTCACGTAACTTAGAAAAATCATTGTTAACTCTGACTTCAAAAATATTATGATTGGTTTTTAATTTGAGTTCCCAGTCCTCTATTCCATGATGCCACTTATGACACCTTACAATTTCATCAATTATCGTACTGACTTGATTATTGATTTTGTATAATTTGCTTTCTTGATATAAGTTGCCTTGATAATACTTTTCTCTAAATTCCACGCAGTTTAAATTCTTTAAATCACATAAAAAATCTTTAATTTCTTGTGCCATTTTATCAGTATTGCCTATGTAGCCTATAGCTTTTAAAATTGTTACCAAGTGTTTATTTTCAATTTGAGCAATTGTTCTATCTAATGCACGTATATATTGCTTAGATTGAAAATATGAGATGATTTTTTCTTTACATCTATCCTCATTGCCTTCGTACAAACTATTTCTTTTGAAACTGCTGTCATGTTCTTTGGCAATTTCTAATGCATGAGCCAATACATTTTGCGCCTTCACACTACTTTCACAGTGACAGTTTCTGATTATGTGTACATACGCTCTTGCACTGGTATCTCCAGATTTATCTATATTGTACGCTTTAGCCAAAAAGACTAAATAGTCAAACCCTGCCCAAAGATAATACATTACCTTTGTTATAGCACTCCCCACAAAAAATAAAGCTGAGCGTGTGCAAGATAATGTACCGTTGTTTTTAATTCTGTTCTCATATGAACGAAGGTATGCCTCTGTACTTTTTAAAATCCTATGTAAATCTTGTTCTGTCTTTTTGACATCAAAATCATTTATATCATGAATTTTTTCATACGTTTCTTTTATCAAATCACTAGAAAACTTCTTCAGAGCTAAATCATCAATATTTCCTAATGCATCAATATTTTTACTAATATAGATTTCTATTTTTCTTCCAAGTTCTTCTCCCATTCTATTTTTTAGCAACTTATTGTATTTATTAGTAGCTGGAAACAAAACTTTCTGACAAAATTTCTGTGGTTCGTTTTTAAAATTTGCTAAGATCTTATTCACAAATAGCTCAACTTTTTCACCTGCAGCAACGAAAAACCATGATTGTCTGCTCTCATTACGCTCTCTATTTCTTCCAAGATTCTGTAGGGCTTCAGATGGATTATTGAACTGACTAATCGAATCTGCAAATATTGATGCAACATGATTATATTCACTATCAAATCCACGACCTTTCGATCCATCTATAACCGTTGTCAACGCATATTTAGCCAATGAATCAAAATCTCTTTTTTCATAATCACAATAAAGAGTTCGATATCCACCTATCTGATTATGTATTATCGCTGAAAAGGGTCTGTTTTCTCCAATACCAAGATCATTTTTCCCAATTCCTGCAAAGATACATTTATTTTGTTTGCAGAAATCAATGAGACTATGTAGTATACCTTCCTCTCTTTCCATAAGGTCATGGAGCTCTTTGCTTAAGCGCCAATTATCAACTATTAACCTGCATTGCTCATTATCACCTTGACGCAATGCTTTAATTACTAACTTGATTTGCGGTAAGAGCTTGTTTCTAGCAAATTGCTCACTAAAGCCTTTTTCCTTTAGATAGCTTATAATATTATTATCGTCAGTAGTGCTAACATTTATGAGCCTAAATAGGTAGTTTATACTATTGATAGTAGTACTAACATTACTTTTAACATCTTCTATTAACCCACCTAAATCTTCTCTCCTTTTTTTATCTAAGGTAATATTATCACACTTCATTAAATATGAGAGAGTAAGATCGATCATTGAATGCGTTACTCTATATTTTAGATATTCAGCAGTACTACTGAAATCCACCTTTTCTTTTAATTCAGATATCTGCTTTTCTGTCAAACTAGGATGTTGCTTTTTAACGCAGTTTATAAAGTTTAATTGACGTAATTGGAGCCTGTAGTCTTGATACGACATCCCTTCAGGCTTAAATTTATTATACACTTCATAACGCGTACCACCTTCATATACTAGATTATCCTTACCCTGCAACGCAAAGTTAAGATTAACCATACTATTCACATCATCAGCTAAAAGCAGAGCACTTTCTCCAATTGGGCTTTGCACATTCCATCTCATAGAAGTTAATAAATCATCGGTATCAACAAGCTTATTGTAATTAAAAACTTCTTCGCTTTCTTCAACATACTCATGAGCTGGGCTCGATTTTTCTCTAGTAAATAAGCTACTCACGTTAGCAAGAAATCTAGAAAGCAATTCTCTTGACTCTACCCCAGTTACTTTAGTTAGCGTCCACCAAACTGGCCACATTACCATACCAAATATAAACATAGAAATTGTATAATATAGGTTTCCAATCAAAGCAAAATAGAGCCAATAATCTGAAGTTAGACCAATTACAGCAGCAACATTACTATTTATAATAGGAAACAATATAGCTAAAGATATGATGGAGGTAGCAATGTTCACTACAAGTGCTTGATTGAAATTTGTTATCCTATTGGTTTTTGCAATAACACTTGCTGTTTCGATGGCGTTTGCAATACAACGTCTACTCAATCTTGTCGGGCTGATAACTTTTCCGCATCTATTTAAAATCCTTCTCTTTGGTGTTGCAGTGAGGTAAGTTGTAGGATATTCCTCATCAAGCTTGCACATGTTCTCAAAATCCTGCTGCTTGTTAATACTGTCTGCTTCATCAACACTAATCCACAACTTGGTATTTTGGTCTTTAAATTTACGATCATTTTCTTGCTGCAATAACAGGTCATGTGTCACTATAATTGTTGTAGGTTTAGTTGCCTTCAGTGCATTTTTAATTTCCTCAGCAGTTTTAGGTGTCCTAATGTTTACAGTAAATGCACTACTCATCATTTTTTTAGCTTGATTCACTAGGTCACTACTTGGTACTGCAACCAGATGATGAAACCCTGCTTGGGCTAGTACATGACTCCACAATCCAATATCATAAGTCTTGCCAAATCCAGTTTCTGCATCGATCATAACATTACAGTTAGTAGTGCAAGAGTTGCGTAGATGTTCTAATACCTCTTCAACAACAGGTTTACGACGTGCTACTATTATAGATTCCTTTGTATCATCAAGTTTTATAGATTCACCTTGCAAATTACAGTTGATTTCTTCTAAGCCACTTATAATACTTTGCTTTTCTTGATTGCTGATAGAACTCACACATTACCCACTATAATTATCACAATATTAATTGTATGTTAATTCAGTAAATTGTCAATTCTATAGACAAAAAGCTGATTTCAACTATCATATTAATATGAATATATGCCTCGGAATAATTACTTCTCCCCATGGAATCAAAGGAGCTGTTAAGATAAAAACCTTTACTGAAAAGCCCGAAAATATTTTCCTATATGGTGAACTAATAAGCGGAAGTGAAAATTATAAAATAAGCTTGGTGTCTGTTGTCAGTAATAATTTAGTAATAGCAACAATTAGCGGTGTGAACTCCCGTAATGAAGCAGAACTTTTAAGAAATAAAAAGTTATATATAGAGAGAAATAAGCTACCACAGTTAAATGATGAGGATGAATTTTACCAAGATGATCTTGTGAATATGGAAGTAAGACTAGAGAGTAATGAATTATATGGTTATGTGAAGTCTGTGCATAATTTCGGCTCGGGGGATATATTAGAAATTTTGGTTATCAGCACAAAAAAAAACATTATGTTATCTTTTACTAAAGAAGTATTTCCATACATCAACATGAAGGAAAGGTATATAGTAATCAACATGCCAGAATTCATTGGCCAATAAAAATTTTGATATTTGTATAAAGTTATTTATAATCATCAGACTAAATTAAAAGTGTAATTATGGCAGAAAGGGCTAATGATATCAGGCCAGGTCAGGTACTAGAACATAACGGTGGGTTGTTTTTGGTTGTAAGTATTATGCATACTCAACCTGGTAAAGGTGGTGCATATATACAAGCTGAAATGAAAAATATCCAAACAGGAGCAAAGTACTATGAGAGGTTTCGCTCTGATGCAACAATCAGAAGGGCAATTTTAGATGAAGAGGAATATGTTTATCTTTTTACTGAAGGGAATATCGTAAATCTTATGCATCCAAGTAGTTACGAGCAGATTGTTATAAATTTAGACTTATTAGGGGAAAAGAAGGCTTATTTGCAAGATAATATGAAAATTAAAGTAATAACTTATCAAGATAAAATAATTTCTGCACATGTGCCTGATCACGTTACACTAACTGTAAAAGAAACAGAGTCTGTTATCAAAGGGCAGACTGTTACTGCTTCTTATAAGCCTGCAATTTTGGAAAACGGAATACGTGTTAACGTGCCTCAATTTATAAAAGAAGGGGATAAAATTGTAGTACATACTCCTGATAACAGCTATTACGAAAGAGTAAAAGAGTAAATGGCCATTTCATCACCACGAATCAATGTGATGCTTGATTCTGTACGCAGTGCCTCCAAGCAGCTTATACGTGATTTTAATGAATTGCAAATTTCAAGCGTTAAGTCAGCAGACTTTATCAATAAAACTTATTCAAAATCCAAGCAACTTATATACGATTGCTTGAAAAACTACAACCAGAACTATGACTTTATTTTTGAAGATGATGGGGGCCAAGATCTAAAAGACGGCGGTTATACTTGGTTTATTATGCCTATAGAAGGCAAGGAAAACCTTTTTAGTTGTATGGTTTATTTTGCAGTATCAGTTTGTCTCATTCATAAAAACAGAGTTGTAGCAGCTGTGATTGATGCTCCAGCCCTTAGAGAAACTTTTTGGGCAGAGGAAAAGAAAGGAGCTTTTCTTGAAGATTTCAAATCTCGCCATGTAAAAATGCGGATGAAAGCTCGTGAAGGGGGAATAATAGACATAAGTGGTAATTTGTTAAATAAATTACCACTTGACAATAATAATCTGCGCTCCCTTGGCTCAACGGTACTAGGTTTTGCATATCTTGCTGCCGGAAGATACAATGGAATAATTTACTCTGGAATTAATAAATATAAAACTTCACTCGGTAGGCTTTTTCTGCAAGAAAGCGGTGGGAGATTAAAGGAAGATAACGCGCTTGTCATTGCTGGAGATATAAACTAAAGTTCATTCAAAAGAGCAAAAGTCACGTAGTGAAAATAATAAATGGTCTTACCTACCCCTCATTGCAGCAGGGTGGCAAAATAAGATAGACGAGAAAAGACAACTATAGGAACAAATAGTCAGTGTGTGACAATGGCATCTAGTCCTTTTGCACAAAAAACGTTGTAAAGTGTTTACCAATTTAGTTGGATACCCAGTGTCAGCTACTTTCATGACAAGAAATAAAGCACTGATTTTGTACATTAACCATGCTTTTAAATAGATACCTTATTCTTGGCAACTTTAAACTCAACAACAGACACAAACAGATAATTTCTCAAAAACTTTTACAAGAGACTCTGTTAAATTCTCTATCATTTCATTTGTATGGTAAGGCGTAGGGGTAATACGGAAGCGCTCAGTCCCCTTTGAAACTGTTGGGTAATTTATATGTTGTACATATATTCCATACTCATCAAATAACAATTTTGATGCTTTTTTAGATAACTCGGGGTTACCAATTATGATTGGAATTATATGAGTTTCTGTTTGCATAAAATCCACTCCTGCATTTCTCAGTGAGTCTTTTACTTTTTGGGCAGCCTGCTTTTGCTTCTCTCTTTCAACATTGCTTGATTTTAAATGTTCAACGCTTGCCTTTGCTGCTGCTGCTAAAACGGGTGACATTGCAGTGGTAAAAATAAATCCTGGAGCGGAACTTCTTATTACATCTACCAAGTTCTTTGAAGATGCTATATACCCACCCATCACTCCAAAAGCCTTTGATAATGTACCCTGAATAACAGTTATTCTATCCATCAAACCTTCTCTTTCTGCAATTCCGCCACCGCGCGGTCCATACATACCAACTGCGTGTACCTCATCCAAATAGGTAATTGCATTATACTGATCTGCTAGATCACATATCGCTTCAAGCGGTGCTACATCACCATCCATTGAGTATACAGATTCAAGTGCTATTATTTTCGGCGTTTTTATATCTATAGACTTTAGCAACTGCTCTAAGTGATCAACATCATTATGCCTAAATATGTGCTTCGGTCTTTTTCCTGATTTTATACCTTCTATCATTGAAGAATGATTTTTCTCATCTGAAAAAATTACCACACCCGGAATAACAGACGACAAAGTGCTAAGCGTAGTTTGGTTGGCAAGGTAGCCACAAGCAAAAGTTAAAGCAGCTTCTTTTTGATGCAAGTCAGCCAAAGACTTCT
This sequence comes from Wolbachia endosymbiont (group B) of Hofmannophila pseudospretella, assembly GCF_964028515.1. Lineage (NCBI taxonomy): Bacteria > Pseudomonadati > Pseudomonadota > Alphaproteobacteria > Rickettsiales > Anaplasmataceae > Wolbachia > Wolbachia endosymbiont (group B) of Hofmannophila pseudospretella. The sequence continues at coordinate 770,376 of NZ_OZ034788.1, read as the reverse complement.
CGAGCTCAACAACTTCTTTTGTTGTACCTGATATATTTCTTGTTCCTCCAGCACCAACAGATGAATTTTGAATCGCAGCAATGACACTATCGTTTTGTGACATTCCCAGATAATTATTACTGCACCAGACAATAACCTCTCTATTTCTTTCATAATCCATAATATAGGGAAGTTTGCCAGGTAATGATGCAAAATGTGTGAATTCACGATAGCGCCCTTCTTCTTTTATATCTTTGATTTTACTTGAAAATATCTTTTCGTAGTCTACCAAGTTCTTATCTATTAATAATCAATACAATTATAATAAATTATTAAGTGATAGACTACTATATTTATTACTTAGACGGATATTCTTCTGTCTGCATAACCTTTTTGACCTGATTATCCTCAACTAAGCTTTTAGGCCTATGGCAGTACGTAATTGTAGCTGCAATAAGACAACAAACTGCAACTGCTATTCCTATTGCTAACATTTCCAAGTAAACTGCAACAGCTCCTCCTAAGGCAATACCAGTTATTGCAAGTGCAGAAGCAGCTACGACATACTTTTTTGTGTTTTGTGGATCATTCTTTGAATTGCTTGGTACGGTTGCTGAATAGCCTAAAGATGACGTAAATTCCAAAAATCCCTTATTTCCTCGTTTTTTTGCCATATCTAAAGAGCTTCCTTTCAAAAGAGTATCTAATGGTTTATTAATAATTGGATCGTTTTCTAAATACGGGCTTGTACCATTGTCTATTAGCAATTTTGCAGATTTTTTATGCCCTTCATTTATTTTTCGATTATAAGCTATAACATGCAACGCAGTACCAATATTATTGCTTTGCATATTAACATACCTTTCTTTATCTTCTGCTGCACTTATTAAGATGGCAACTACATCAGAATGACCATTATTAGCAGCTAAGTGCAATGCAGTTTCACCATTATGATGTTGTAAATAAAGATCTGCCTTTTTTTTTAAAAGTAATTCCACCATTGCCGAATTACCTTCTGCAGAAGCATACATCAAAGGAGTAAGATTATATCGTTCTTTAGCATCAACTGTTGCACCACGCTCTATTAGCAATTCCGCAACATCTAAATGTCCACTATATGCTGCTTCATGTAAAGGAGTTACTCTGCTGCCTGTACTGCTCACTGAGTTAACATTTGCACCGCTATCAAGTAAAAGCTTCACAAAATCTTTACGACCATTTCTAGCAGCTAAATGAAGTGCAGTGTCACCACCTACTTTTGTTTTTGATTTAATCTCAATATTTGCACCACATTCTAGTAAACGCCTGCCAAGCTCAACATCACCTTTTTGTGCTGCAACGTGTAAACGAATAAATCCATCATTATCATAATCTGTGAAACGTTCATTAATATCGTCTAGTAAACTTTCCCTACCAGCTTTTAATTCCTCAGGAATGATAAGTGTTACTTTACCATTTTCATACTCTACTTCACCATTATGAAATTTAAGTGTGAATCTAAGTAAACTGTCTAATTCACATATCTCCTTCTCTGGCTCATCAGAATTGCGTGCCACCATTGATGACTTATAGTTAATGCGTACATAATTCTCATCAGAACAATCGATGTACATGATCTTTTTGTAAGAATCGCTAGAAAGTACCTGATATTTTATTAATATACTATATATTCGGATAGCAAGGAAAGCCATATACCCCGCTTGATTACAACTTGTGGTTAATTCCTCTATGAGGGAATCATTCGGAACCTCTGCTTTAGCATGTTTAAAAATTTCCGTAAAAACATACTTTGCAAACAGACGTTTATCATCTCCCTCATTATATTTATCATATAACCCTTTAATGAAACTATTATCTATAGTGCGATCATTGATTACAAAAAAATCCGTTCTATATAGGTCTTGATAAGCTGTGTTACCAGACTTTACATCTTCATTATTCTCATTTGCCTTTACTTGACCCAGCAGAGATTGTGTTAGCTGAAATTCTAACGTAGTTACTGCACTAGATTTAGTATCAGAATTATTAACGCCAGATTCCTCTTGACTTTCATTACCTGAATCCTCAGAACGACGGCGCCCTTTTTCCTCTCGTTCTAAAATTTCAAACCCTTCTTCAGTGCCAGAATCCCTAGAATCTGATTTCTTTAAAATTTTGTTTGATTTCTGTGATACAAAATCTGAACCTAACATGTTTTTCCTCCTAATTAGTAGCTAAGCTAAGTGTAGCATTAAATGGCAATTTTGTCAACTTAGCAAGCATCTCTTCGTAGTCTACCAAGTTCTTATCTATTAATAATCAATACAATTATAATAAATTATTAAATGATAGACTACTATTTCTTAACTTGCTCCTACAGCAGCGTTACGAACAATCTCCTCAACATCTGATCCTTTAAGTGGACCTGAAGGTGCCTTATTATAATAATGTACAGCTATAGCAGCAACTATACAGAAAGCTCCAATACCTGCTGCTACTCCTGCTACTAGCAGACTAGTACCGAGAGCAAAATATGCAGCTGGTGCAGCAGCTAATGCAAGTATTCCAGTTACTGCAAACATCCATGTAGCCACAGTAGGCCATTTAACGCTATTCTCTTTTGTGTAAATTTTGTTGCTATTACTAGCTTGCTTATTAGCTACTGATTTTAGTTGTATATTTTCGTTAGCAACTTGTTCTACACACTTGGCGGGTTTATTAGAAGTTTGCTTTTCTCTGTTATTATCAATTGATATTACGGTATTAACACTTTCATTTGCAAAACCTAATGATGATGATTGAGATGGAACAGTAAAATCTTCTTCATTGTGTGCAGTACCACATTGACTTTCGGGAATAGGCGATATACCCTCATCTACAGCTGTAGGTATTGTCAAATTCTGATTATCTTTTTCGTCATTTAGATCATCAGACTTTTCCTCAGTGACCATTGAAGGCATTTCTGCTGCAGTTTCAGGTACTTCTGTTTCAGAAATAATATCAAACGAAGGAGGATCTGAAGAAATTCTAGCAGAATCGTCACTTTCAAGTTTAGAAAAATCATCATCTTCAGAACTCAGTGATGGTGAATCCGGCTCGCTTTCTTTACGCTCCACTACAGGAATTTCTTGGCTACTTGCAGTAGCAGCTATATTACCACTCACTGATAATGCAGCAACATGCTCGAACTCTTTTTCAAGAAATATTTTAATTTTTGCGAGCTTGCTTTGAGATAGTTTATCTTTCTTACCAACTTCCGTCTTATTAGCGTCTTCTAAGGCTTTATTCAAGATTTGCTTTGTGTCTACACTATCGTCCTCTTTCCTTACCTTTTCCACTAAAGACATTACTTCTTCATAATTAAGAGCGAAGATAGCATTAGACAATTTCTCTTCTATATTTTTAGGCATTTTACCCCTCCTATAATTATTATTATCTATAGTTTCTTCTATTGAAACCTTTTTATTATTCATAATATTTTCTTCTTTATCAACAATACTCCTTTGTGGCCGTTGATTATCAATGTTTTTGGATTCTGGATCTTTTTTAATATTTAAATGCAAAGGTGTTTTATCATCTAAACCTTCAAGAAATTTTGTGATTTTTGATTCACTAGAAGATTTTTCCCTGTTTTCTTCCCTTACCAAATATAAACTTTTCGTTCCTACCAGATCTAAAGCTGTTTTGCCATCTCTATCTTTAATGTTCCGATCAGCTCCCTTGTTTACAAGTAATTTTACTATTTCAAATTTATCATGGTAAGCAGCCCAATGTAAAGCTGTTCTGCCATGCCTCTCATCTTGAATATCAATTTCAGCGCCATTTCCAATAAGCAAGCCCATTAATTCTAAATTATTACGTGCCACAGCCCAATGCAAAGGTGCATGCCCTGAATTGTCTATACTATTAATATCAGCAATTTTATGATTAATAATAGTCTTTGCTACATCTATAAAATCTTGTTGTATAGCATAGTGCAAAAATTTTTCTGACATATCAGAAACTCTAGACCTGGCTTCAGTATCTTTAAATTTATCTAATACCGCTTTCACGCATTCTTGATTACGAATAGACAACGCCCTTCGAAGTTTTTCACATATGCTATTCCAAGGTAGAATAGTACTTCGATTTTTTTCCAAATCTTCTAATAAAAGCTTAGTATAGCGCTGTCCACCAACACCAATAAGTAGCCTATCGAGACCTTCATCTTGCGTAAATAATATACTTTTATGCGTTTTTGCATATCTTTCCACAAGCGTATCATTAGCTGCAATGGCTAGTAGTGAAAGCTCTTTTACTGAATAATTATAATAACCATTTGTTTCATCATAACTATTATTCAACAGCACATTGTGCGTATGATCAGTCAAATTAAGCTGTTGAGAGCAAAAATCCTTCAAATTACCACAATTCAAATCAGTAATAAATCTATCGCTTTCCTCTATATTATTTATAGTTTTATCTAAATCTGCATAATCACCATAATTTTTTGCTTTATTTATAACATCTGTCAATTCATCAAAGGTTAAATTTTTAGGAATAATAGTAAATTCTTCCTCATTACGTCTTGGCTCTACACGAATTTGATCTTGAGGCCACAATAATTCCGTTGCTATTCCTGTACCAATTTCTGCAGCACCTATAAATACATTTACAATGTTACCCAAAATGCCTGGATCAGCCACTGCTCTAGTTGTTACTTCACTATTATCAGGTGAACTTTCAGTAATAGACAAATCTTCAGCAGAAAATGACTTAGGTCCTTCATTCATATTTTTCTCAAGAGTCTCTGTAATTCTATTATCCTCATCTTCGAAATGCCTATTTATTTCATCTAACAAACTTTTGCCATCAGCTTTGTAATTCTCTAATTGTTCAGGAATGATAAGTGTTACTTTACCATTTTCATACTCTACTTTACCATCCTGAGATTTAAGCGTAAACTCTAGCTTACTATCAGATTCATATTGTTCTAGTCGATCTGAATTTTTTATAACTATAGTATCACTATACTCAACATTGACAGATTCTGCACTATTACAATAAAGACTTATTATTTTTTTAGGGATTGTTGGTACTAGACTATGTTGACTAAATATAGGATGAATGTGGCTATACATTGCAAATTCATAACCAGCCTGATTGCAATTAGTAATTAATTCTTCTAGTATATTATCATTTGGAACTTCTGCTTCAGCATATTTAAACATTCCTGTGAAAACTTGTTTAGCAAATGTGCGATAATTTTCATTTAAAATTAAGTAGTTGTGCTGATAATATAACTCGCGCACATACTCTTTACTTATTGTTTGCCCATTAATTGCAAAATCCATTCTTTCTAGATCAAGTTGTGCTTGCTTGCCAGAATTTGCATTCCTATTATTCTCACTTGCCTTTACTTGACTTAGCAAAGATTGTGTTAGCTGAAATTCCAATTCAATTGCTCTGTTAGTATTTTGTCCTTCCTCAACCTCTGAACAATTGCCTGAATCTCCAGAATGACGATGCTCCTTAATTTCTTCTTGTTCTAAAATTTCGAATTCTTCTTCAGCACCTGAATCTCTGGAATGGCGACGCTCTTTTTCTTCTGCATGATTTGTTGTTGGCGGCATGAGCCCACCAAGTAAATTCCAACCACCCATGATTTACCCCCCTGACCATTAGCTAAGTTCATTATAGCATTAAACAGAAATTTTGCCAAGCAAATTATTGAGTCTTTTAGCAAACAGACTTACGTCTTCCATCTCTTCACCTTCCACTATACAAGCTTGATAGAACAATAAGTAAATCATATCCCCAAGTGTTGGATTTTCACCATTTTCAGCGTGAGATTCCATTATGTTTCTTATCAAAGGATGCTTAATGTTAATTTCAAGTACTTTTGGCGTGCGGTAATTTAGCTGCTTCTGTTCACGTAAAAAACGCTCCATACGAAGATCCATAGTTCCTTCATCAACTGCTAGACACACAGGACTGTCGGTTAATTTCTTAGAGATCTTTACACTTTTTACTAAGCTTCCAAGAACTTTGGTGAAGTATTCGAGTATAGAATCCGCGTTTTCTTCGCTTTTGTTTTCATCTGATTTATTTTCTTCATCTTTCTTACCTTCTTCTGAAGAGAATTTTTCTAAATCAACATCAGCACGGGTCACGGACTTAAATTTTTGATCTTTATATTCATGAATCACGCTAGTCCAGAAATCATCAACTGGATCAACAAATAGAAGCACTTCCAATCCTTTACTGACAAATCCTTCAAGTTGTGGACTGTTTTTTACTGAATCGAGACTATTTCCTGTGAGATAATAGATATGTTCCTGTTCAGGCTTCATTCTGCTTATATAATCATCAATACTAACTAGCTTATCATCACTGGTGCTATGAAATCTGCAAATGGAAAGCAATGCTTCTCTTTCATCAGTTGGCATAGCTTCGCAAAGACCTTCTTTTAACACCGCACCAAAATTGCCCCAGAATTTTGTGTATTCCTCTAAATTATCTTTTGCTTTTTTGCCGAGCTCTGATACCGCGCGTTTAGTTAGGGATTTCCTAATCTGCTCAACAACGCGATTATTCTGCAGTGTTTCTCTGCTGATGTTGAGAGGCAAATCTGGTGAATCAACCACACCTTTCAAGAAACGCAGGTATTGTGGTATAATTTGTACATTATCTTCAGTAATAAATACTTTATTGACATATAACTTTACAGAGCAGCGTCTATCTGGATGAAACAAATCATAAGGCTTGATAGAAGGAACATAAAGCAAATTCGTATATTCTATTGCACCTTCATTTTTATTATGCAGTATCATCCAAGGCTCACCACCTACATGCGCAACACCGCGGAAGAAGTCGTTGTGCTCTTCTTGAGTAACGTCATTTTTTGGCTTAGTCCAAATTGCAGCTTTGCTGTTTAATTTTTCACTTTTTCCCTCTTCATTTACAAACTCAACGGGAAAATTTATGTGGTCAGAGTAAGTAGTAACAATGTTTTCAATACGGAATTTGTCTAAAAATTCGCTTTCTTCAGGACGCATGATGAGCGTAATTTTTGTGCCACGAGAGATTTGACCATCTAATTTGCTGATTGAATATTCTCCATCTCCTTTAGATTTCCATACCCAAGACTCTTCTTCTCCGGCTTTCCTTGATTCTACTATAACTTCTGAAGCAACCATGAAGCTTGAATAAAAACCAACACCAAATTTTCCAATCAGCTCTACAGCTTGGCTCGAATCTTTATTATTCTTAATTGCATTCAAGAATTTTTGCGTACCAGAACTTGCAATCGTGCCAAGATTATCTATTAAATCTTGCCTGTTCATTCCAATTCCATTGTCGGTTATATACAGCTCATTCTTATCTTTACTGGAGCTAATAGTAATCTTCAACTCATCACTTGAATCTAATAAATCAGCATTTAATTGTGATTCATAGCGCAATTTATCACATGCATCTGATGCATTTGATATTAACTCACGCAAGAAAATATCCTTATTGGTATAAAGTGAATGAATTACTATATTTAGTACTTTGCCTACTTCAGCGTCAAATTTTAAACTTTCAGTTTCTTGTATGTTGTGCATTTTGAGCTCCATTATTAGCTTGCTATTCTAATAATTTAAGTATTGCAACGCGATCTTTCAAGGTCATGTATGCTAAAATTTATGTGAGCCAGCTTATGGTTCCAATGCTAAACTGGAATAAGCACAACCATTGTGTCATGCAAATTAAAAAGAAAGTGCTAGAATATAATATCTCTTATTTGCTTCAAAGATTTGTGAGTCTTTGATTCTTTTTCTTTAAAAATAGTCTCAAGAGAAGTTTTAAGCTTTTCCCATTCTTCCTGATCGTTTAGAATCAAAGCGCTCTCAATCTTCTCCAGTGCTTTCTGAGGTGATGAATATAATTCCTCATACAAATTAGTGTTTACTGACTGTAGTATTACTAAAAATGTAAATAAATTTGGATCAGCTTTCGCATAACATAGCTTTATTTTCTTTATGCAGTATTGTATTGCTTTTAATGATAACGAGAAGCTTTCTGCATAAAATATAAAGCTATCTATAATTAAGCTCTTTGATTTTTTCGGCAATTCAATATTTTGAAACAGCTTTCTTGTAAATTTCTCTATTGGCTGTTTTGGCAAATGCAAAGAGAGATCAGTAAAAGATTTTAGGCTGAAATTTGGTCCAAGTATTGTGCTGATTGCTCTTTGCACGTTACTTTTATCTTGACTAACAGAGATAATGAAAACCAATCCTTCTACATCAAGCATGTACTTTATCGATTCTAAAAAATCAACAATGAATTTAGGGCGGCATACATCAAGATCATCAACCATTATATAAATGTTTTTACCTTTTCTGATTTTGTTAACCACATCTGCTAGTTGTATTTTAAAATCTCTAATGTTCTCTTTTCTCCTTTGGAGAAGATTTAATTCACCCAAGACAAAACCTATGTCTTTCTTATCAGCCTCTTTTGCAGCATCGAGAAATACTGAAAGCATAGCGAGTGGAGATTTACTGATTAGCTTTCCTAATGTATTGAGAGAAAATAGTTCTTGGTTTATGTTTTTAAATTGCTGTATAACACTTCTTTTTACTTCGTATGATGCAAATAGATCCTCAAACAGGAAATGTAAAAAAGAAGGCAATGGTTGATCTATAGCACTAATATCCCATGCGCTGTAATAAGCTGCAATTTCATTTTGCTGCTCTAGATCCTTTACCCATTCTTTCAAAAAAAACGTCTTACCCCATTTATCATATCCTTCTAAGGATACAATAGAAAAAGACTTACCAATTGTCTTGATTATAGAACTAAATTTACTTGCAACTTGTTTATAGCCTAAGCAATCATTCTCCCAAATTATTACCTTGGGCAATTGCTCCTCTTCTTTTTTTCTGAATCTTACTAATGATATAAGTTTTTTAAAGCACATAAGATCCTTATGCTATATTTTACTATAGTATCTTATAAGTTAAGGGTCCAGACAATCATTTACCTATTAAGTAATCCATAACTTTCTATCACTGCATGAATGGAAAGGTTCTTCAAGCTGCTTTCGGGACTATATTGAATATCTATGCCGGTTAATTCTTTCACCCTTCCTTCTATATCTTTTTTTAACCTTTTTTCTAAATCATCTATATTGCCGGAACTTACCATTTGCATAACAGGAAATTTTCCATTTGAAATATACTCCTTCTCTATAAGTGGAGATATTTTAATTATCCAACCTAGACTCTCACGATTGTTTATTGATAATTTACCTTCTTCTTGAAGTAGATATAACTTTTCTATCATCTCAGCTCTATTACCGGAGTGATTCCTTACAAGATCCTTTAATAGTTCTCCATGTTCATCTATAGGCACATGAACATACATTAGCCACAAAAGAAGAACTAAGTCCGTATTATCTTTTGTTATTCCCTTTATTTCATGTGCCTGATTCATTGCATAAAAAACAGGATCTCTTCCACTACCATAAGAATAGCTAAACCCGCGTCCAACTAGATCTTCAATTCTCACTTGAATCACATTTTTCAGATTTTCAATAGATCTATGCTCTTGTTCCATTACTTTAAACATTTTTGAAGAATCTATTTTTGTGATATATGGGTCATATTTGATTTTAAATTTAGGTTCAATATTTATCAGATCTCTTTTTAGTTCATATTTGATTTCAAGTTCAGGCTCAATATTTATCAGATCTTTTTTAACCAGATGATCTTTTATTATATATCTAATTCGTTTACTATCTGCGTATTCTTTGTTAAACAACGCAATAAAATCAAGAGCGATTGATCTTAATTTTTTAATTAACCAATTATAAGTATTATATACTCCATCTAATAAAAAAGTTAACACAACTCCTCATTTTAAAACATTATGTTTTAAGTATACAATATTTTCAATTAGTAAAGCAAGTTTTTAGGCTGAAGTATGTTACAGTGTTTTTAAAGTGTGTTGCTCAGAAGAAATGGAATATTATTTAATATCCTGTCTTGAAGTAAGCGCTATCTTCAGCGTTCCTTCATCTAGGTAGTCAATTTCTCCACCTATCGGTATGCCACAAGCAAGGCGGGATATTTTTACATTTGAGTTCTTTAGGTCAGGTAAGGAAGCAGTATTACTACTACCCCCTCCCTTAGAAACGCAGCATGCAGGTTTCCCAACACTACGCTTGAGCCCCTTATCTAAGTTCTTCTTTTCTAGAACCGGCTTGTCCTTCATGATTCCTCAGGAAACATCATTCTTAATGGTGACACCAACAGTAGAGAACCTTCTCTTGAGAAAGAGCTTGCTAACATTCTTGTTCGTTTCACTCTCTCATCAAAATACTTTTTCCATTTTAAGTCAAGGGGATTTGCATCCGCTCTGATTTTAACATGTCGTCTGATAGGTATATCAATCAGCTTAAGCAGTCTTAAATACCGTATCTCTTTTGGTTTGTTCTTGCATAGGGGTGCAGCAAAAACCCATTGGCGTTGACCCATTACTTTGAAGTAACGATTCTTTATCCAACGTAATCCTTTACGAGGATGTCTTTTCTTTGCCCATTTCCATAAACTATGCCAAATTTCATTGTCGATCTTTCTAAACGCTTTTTTAGCACACACATGGTGATAGTAATTTCCCCATCCTCTCAGTAGAGAGTTGAGTGACTTAATTACTATAGCCTGAGTGTTCGCTATATTTGCTTTTATCAATGTACGTGCTTTATTAAGAAGTCTTTTAATACTTTCTTTCGAAGGTTTAATAATTAACTTCTTATTATATCTACGTACATTACAACCAAGAAAGTCAAACCCTGTTGTGATAGATGTAATCTTTGTCTTCTCTTCTGACAGAATTAAACCTCGCTCATGAAGAAAAGATGATACTAAAGGCTTAACTTCCTTTTCCAGTACTTCATGTGTGAAACCTGAAATAATAAAGTCGTCTGCGTATCTGATTACATTCACTCCACTTCTGATTTTGTTTCTTTTTCTACTGCCGAGTTTACCAAATCGACTTTCCAATAACTTTTCAAGTCCGTTTAAGGCTAAATTGGCTAGTATTGGAGAAATTATACCACCTTGCGGGGTACCTGCAGTTGTGGGATACAGAGTTTTTGATTCTAGGAAGCCAGCTTTTAACCAACTATGCAGAATTTTTTTCTCCATAGGAATATGCTTCATAAGCCATTCATGATTAATGTTGTCAAAGCATCCTTTGATATCACCTTCAAGTATCCATTGTAGTTGATTACGACTTGCCAGTAACAAATGACAAGCTACTGTAGCATCTGCACAGGATCTTTTAGGTCTAAAGCCATAGGAGTGACGATCACTGATCGTTTCAGCTATCGGTTCCAGAGCAAACAGATATAATGCTTGCATGGCTCTATCTTTTATCGTGGGTATTCCAAGAGGTCTTCTTTTGCCATTAGATTTACTGATATAAATCCGTTTTAGCGGAGAAGGTTTATATCCTCTTTGCTTTAACTGCTTTATTCCTTGAAATTTAGCATTGCAAGTTGACCATAGTTGACGATCTACACCCGCTGTGTTTTTTCCTTGGTTTTCAGTTACTCTCTTAACAGCCAAAGCTTTTCCGCTAAAAGAGCGTGTGAGAAGATGTTGTAAAGTTTTTACCTTACCCCATCTTCCTTCTTGGACAGCCTTAACAATACGTCTTTGTAGCCTCACAATAACTTTCTGGCATTTCTTCCATGGCAACTGCTTCCATGCTTCAAAGCTTTTGGTAGATGCACTTACAGGTTTACTTGTAATCATCTGCTTTCCTACCTTAAGTGGTTAACAAAGTTTCTTGTCACGAGGGACCAAACGGAAGTCTGCTCGTTTTCACGCGAATTAATGTTACAAATTCTATCCATTTCGTTACAAAATGGCATTCGCTTTCTCCATTCTCCTTTACCTGCACTTCCATCAGCATTCCTTGCGGTTTGCTTGCCATGTAGGCGAAAATACAGGCTTACCCTGTTTCTCCAGTCATACAATAGTGGGTTAGGTGGCTTCTCTATACCGGTGGAGTTATTATTTGCGTACATCTAGAAATGAAAAAATGTAACTTATCCACATTACCTTTTGGTCAGAGCTTATCAGCATCTTTAGCTCTTTCATCGTATCGGTACTTATAAAGCTTCACTTACGTTCACCATACCACTAGCCTAGCCCTCCAACCACATGATGCTTGCAGTTTATGCCCCTCTCACGATTGAGCATCTTCTTTTTCAAGAGGAGGTTCATTGTCCGCATCGCTTGGCACCAACCGGTTGCCCGATTCGCACTGATGCGTAGACTCAGACGGCAAAACATCTGGTTTAATAAGTTTTAGAATCCTTTCAGTTTCTTTCTGAATGAATTCCTCTCCTTTTAAACAATATGACCGAAGACTTTCAGGTCGCACCAATTCAATTATATATTGCGCAGTAACTTGGCCTTCTAATGTTGGATTAATTGCGACAATAACCTCTTCAATTTTAAATTCTGTAACTCTTTTAGGAATGTTATCAAGGTTCAGTTCTTTTGGACCTATGCCATTTATTGCTGATAGCCTTCCACCTAAAACATGATACATACCTGAATATATACTCCCTTTTTCAAATGCCCATAGATCACCCAATTCTTCTACTACACACATTAGCTTGGTGTCACGCTTTGGGTTAATACAAATAGAACATGGCGATTTAGTATCTAGATTCCCACAAATCTTACACTCTATTATAAGATCCGCTAGTTCTCTAATCAAAGATGCAAGGGGTAGCATAACCCTATCTTTGTTTTGAAGCAGATGTATAACTAGCCTTCTTGATGATGATGGACCTAAACTTGGCAATTTAGAAAAAGCATGAACTAAATTCTTTATATTAATGTTCATTCAACAAATTCAGGATAGTGCATAAAATGATAACATCAAACCTTTCGTAAAGAAAGCTTGGTTTGATTGGCTATGAAAAAGATTTTCCACTTTTCTCAGAACTTATCTTAAAAAAAGTAATGTAATCACAATCTACTGCAGCTTGATTCTACTTCAGGTAGAACTGAAATTATCTCAGATATTTGCGTATTTGTTCTAGTATTTCTTTTTTGAAAATGACGCAATTTATTTTTCAACATATTTCTTTCTTCTACATAACTGTTTGATTCTTTATTCAAACTAGAGTTTTTTTCTTCATACTTGGAAAGTATTGTATCGATCAAATAATTAAAAAATAATATTAGACCTGTAGTGTTGGAAAGCAATGCAAGAGAATAATATAACATATCTTCACTCACTTTTTCATTTATTATGTCATGGGAATTTCCATACATTCTAAAACAAGAGCCAAAGGCTGCTAAGCATACACAAGCAAGTTTTGTTTTGCTTAGGACGCACTTAATTCGCGCTAATTTTTTATTATTATCTTCTAATTTTATACGCCACTCACTAATTTTACTACTATAGTGCTTAATAAATAATTCTATTGCCTCTTGGTCATTAGTATAATTAGATGCTTTGTAAGATTCCTTATCTATGAGTTCAGTATCTATATCTCTTGATTTCAGAAGCTCTTTGATTGCTTCATTTTTGCCAAGAAGCACAGCTTCGTGTAGAGGTGTGTACTCACTTTCAACATCTTTTCTTCTGTTAATATTTTTATCAGTTAAGTAGTTAAAAAGAGCTGAAATGCATTCTGAATTATTACCTTCAATAGCCAGAGTAATTGCATCTTTTCCATCCTTGTTCTTAGTATTAATAAATTTGAAAAGCGGCTTTTCATTCTCTTCCTTATGTTCAAAATATTTGTGCTTGTAAAACTCATTCGCACGGTATGGCTCCTTAAGAATACACAAAAGCTTTTTTACAAAATCAGCATGATTTTTTTTAATAGCCACATGTAAAGGTGTGTCCTGATTTTCTTCATCTTGCAACAATAAGGCATCATACAAACAACCCTCTTGATATAAAAAATTAATCTCTTGATCAAAAGAGATATCTTCTTCTCCGTTACAGATATTTAGTAGCCGTGACCCTATACTTTCTCTAGTACTGTAATCAATTGCAGAACTACGTTGCACTTTAGATTGATAAAGGTTTATGTTCATACTACCCCTGCCTTTAAATAACCCAGCTATACCTCTAAACAGCCCAGCTATACCTGATTCACTCCGAGCGGCACAAGGCGTTTCATCTTGAATGTTAATCTCAACGCTTTCATTAGAAAAAAGTTCTAAAACATGCGAGCTGCCTCTTCTACTGGAAAAAGGTACCTCATTCTTTTTATCTTTAGCTTTAACGCTATTCTCTAGCTTTGCATTCGAAGCACTTAGAGGATTAGCTAAATAATCAAGATCTGTAGCATTTTTAGACTCAAAGTCTTCTGCTTGAAAATTTGCTGCAGCGTTTATTTGACCCTCTATTGGTAACATAAAAAACTAATAATTAGATTACAGGTAGGGTATCTCATCTTTAAAAATTTTCAACTCTATTTAAATTTTTTTAAAATAGTTTTTGATAAAAATATTTATGACACTAACTTTTTGGTTCTCTTGTTAAACTCCTACAAGACAGAATTATTAGCTAAAAAATTACTTCCGCATATTTTAAATCTGATTACAATTACAGTTAGAGATATTTATTGAGCTCAAAAATCTATCTTCGGTCTGCAGACTTTTAAATCACACTCACTAAAAATGTAGCGTATCCTCTTCAGAGCATATCTGTCGTATGTGCACTGCATTTTTTCTAATCTTTTTTTCACAGGGGGATCTTATGTTCAGAATTCCAGATACTTGACCTTTACTTTAGCTAATAAAAACCAACTGGTACCTGCGGTTTTTATAGCTACGTTTTCTCAAACAAGGTTTAAATGAATAGATTTCTTGCATAAACAGATGTCATCCCAGTGCTTGACACTGGGATCCAATAAGTAAAATGCGCTGGAACTTTCGAATTCCAGTTATGCAAGAAATCTAATGTTAAAAAACTCACAGTTATTGTTTATCTTTTAGCATTGCTTCATTTGTATAAGCCTTTTTCTGCTCAACGGAAGAGAGTTGAGAATCAACAGCTTTTTCTATCGATTTAGCCTGTTTATAGTCTTGACTTAGTAAATATATAGCCACTCCAACTGCTATTCCAGCAACAAGAGCAGATACTGCGAGTGCGCATAATATAATAGTCATTGAAGGTACTAGAGCACTACCAATACCCAGTCCAACACCAAGAAAAACACCAGGTATGATACCAATCAAACCATTACATCTAGCACTTTCTTTTTTCGATTGAGCTTGGTCTTTCATAGATTTAATGAGTGCTTCTCTTGTTTTTTCTTCTTGAGCTAAATCTAATGGCATTTTGTCTTCTTTATTCCTTATCAAAGAATTTGCGCCATATTTCAAAAGTGCTTCTATTGCCTCAGTGTTATTACTTATAACAGCTTGGTGTAATAATGTATTTCCACTTTGATCTCGAAAATTGATCAATTTATAGAAATCCTCAAGAGTAATATAGTCATGTACTGCTTCATCTAGAATATTCATTGCGTTTTGAAATGACAATATCTCTCCTTTCTTAGACCTTGCACTATAGTGTTTAATACAGTGATGCAAAATAAGGTATATTTGCACTGCTTGTTCATTAATAAAATCTCCTTTTGTAGAGATTACATCTACAATAGCTGCTGAGAATAACTCTTTCTCAATCACAATTTTTCTATCATCAGTAAGATAATCTTTCAACTCTTGAATGTTTTTTTCAAGACTCTCGTTTCGATTATGAATAATCTTAATTAAATCATGCATACCATCTCCTTATTCTAATTATATCAATAATATAATAAATCGTAATAAAAGTCAAACTATTGATTAAAAAATTAATACAATTAATTCTGTGAATGTCAAATAAATTCAAATAACATCAAAAGAAACTCACAGGATCAACATCTATTGTTATTGCAATGTTTGAACTCAAGTTACAGCAATGTTTCAGCTTTTTCTTTATGAATAGACTATGGTTATTGTGTATTTTCAGTAACACTCTATAACGATATTTATTGTTTAAAAAATTTATTGCTGCTGGTGATGGGCCAAAAATTTCAAATTCTTTCAGCGTCAAGTGCTGAAAGGTAGTTGAACATTGATTATGTAAAAAGCTTGTTAGCTCACTTGCTGCTTTCTGCGTTGCAAATTGATCCTTATCACAAACTATAAGCGCTATTAATCTACTAAATGGTGGCATTTTAGCTTTGCGTCTTGACTCAAGTTCAACTTCATAAAACAAGTCCCTTTTTTGCTGCTGTAATGCTCTTATTATTAAACTTTCAGGATTATTGGTTTGCACTATTACCGTTCCTTTTTCGTTGAACCTCCCAGATCTACCCGCAACTTGATGCAATAATTGATACGTCTTTTCTGCTGCCCTGAGGTCAGAATTTTCAAGTCCTAAATCTGCATTTATCACTCCAACCAAAGTTAACTTAGGGAAATTATGCCCTTTGGCAATCACTTGTGTACCGATTATAATATTCACCTCTTCTTTCAACACTAAATCAATGACGTTACCAAGCGACTTCTGATCGCTGCTGATAATCGCAGTTTTTGCATTTGGTATTAATTTCACTATTTCTTCAACTAACCTTTCAATTCCCACACCATAAAGGAGCAATGACTGCTCACTTTGACAATTGGAGCATTTTTCTGGAAGTTTTGATTGATAAGAACAATGGTGACATAAAAGGACGTTCTTTTTCTTGTGGTAAGTAAGCCATACAGTGCAATTTGAGCAGGAAATTTTATATCCACATTTTTTACAAACTGCAAGTTGCGCATACCCCCGGCGGTTTAGAAAGAGCATAACTTGCTGTTTTTTCTCTATGGTTTGTTTTATTCCTTCGAAAAGTTCATTGGAAATCCATTGCTTATTATTTACTACTTTTATTTGTGGCAACTCTGCACCACCGAATCGTTTAGTCAATTTTACATGATTGTAATTCCCTTTTTTAACATGATAAATTGTTTCAAGTAGCGGAGTGGCGGATGACAAAATAATCGGAATATTTTCGAGTTTGGCTAAGATAATGGCCATATCTCGAGCATTATATATAATCCCCTGTTCTTGTTTAAAGGATGAGTCATGCTCTTCATCGACGATAATTAATTTTAGGTTTTTATAAGGCAAAAAAAGCGCTGACCGTGCCCCAATAATTATCTGCGCACTTCCATTTGCGATACTGAGCCAATTATTTCGGCGAGCTTTTGGAGTAAGTCCTGAATGCCACTCAGCTATATTTCCAGATGTCTGACTGCGAACGCGATTTACCAATTGTGAAGTTAGGACAATTTCTGGCAGAAGGATAAGGACTTGTGCATTACCTCCTTCTGTTGTCATTCCAGTGTGTAACCTTTTGGTGTTTGAACATTTGCAGGTAGTTTTAGTAGTAGATGATGTCATTCCAGTGCTTGACACTGGAATCCAGTCTTTATCGTACAAATGCTTAGTGTACTGATTTGAAATTAAGTTTTCTGGATCCCAGTGTCGGGGCACTGGGATGACATCCTTTTTGGTAAAAATTACTCTTATATTGTAACATTCGTCTAGTTGTGTATTGAACGCTGGAATATTCTTAATTAACTGTGCAATCACAGAGAGATAAACTTCCGTTTTTCCAGACCCGGTTTCACCGTCAAGTAAAGTTACTGAATACTCATTCAAATTACTTATTATTTTATCTCGAGCTGCTTGCTGCTCAGGGTTTAATTGGTAATCTATTTCACTTATTTCCTGCTTTTGTTTAGTGCAAACTAACTTATCTATTTGATTTACCTTTAATACTCCTCCCATTATCACTTTGGCAAGCATACCAATAGGTATTACATTATATTGAGCAACCCATTCTGCAAATTCGATCAGTTTTGGTCTGATGCTCGGCAAATCGACCTTTTGTTCAATAAATTTTAATTCTCGATCGCTTTTGCTACTTTTTCTCCAAACTATTCCAATCAAGCGTTTTCTACCAAACGGTACTACTACGTAATCTCCAATTGAAATTTCAGTGTTTTCTTCAACTATATAGGAAAATAGCTGATCAATTGGAAGTGGTAGTAATACATCAACTGCTTTCCTCATAGTAGCCTAAACTATTTTTGTAATTTTCAAATGAATCAGAAAAATCAGATACACAAAAAGACCTTAATGCTTTTTTCATAGTACACAATTTATAATCATAAATATTGGAAATGTGAGGAAATTCTGTATGTTTAGCGATAAAATAGTCCTAGACTTTGAAATAGAAAAAGGTGACCGAATAGATCGGTGTTACTTCTCTACACGCATCAAACTTACAGATAAGAGCAAAAGTTTTCTATGTGAAAAGCTCGGTAAACCTAACAATTTAGATGATTACTTTAATCTTAATCCTGAGAATTTTTATATTTATTACAACAAATATAGTGGTCACTATGGTATAAATGAGCTATATGTCAGAGATGATAATGGTAGATATTTAGCTACTAAACTTCCACTTGATCAGAGCGGATTTTCCATAAAGTCATCATTCGATGAGGTGAATTATGGTTTTTATCCTCTCTATGCAATCTATAACCCTAATCAATATGACAAAAAGCAGGAAAAGAGCTTCGAAGATAACGGTGAATTGCAGCCACTTGTGTCAAGTGTATTGGATTACTTTCTAAATGGCTTAACCATTCAAGATATGTTTTTGCAAATACAAAATGAGCTTGTCGAAAAAGAAACAAAATTAGAAGAAGACAGAAGAAAAGCAGAGGAAGAATTAAATCAAAAGAATGAAAAGTTAAGAGAACTCATAGAAAATGATGAGATTAAAGTACTTAAAGTAATAAAAGGCCATAGTATTGGGAATGGACGTTCAGCAGCAATTTTACAGCTTAATGGTGATCTTGATGCAAGTAAATACTACATAGCAGAGTATGAAGGCAATGAATACTTACATTGCACGAGCTCTGGTTATGACATATTGCTTGACCAGAGCGATTTATTTTTTGTTCTGAATAGCAGCTCTTATCTTGAACTTGCAAGCGGTTTTTACTCAATACCTGCTGCTGGCAGCTATGCTAAATATCTCAATACTAAGAATCGGCTTTTCAGCGATATCTCAGCAGTTATGTAAAAATCAAGTAAGGGCTGAATCTATGGTTAACACATTGTTTCCAAGACTTATTTATAGTGAAAATTTTTAAGAGGTGAATATGAAGTTCAAAATAAATTCTGGATCTGACAAATCACAGACGTTGATTAAAAATTTATTTCCAAATACAGAGAGTATAGTAATAAATGATCAGCTTACGATAGAAGTAAAATATGGGGGATTAGCTAGTTATACCCCTGAGTATATAAAACAAACTGTAAAAGATGCTTACGGAGCCTGGTCTGATAATTTCTATTCACAAAAAAGCGTTCATTCTGGTCCAGTAAAATTGCAGCTTTATGTGCTGAAAAATTACGATGATTACAAAGCTCACATCAAGGAACTTTCAGGTGGTAAGGACCATAGAGAATTATGGGGTGGTGGAACAGTAAGAGCACACGAAGCTGACGGCACGATAGCAAAGACTTTTATTGTTGGAGATGTAAATGGCTTACTTTGTGCAAAATCTAAAATTTTAATGGAAAAAATGAGCGATGCATTTCTTGAGTACTCTACCGGTAATATGGATACAGTACCTGAAGTTTTACGTACCGGTATGAAGCTTTTCATGTGGAGCTATGATGCAGCTAAAAAAGAAAGCACTCGCGATATGCATTATACAAAAGAAGCATACAATAAAATGCAGGAATCTGGTCATGATACACCATATAAAATAGCAAGTATGTCTAATGACTATAGAATGTCAGATTGCTTAGTGACATTCCTACAAGAAAAACATCCTCAATTCATAAAGCAATTACTTACTGATACCAATTCCCACTATATAAAGAACAGATAGACAATAATGGGAAAGAAGTGATACTAAAGTAGATAAAATAGAGAGGTATAAATGGCATTAAGGTCAAAACTATTAGACGAAAAAGTTGTAAATTTGGCGAAAGAAATGTTAAAAAAGGTCAGAAATAACGCATATGTTTCAAAAAAGTTACAAGCGGTGATAGCAGGAAAAGAAAGTAGTATAAGCGCTGTGGCAAGAATATGTAAAATTTCAAGGACTGCTTTGACTGAATGGATAAAGCATCTAAAATTTGGTAGAGTAGAAAGATTATTTTCCCCGTCTCAGCGGCGAAGAAAAAGCAAATTAAACAAAAATCAACGTGAGCAAATTGAAATATGGGTAGAAAGAAATCCAAATATTACTATTAAGGAAGTGCAAATAAAAATCTCAGAGGAATTTGGCCTAAACATTAGCAAATCAACAGTGCACCGTGAGATACAAAGGATGAAGTTTTCTTACATAACACCGAGGCCAATTCACCATAAACAAGATAAAAACAAGCAAGAAGAGTTTAAAAAATACTTCAATAAAATAGTCAATTCCCACCCTGAAAAGGAGGTATTTTTTTGATGAATCACGATTTGGAACTCATTCAAAAATCGGACACGGATGGTTTAAAAAAGGGGTCAGAACACAGGTTAAAATGAAAATTGGTAGACAAAATTTCTATATCTACAGTGCGGTAAATCCAAGAAGTGGTAAGAAAATTAGCCTACTTGCTCCATATGTAAACACTGATTGTATGAATATATTTCTGGAGCAGATGTCGAAAGATTTAGGCACGAAAGAAGCCTTTCTTGTAATGGATTGTGCAAGTTGGCATAGATCAAAAAGTTTGAAAATTCAGGAAAACATTACCATCATATACTTGCCTCCTTATTCACCGGAACTGAATCCTGTTGAAAGGTTGTGGCAATATATCAAATACAATACTTTACGCAATAGTATCTACGATACCATAGGTTTACTTGAAGATGTTTTGTGTAATTTTATTGTCAATATTTCCAGTACTACTATTAAACGAGTTTGTAATGTTTCTTATTTGTTCGGTCAGTAATGGATTTTGGTATGACAAGAAAAACGCTAAAATTAGAGTGTTTTCTAAAACTAAAGATGGAGAAGTTGAAAAAACACTTTCAAAACAGGAAATTGCGGAGTTTTTAAATAAATTTGCCAACAGAGGAAAGCATAAAACTGCTATCAGTAAAAATGTAGAACAAGGTATAATTAAAGATATAGAAGGTATACATAGAGAAAATGATAGATATGTATATAAAGCACCAGATTTATCAGCTGAAGAACAATATAATAAATTATTTGAAAGTGAGCAAGCTATTCAATTTGATTTGAATGCTTTTATGTCAGAGAATATATCTAAAATTGCACAATTAAAAAATAGATTTGAAGAAATTTTAGATTTTGATCCCGAAGAAGGGTTATGTCACTCATTAAATTACTTTATTACCTTTATAAGATTAGAGAATAGGAAAGATTTTGTTCAATTCCTCGAGTCTGGTAATATTATATCTGAACAAGATTTTATGGACTATATTGATGGAAGAAAAGAACAAACGATTGAGTTATTAATGATGCAGTTTTTATCGCAATTCTTACCTATTATTGATGTTCAGAGTATTAAAAGGCGAGAAGGAGCTCTATTTTATTTTGATGAGAAAATGCATGAGCAATGGTGTGATGGTTTATCTTCAACAAAAGTATGGATAGATACTGACCAAGAACAAATCAAACGTGTCTTAAATGATGTGGAGATAGGATGCTACTTAGAATTTAATTCTTTTTATCTTGCTAATAATGGAGCGGATTTCAAGGATGCTGGACATTCTATGTTGTTGTATAAAGCAGAGAGTGATAAATACATATTTTTTGACCCTAGTAAAGGAGCGGTTGGCTTTTGTCCTAATACAGGAGCTGCTAATTTTACATTAGAGGAAGTTAGTAGGGCAATAGAACTTGCTGTAAACCATTATTCATATAATATGTATGTTGAAAATTCTCCAGATTATTGCGAAATTTGTATTACGCTTAGAAATGCAACACTAATGTTAAAGAAAGCTGAAAAGCTTTATGAAACAATGGAAAGAACAAATTCAAGAATAATTGATATATCAGTTGATAAAGGTATGAATAAATTGTTGCTCACACCTGCAAGTCTGTGAAAGGACATAACTTGATCTTAAGGACTAGATTCCAGTATCAAGTACTGACCATCTACTATGTAATTTACTTTCAAAAATAAATGTTCCAGTGGTTTCATCTTCTGTCATGCCAGTGTTTCCCTCTCCTCTCATCCCAGTGTTTCCTTCTCTTGTCATCCCAGTGCTCCGACACTGGGATCCAGTGTTCATATAATCTCATCACAAACGTTTATTTTAATTTAAGACCAATACCCAATTTAGAATCAAAATTCCTGGATTCCAGTGTCAAGCACTGGAATGACATCATCTACTATGCAAATTACCAAAATGTTTGTACAGCTGTGACTGGTTTGGGTTTTGTACAGCTATCCTGCAAACGCTATGTAAATAACAACTATACATTTATCTTCAAGATTATTTACCAAGTATAGACATCAGCTCATTCCATTCTCTTTTACCAATGCCACTTTCTTCTCTCGTAACATTTTCTCCTTTTATTAGCTTGCGAATTATTTCAAGACCAGTTTTTGAAATGCAGGCTGATTTTAGCGAGTATTCAACAAAAGCATTATAGGCCAGCGGGACCCATTTCTTTACTATGTCCAACATAACTTCTGCATAGACTCTAATTTCATATTGGGCGTGCTGATCAGCTCTAAGCCTTAAAAAGTGAAAAAGGTTATGTAAATCTATTTTCCAATAAAACTGAGTATAGTAATTAAGTGTTAGATTAGTTCGGGCAATTTCCCTTGCAAGGCCCTGTTCAATAAATTTCTCATAATGAGAATATACTAAATGAGAATCATTTATTAGAGAATCTATTATTTCTTTTGAAGTACTTGAGTCAAAAGCTTCACCGCTGCCTTGTTTATTATTATCAGATTGTTTTGCAACCTGTTCTGGTATATAAAATTCATTATCAAGTATCGAATACCTTCCGGAATATTCATTCACATTTGCAGTTCTGTGTCTTATCCACTGTCTTGCAATAAAAATTGGAAGTTTCACGTGAAACTTAATTTCACACATTTCAAATGGAGTTGTATGATGATGCCTCATCAAATACTTTATAAGCGCTTCATCTTGATTTATCTGTTTTGTTCCTTTTCCATAAGAAACACGAGCAGCTTGAACTATGGCGCTATCAGAGCCCATATAATCAATCACTCGAACAAATCCATGATCTAACACCTTATGTTCTTCGTATAGAATTTCATCTATCTCTTTTACTGTAGTTCGCTTATTCATAACATGTCCTCAAGGAAATATCGGCTCCACACGAATTGAGTTTTTCGTCCATTGCTTCATAGCCTCTCCATAAATGATGTGAGTTATTTATTATAGTTTCTCCTTTAGCCACCAAAGAAGCAAGAATTAAAGCTGCGGTTGATCTTAAGTCATTAGCATGCAGATTAGCTCCAGATAGACTCTTTGTTCCACTTATAGTAGCTTTACTTTTTTCGATGCTGATATTAGCACCTAATTTTCTTAACTCATTCGCATGTGCAAATCTACTTTCAAAAACATTCTCTTCAATGATTGATATTCCATCTGCAATGCACATAGCAGACATTAGTTGTGGTTGCATATCGCTGGGAAAGTCGGGGTATGGATTTGTTGTAACGTGAATAGATTTAATAGAGCCATTTTTTCTAGAAATAATCATACCATCGTCACATAACTCAACTCCGGCTCCTATAGTCTTCAATTCATTTGCAATACATTCCATATCAGACAAATTTACTCCTTCTAACTTTAGCTCGCCGCCGGTAATGACAGCAGCCAGAGCATAAGTACCGGCCTCTATGCGATCTGGTATTATTTTATGCTCACACCCATTTAATGCTTCAACACCTTCTATTGTGATTTTTGTATTATTAACTTCAATATTGGCACCCATACTCTTCAGAAATTCTATTAAATCAAGAACTTCCGGCTCAATTGCAGCATTGTTTATTATTGTTACTCCCTCTGCAAGTGTTGCTGCCATTATTATATTTTCTGTTGCACCAACACTCACTTTTTCAAATGTTATTTCTTTGCCTTGCAATTTCCCCTTTGTTGTTGCAGTTATATTACAGCTATCAATTTCAATTTTAGCTCCCATTGCTTCAAGTGCCTTAATATGAATGTCAACAGGACGTTTTCCAATATTACATCCACCAGGAAATACTGTTGAAACTCTACCAAATCTGCTGAGCATTGGACCTAGCATTAAAAAAGATGCTCGCAGTCTGCTTGCAATTTCATGTGATATTAAATAGTTATTGATATTGCTACAGTCAATTTCCAAAGTGTGATTTGCTTTATAGTCTTTATTGCATATAAAATTTACTTCTGCACCAAGACTCTTAAGCAGCTCAGACATCAAATTCACATCAATTAAATCAGGTACGTTATGCAAAGTTATTGAAGAATTACTAAACAAGCTTGCCGCCATTATTGGCAAGACGGCATTCTTTGAACCATTAATCTTGATTTTTCCAATTAAGGGCTTATGGTTACTTCTTACTAATATTTTATGCATTTAATCAAGCGATAGAACTTATCAAGTAAGTATAATAGGTTAGCGGTAAAAGACAAAATTTTGCTTTTTCTTCTTCTGTCATTCGAGTAGCTGACACTGGGATCCATTTCTTCATCATCATCAAAATGTTATATTTCAACATTACTTTTATGCTGACCAATTTAACTGGACTCCAGTTTCAGCTACTCGAATAACATTTTCGTAGTCGATTCAAAATAGCATAATTAACTACACCTTTCCAAAGATGAGAGACGCGTTGGTACCACCAAAACCAAATGAATTAGAAAGCGCATATTGAATTTTATGCTCTTGAGCTTTAAGTGGTACAAAATTTAAATCACACCCTTCTGAAGGTTTGTGTAGGTTTAAAGTTGGTGGAACAATTCCATTGTTTAATGCAAGGATACTAAATATTGCTTCAACACTTCCTGCGGCACCAAGTAAATGTCCTATAGAAGATTTAGTCGAGGAAACAGGTATTTTATAGGCATAGTCACCGAATAACTGCTTCATTGCTATTACTTCAACTTTATCCCCAAGTGTTGTTGAAGTTCCATGTGCATTGATATACCCAATTTGACTTGGGCTTACTTGTGCACTCCTTAAAGCAAGTTCCATTGCCTTAAGTGCGCCTCTTCCTTCTGGATGTGGTGCTGTGATGTGGTGCGCATCTCCTGTGAGTCCATATCCAGTGAGTTCTGCATATATTTTTGCTTCCCTTTTTTTTGCGTGTTCATATTCTTCCAGAACTAATATACCTGCCCCTTCGCCCATGACAAATCCATCGCGTTCTTCGTCCCATGGCCTTGAGGCCTCTTCAGGCTTATCATTGAATTTAGTTGATAGCGCCTTCATCGATGCAAAACCTGCAATTCCAACTCTGCATAACGCACTTTCTGCTCCGCCTGCAATCATAATGTCAGCTTCACCGAGTTTTATAGCTCTTGCTGAGTTTATAATCGCATGCGCACCTGTTGCACATGCAGTTACCGCTGAGTCATTTGGACCTATAAATTCGTATTTAATAGAAATATGACCAGATATCAAATTTATTAGACTTGCAGGAACAAAAAATGGGCTAACACGTCTAGGCCCCTTCTCCTGCATGGTAATTACATTTTCCTGAATTGATGGAAGACCACCTATACCAGAACCAATAGCTACACCTATTCGCTCTTTATTAATATTTTTATTTTCCAAAATTAGTGAATCTTCTACTGCCTGAACAGCTGCTGCAATTCCGTAGTGAATAAAACGATCTGTTCTTTTTAGGTCTTTTTCAAAAATATAATCTGGTGGATTAAAATAATGCTCAATGTTATCGGATTGCACAGGCACCTGCCCTGCAACCTGACAAGCAAGATCAGAAGAGTCGAACCTATCTGTATTGATTGCTTTGATGCCAGATTTACCTTCTTTCAGCTTTGACCAGGTGTTATTAACATCTGCTGCTAGTGGAGTAATTAAGCCAACACCGGTAACTACTACTCTTCTGCTCATTCAACATCAATTGTTTGCTTTGTTTACTACATATTCAACTATCTGTTCCATAGTTTCCATTTTTTGCGCATCTTCATCAGGAATCTCTATACCAAATTCTTCTTCAGCTGCCATGATTATTTCAACTGCATCTAAACTATCTGTGCCATGGTCTGAAAGCTTTGAAGAACTACCAAATCCCTCTACATCCTTACTGATGTGCTCTAGTATAATCTTCTTTACTTTTTCTTCTATATCTTCCCTAGTGCTTTTTGCCAATTCGTTCATTTCTTACTAAAAAATAACCTATTCTCTGATGTTATAAGAAATTTTGATGTTTGCAATAGCTTTTATGATTATATAAACTATTAAAAACTTCCTATCTCATAGCACTCGATAGTTAATAGATTTAAAAATGCTAGACGAAACAACAAAAAATTTGCTTGTTGTAGAAGTGAATAAGCTCTTACCTGAAAATAGTGAGAATAAACTTATATCAGCTATGCGTTATGTGCTTCTTGCTCCTGCAAAACATATACGTTCTTTTTTAGTTATAGCATCTTCGTCGATATTCAACATAAAGGTTGAAAAAGCAATAACAACAGCAGCAGCAATTGAATTTATTCATGCTTACTCCCTAATTCACGATGATCTGCCATGTATGGATAACAGTGATACCCGCAGAGGCCAGCCAAGCTGCCACAAAAAATTTGGTGAAGCAACAGCAGTACTGGCCGGAGATGCATTACTTACCCTGGCTTTTGAGATATTATCTGTGTTAAATTGTGAGATCATAAAAGTGCTCTCTCAAGCAACAGGAATGAAGGGAATGGTGGGAGGGCAGATTTTAGATATAGGTGCAGATTTTGACAAAATAAAAGAAATTCATTTGATGAAAACTGCAAAACTATTTGCAGCTTCATGTGAAATAGGGGCTATAATAGGAGGCGCTACAGACAAGGAGCGGGAAGCATTATATAACTATGGAATAAATCTAGGGCTTATTTTTCAAGCCAAAGATGATATCGAAGATTATGAGCAAGATAAAACAAACAATTTAATGTCCGTGCTTGGAAAAAATGAAATGGAAAACTATATAGATAGTCTCTTTAAACAGGCCTCAGATAATTTAAGTACGCTTTCAGGGAATACTAATGACTTATATGATTTATTGAATCAAGTAAAGAAGGATGGTTAGAAAAATTATATTACAAATGTTTATCTCTGTAGTAATGATTCTCACTTTAGCTTCTGCTTTTATAATTACGATTGTTTATATAAACAAAGATAAACCAGAGAAAAGGGAAAAGCTTTACGAAATAAATGCTACACATGGTGGTTTGACACAGATGATAGCAAGTTATTTGGTCAGGCCGATACTTGAATCAGCTCTTGATCGTTATATTGAAAAGCATGGGTTAGCAGAATACTTAGAAGAAATAACACAGCAAAAAGAAGAAGAGATGATAAACTTTTATGAAATTACTGAAGGCAGTGGCAGTAAAGTTTTCTGTGGCCAAGAAGTTCTGCTACAAATGTACAAAGTCTCCAACAACCTAGCAACGCTACTTCCGACTGATGTCAATTTGAAAATAGGTCAGGATTACTTAAAAGAAGTGAATTTAGGGGTAATAGGTATGAAAGAAGGCGGAGAGCGTGTAGTTACTATTGCTGCTGATGACAACAAAATGAGTTTTAACTCTTATTACATCAAACTGATTGAAGTAAAAGATAAATATCCCGATTCAGTAAATAACCTGATGATTTTTAATAATTTAATTAACAAAACTGGAAAACGAGTAAAATGTGGCGATGAGATATCAGTTCAATATAGCATAAAGAGACATAATGGTGAGTATATAATCAAAGATCAAATAGTGCAGTTTAAGGTTGGTGACAAAAAAACACCACTTGCTATAGAGCTTGGAGTTGTGGGAATGAGAGCTGGTAATAAAAGAACAGTTCTTTCTCCACCTGACCTTTTAACTGATGTATTAACAAAAGACATAGATTTTGATATTGCAATAATTGATTTAAGCTTGAATTCTACTATTGAAAAATAGCTTAAAGAATTACGAAGTAAGAAAAAATAAAACCTCTTGAATGCTCTATATTACTTAAAGTAGGCTTCCTCTAAAGTATAAATTTAGATAAATCAAGCTGCTTTGAAATTGACTCTAGTTTATCTCTTACATATTTGCTATCTATAACAAATTTTTCACTATTTTTTTCAGAAGCGATAAAACTTATTTCATCCAAAAGCTTCTCCATGACAGTATGAAGTCTTCTTGCACCTATATTTTCCACTTCTCTATTAACTGTAAATGCTATTTCAGCTATAGTCTCTATACCATCATCAGTAAACTCAAGTGTTACATTTTCCGTTTTCATTAACGCTATATACTGTTTTAACAAACTAGATTCTGGTTCCTTTAATATTTTTATTAGATCCTCTTGAGTAAGCGCCTTAAGTTCCACTCTAATTGGCAATCTACCCTGTAATTCTGGTAAAAGATCAGATGGCTTAGATAAATGAAAAGCACCAGATGCAATAAATAATATATAGTCTGTTTTTACGGGGCCATACTTAGTTGAAACAGTTGTTCCCTCAAGTAATGGTAACAGATCGCGCTGCACTCCTTCTCTGTTGACTTCACCTTTTATTTCTGTACGTGCTGCAATTTTATCTATTTCATCTAAAAACACTATGCCTTCATTGCTAACAAGATCAATCGCTTCTTTAATTATCTTGTCTTCATCCATTAACCTTTCGCTTTCTTCATTAATCAATATTTCACGTGCTTCTTTCACTTTAACTGTAATAGTTTTTGTTTTTTTGCTCCCATTAAACATCTTGCCCACGATTTCTGTTACGTTCATCACACCAATTTGCCCACCTGGCATACCAGGTATATCAAAAGTGGGTAGCATACCCTTGCTCTCCCTGACGTTAATAGAAACTTCTCCATCTTCAAATTCCTTATTTCTCAGTCTTTCTCTGAAAACTTTTTTGCTTTCCTCGGTTGCATCTTCACCAACCATGGAGTTGACTATTATCTTTTCAGCCAAACCTAAAGCTTTTTTAGTTAAGGCTTTACGTGCTTTTTCCTTAACTAAAACTATTGCTGCGTCAACTAAATCACGTATTATCGAGTCAACATCACGTCCAACATATCCTATTTCAGTAAATTTCGTTGCTTCAACTTTTATAAAAGGTGCACCAGCAAGCTTTGCTAAACGGCGAGCTATTTCAGTTTTACCAACTCCCGTATGGCCTATCATGAGTATATTCTTAGGTATAATCTCTTCACGTAGTGGAAGTGGGACTTTATTTCGACGCCAACGATTTCTGAGTGCAATAGCAACAGCGCGCTTTGCATCATTCTGCCCGATTATAAATCTGTCTAATTCTTTAACTATCTTCTGTGGTGGTAGATCATCTAATAAAGCTTGTGAGCTTTGAATGCTGCTACTTCCTGTACCTTCATTTTCATAGAGGCTATTTTTCTCATTACAGTCATCATTATTATCAAATTGACCTACTACAGGTTGACCAGAAGAATTGGTACACAAAGTTCTTGACATATTACTCCTTTATTTTTTCAATAATTAGATTATGGTTTGTATAAACACATATATCGGCAGCTATCTTCATAGCCTTTTTTGCAATCTCCTCTATTGATATTCCTTCAACGTCAATCAAAGCTTTTGCTGCAGATAAAGCAAAATTTCCTCCAGAGCCAATGGCTGCAATGCCATCCTCAGGTTCAAGAACATCACCCGTTCCTGTAATGACCAATGAAATGGACTTGTCTGCCACGATCATCATAGCTTCTAATTTTCTTAGATATTTATCCATTCTCCAGTCTTTTGCAAGTTCAACACATGCCCTCATTAACTGTCCTGGGTGCTTATCAAGTTTAGATTCTAGCCTTTCGAAGAGAGTAAATGCATCAGCTGTTGCTCCAGCAAAACCGGCAATTACGGAGTCACCAGAAAGACGCCTAACTTTTTTTGCTCCAGATTTTATAACGGTATGGCCTAGCGAGACTTGCCCATCACCTATTACTACTACATTTTTGTCTCTTCTAATTGACAGTATAGTAGTACCATACATTTTACTGCTGTCATGATTAATCATTTTTTGTTATTTTAATTCGTTATATTATATAGATTATAACTTATAATATAGTACTTTTCTTATAACATTTAAAGTGTAGATGCAAAACATAATTCATCCAAATCTGGAAAAAGATATAAATAATTGGTTTGAGGCAAAATTTAACGGCCTTACATTGCCATTTTATAGCTCTATAGATCTTAGAAACTCCAGCTACAAAATTGCTCCAGTAGACGCTAATTTATTTCCTGCAGGTTTCAACAATCTGAGCGAGGTATCGAGAGTAACAGCAGCAAAATTGATAAAAAGCTACTTCGAAACAAAACAATATAAGAAAGCCCTTATAATACCGGAAAATTACACACGAAATAAAATGTATATAGAAAATGTATTTGCCATAGAAAAGGTGCTTCAACTTGCAGGTTTCGAAACTAAAATTGGTCTCTTTCACAGTGAAGCATATAATTTAATAGAATTATATGAGACTATTGTAAAAGAAAATTCTTTGTTAAAGACAACTTCAGGATTTGTACCCGATGTTATTATACTGAATAGAGATATGACAAGCCACATTCCAGATATTCTCAAAAATGTAAAACAAGAGATAATACCGAGCCCACTGTATGGTTGGCACAGTAGACAGAAATTTAAGTATTTTGAAATTTATCAAAAATTAGCGTCCGAATTTTGTAGCGGGTTTAAAATAGACTCATGGCTCATTTCTGCACTTACAGAAAATTGTAATGAAGTAGATTTTAATGATGATTCATCACTAAAAGCAATAGCGGTTAAAGTTGATCAAGTATTGTCTCTAATACAAAGTAAATATCAGGAATATAAAATAAAAACACAACCTTACGTTTTTATCAAAGCAAGCAATGGCACATACGGAATGGGTATCATAACAGTGACAAGTGGTGAAGAAGTGTTAAACCTCAACAAAAAAAAGCGCAGTAAAATGAAAAAGGTAAAGGAAGGTATAGAA
This sequence comes from Wolbachia endosymbiont (group B) of Hofmannophila pseudospretella, assembly GCF_964028515.1. Classification (NCBI taxonomy): domain Bacteria; kingdom Pseudomonadati; phylum Pseudomonadota; class Alphaproteobacteria; order Rickettsiales; family Anaplasmataceae; genus Wolbachia; species Wolbachia endosymbiont (group B) of Hofmannophila pseudospretella. The sequence goes on along the minus strand of NZ_OZ034788.1, from coordinate 739,193 downwards.
GTAAGTAGTGTTATTATACAAGAAGGTGTACCAACTATCGATGTATTTAAGTGCAGTCCTGCAGAACCGCTGATATACTATGTAGGGAATACGCCTGCGTGCTACTTATATCGATGCAATAATAGAAAAGATACATATTCTAGCTTGAATTCCACTGACTGTGAATTTTATGACATCAGCCAAGAAAATAAAACTCTGCCACTTTGGAACATTGTTAGCAAATTAGCAGTATTAGCATTGGCAGTAGAAATAAAATCTTTTCACCTCTAATCCTTACATTCCCACAGCGTTGCCATCGGGCAGATCATTACCATCATTACCGGGCTGAGTATGGTGAGCATGATAGAGTCCAGTAGAAGGATCAGTGCCATTACTAGGTTGATTAACAAACTTATCGATGTTTGATATCAAGTATGCTATGCTTAATATTAAGCTAACTGTTATGCTTAAGTTGAAGTTATAGATTATGCCACCACCCAAGTCTATCGGTATAGTTGCAATTTCCATTCTCTTTAATGTAAAGCTTAATAAGCCTAATGACAAGGTTATCGTGCTGAAAATAACATCTTTTCTACATTCAGCAGATTTTTCAGGATTCTTATTATCCAGATACTTCTTCCATGTATAATAATAGCTTATAAATTCTGAAAATAGAAACAGAACTGCTGATGTTAAGCTAATATAACTTATTATATCTTTATTGTTCCCAGCTAGGAAATGAATGATTTTTGTCTGCATCAATATTCCTATTGTACAATTTGCCAAGAAGGCTAAGCTACCTATAACCTGTGCTGGTTTTTTAGGCTCACCTTTATCGTCCTGAGATTTATATCCAGCTAACTTGAGTCCAGAATGAAGAATGAGTAATGTTGATGTTGGTAATTTTATGAACTTGGCAATATCTAATATAGTACAAATATTGGATCTGTTGTTATCAATAAACTCGCAACAGAATTGCAATGAAATTTTACACAATATGCCTGTTAAACCTACTGCAATACAATACATCTTTCTAATATCATGATTGTGAGCATCATGTATACTGTGTATAAATGTATTTGGCTTACCTTTTGGCATAAGTAGATAATAAAATAATAACTTTTTAATGTTATACCATAAAAATCTTAAAAGATAAAGTGCTATAAATCAGGACCTTGAGAATGATCTAAACATAAATCTGCCAAGCATTTGATAAATAAGAGATCAGTACTGAGAGTTGGTACGCGAAAATAATATCCGTCTTTGATAATTGCTTTATACTCTATATCAAGTTCAACCAGTGTTTCCGAATGTTCAGACACAAAAGATATAGGTGATAAAACTACGGGTATATCATCGGCTTTTGCGCGTGACAATTCACTTTCAGTGCTAGGCTCCAACCATTTTACTGGGCCAACCTTACTCTGATAACATATTCCCCAATCAAGATCTTCAATATTCAATTTTTTTACTATTAACTTTACTGTTTTTTCTATCTGTGAAGCGTAAGGGTCGCCTTTTTTAATGATACTAAGAGGCAAGCTATGAGCTGAAAACAGTACTCTTGGCTTACCGATTTTGCTAGCTAACTTGTAGTACTTAGCTGTCAGATTGGTGTAAGCTTCAATAAAGTCTTCATTGTCATAATAATTATTGATTATTGTTGTGTTACATTCTAGGCTATGTTTTTTGGCATTTTTTTGCCAATTCTCGATGGATGATAGAGTTGTGGTGGTTGAATATTGTGGATATAGTGGTAACAGAATGATTTCGTCAGGGTCGAATTGCTTTACGCTTTTAACAACTTCATCAGCAAATGGATGCCAATAACGCATGCAGATGAATATCTTATACACATGGTTTCCATCTTCATTTAATTTTAGTTCTAAAGCATCAGCTTGTGCTTTTGTATTCTCCAAAATTGGAGACTTACCTCCAATGTGCTCGTATATTTCTTGTGCAGTATTTTCTCGCCTTTTGGAGATAAACTTTGCTAAAAGAAAGCGGAAAGGATTGGGTAGATTGACTATTCTTCTATCATAAAAGAGATTAAATAAAAAAAGACGAACTGCACTCAGTGAATCAGGCCCGCCTAGGTTAAATAAGATTACTGCCTTCTTCACTGACAACACCTTGCTTCAGGTTTGCCTATAAAATCAGCTACACACTCATCAAGTTTAGTTACAGGCACTAAATTTCTCACACTAGCATACAATAGATGGCCAGATCTCTTCACGTTACTCTGTGTAGATACAAAGTTTCTATCAAAAACCACATCAACACAGAAACTTGGAACTGCTTCAAGAAGCTCAACAGCAGCCAAAGATATCATTATGCAGCTTTGTAGGGCCTTCAGAAGAATAGTAAGGGGAAAAAGTAAAAACCTAACAAAGAGAGAGGGAGGACTTTCATTCATTAGTTGTCCTGGATTAGGAGAATTATACTCAATATGCTGTCTGTTTTTATCAAAGATAGGAAATTTTATAATGTCTTTCTTAAATTCCTGCTCTATTTGTTTCTCGGTATAATTTTCATTATTAGTCATTTTTTTCAATAACTTTTCACGCAAGTGAAAGGTTCTTATAACAAAACATGTTGCAATCATCAATGCAGCGCATGTAAGTGCACACTCCTTAAGACTTATACTACCTATCATAGGTAATGCAAGACAAATAAATGGCACTATGATTGTCATTTCAAGAAATGGAATGATGTTTCTTTTTATTGCAAAAAAAGCGCCTTCTTTTAATTTTGTATTACGATATGCGCTATACTCCAAATAACTCAAACACGCCAAATTAAAAGTTAAAAATCCCTTTGTTCCACAAAAAATTGATGATTTTAAATTATTAACAAATGTTTTAGCAGAAGATTCAGTTTCAACCGGTTGTTTGGTAGTAGATTTAGTTTTTTTACAACAAGCATGCATACAATACTCTCTTGATGGTTTATTCTTAACTATAAGTGAAAAATTGCTTTTATCAAATCAAAGTTTATAATAAAATAAACCTATAAATATACGATCTTAATATAAGGAAATAATATGGCAATTGAGAGAACACTTTCGATATTAAAACCTGATGCAGTAAAAAATAATATTACAGGCAGTATAAATTCTTACATTGAAAAATCTGGACTAAAAATTATAGCACAGAGAAAGATGCTGCTGACAAAAAAACAAGCAGAGCTGTTTTATGAAATTCATAAGGATAGGCCTTTTTTTGAAGAGTTGGTGGAATTTATGACTTCTGGGTCTGTGATAGTTCAAGTTTTAATTGGTGAAAATGCAGTCAGTAAATACAGACAAATCATGGGTGCTACAGATCCAAAACAGGCAGATAAAGGTACAATTAGGGGTGATTTTGCTAATGATATTAGTGAAAATAGAGTGCATGGTTCTGATAGTCTAGAGAATGCTCATAGAGAAATAGCTTTCTTTTTTGCTGAATGTGAATTGGTGTAGTTTTACTTTTTTACATATTAAATTTCTGAATTTTATGTTGAACTGTATAATATTAGCCCAATTTTTAGTTGAAGCAATATTAAGGGAAAGCTTTTTCATGCACAGTATAGATAATATTTAAAATGGATCATGTTGTTAATGCTTATAATAGATCTGAAGCTTCTATAGTTAGAGGAGAAGGAGTATATCTCTTCGACAAGGATGGTAAAAAATATTTAGACTTTGCTGCAGGAATTTCTACAACCTCTCTAGGGCATTGTCATCCATACATTACAGATAAACTGAAGGAGCAACTGGATTCATTATGGCACTGCTCTAATATTTTTACTATTCCCCAGCAGGAAAGGCTTGCTCAGCGGTTAACAGAACTTACCTTTGCCGATAAAGTTTTTTTCTGCTCAAGTGGACTTGAAGCAACAGAAGCTGCAATTAAATTTATTCGCCGCTATTTCTACTTAAATGGACAAGAAAAGCGCAGTCACATCATTACAATTGAAGGAGGTTTTCATGGCCGCAGTATTGCTGCAATTTCAGCTGGGGGAAATGAAAAATCACGCGAAGGTTTTGCTCCACTCCTTTCTGGTTTTGATAAAATTCCAAGAAATAACATTGAAGCATTAGAAAAGAAAATCAATAGCGAAACAGCTGCCATATTTTTAGAGCCCATACAAAGTGAAGGCGGAGTACATCCATTGGATGTAGAGTATCTTAAAAAAGTAAGAGAGATAACAAAAGCTCAAGGAATAATTTTATGCTTTGATGAAGTGCAATGCGGATATGGACGGATTGGCTCTCTATTTTACTATCAAAATATAGGAGTTGAACCTGATATGCTCACTTGTGCGAAGGCTATGGGTAATGGATTTCCTCTGGCTGCATGTTTAGTAAAAGATTATATAGCAGAAGCAATCACTCCAGGAACTCATGGGTCAACTTATGGAGGTAATCCACTTGCTATGACTGTTGGTAATGCAGTACTCGATGTAATGCTAAAGGAAGGCTTTTTTGACCATGTTAAGAAGGTCAGTAAATATCTAAAAGAAAAGTTGTTGCCTTTGACTGAAGAATTTCCGAAGATCGTTTCAGAAGTTCGTGGGGAGGGTTTATTGATAGGGATAGAGCTTAGAGTACCTTTGGCTGATAAAATTGTTAAACAATCTCTTGACAAAGGCTTAATAATGACTAAAATTTTAAATAATAGGGTAATAAGAATAACTCCTCCACTTGTTGTTGAGAATATGCATGTGAATGCAGTGTGTGATATATTTCATGATTTATTTTTTTATATTAAAGATATATAGACTTGCAAATGCTTCTTACAACATATAAAATCAACTTTGTTTCTATATCGCAATAACATCATACTTTAATGAATTGGTTATTGATTTCAGTATTGTCAGCAATTTTTTTCTTATTGATTTTATCGTTTTTGTTCTCAGGAGCAGAAATAGGGTTAACCTCAATTAGCCGATCCCGAGTGAATAAACTAAAGCTAGAAGGTAACAAAAGAGCCAAGATAATAGAGCTTTTGTTAGGTAAAAAAGAATTAACAATAGGAACAATATTAGTATTCAACACAATTATTAACATTACTTGCTCTGCTTTATTTACAGCAATATTTATAAATTCTTTTGGGAGCGAGGGCATACTTCTTGCAACATTTATGATGACGTTTTGTATTTTGCTATTTTGTGAAGTTTTACCAAAAACTTACGCCATGCAAAATCCTGAAAAATTTACATTACTTTCTGCTTATTTTATGCTGTTTTTTGTCAAGGTTCTTTCTCCATTGACATTAGGCATTCAGTTTATTGTCAATATCATTCTGAAGTTATGTGGGCTTCATAAGAATAGGGAGGTAATATCTGCAGCAGATGCAATGCGTAATATGATTACTCTTCACCGCAGTGAGGGCACTATGTTACAACAGGATTTAGATATGCTAAATAGTATACTTGATTTGGCTGAGACAGAAATATCACAAATTATGACCCACAGGAGAAACTTATTTTCTCTTGATATAGATCGAAACAAAGAAGAGTTAATAAGAGAGATTTTAACCAGTAGCCATAGCAGAGTACCTTTATGGCAAAAAGAACCAGATAATATTGTTGGAGTGGTTCACGTGAAAAATCTAATAAATGCCTTGCGTGAAAAGGATAATAAAATAGAGATTGCCAAAGTTATGTCAAAGCCTTGGTTTATACCAGAAAGTACGCCACTCAGTGTACAACTTCACAACTTCCGTAAAAACAGGAAACACCTTGCATTTGTTATTGATGAGTATGGAGCACTACAGGGAATCGTAACTCTTGAGGATATACTGGAAGAAATAGTTGGAGAAATTTCAGATGAACATGATTTGATCACAGAGAATTTTATAAAAAAGATATCCGATAATATGTATCACATAGAAGGAAAATCTACTATTAGGGATATTAATAGACAGTTACATTGGGATCTTCCCGATGAAGAAGCTACAACTCTAGCAGGTATGATTGTAAACGAGATAGAGCGCATTCCTGAAGAAAATGAAGAGTTTTCCATGTACGGTTTTTACTTTAAGATTTTAAAAAAAGATAAAAATATTATTACTATGATTGAAGTACAAGTAAAAACTGATAATACTGTAGTAGCAATTAATTAGTTGGGTTCTATGGAAGATACAGTAAAAATAACGGCTGAAGATTTGAAGAGCTATATAGAGAGAATCGAAAAACTTGAACAAGAAAAGAGGGATGTGCAAGATCACATTCGTGATGTATATGCAAAAGCTGCAGATGAAGGTTGGGATATAAAAGTGATGAAACAGATTATTAGGCTAAGAAAGATGGATGATGATGACAGGGAGGAACAGGAAATATTACTTGATACCTACAAACGTGCATTGGGAATGAATTACGAAGGTGAATAGTAGGATTGTAATTGGAATAAGTGGAGCATCTGGTTCTATTTACGGTGTACGGATTCTAGAGGCACTAAAAAATACCAATCATGAAACTCATTTAGTGATCAGCAGTGCTGGAAAAATAACTATAGCTCATGAGATTAAAGAAAAACTTGAAGATATTATATCGCTTGCAGATTTTTACTATTCTGAAGAAAAAATAGGAGAAAAAATAGCAAGCGGCTCATTTAAAACCTCAGGTATGGTTATTGCTCCATGTTCTATGAAAACAATGTCTGAAATAGCATCGGGGGTGACTTCCAATCTATTAACAAGGGCTGCAGATGTAACTCTAAAAGAAAGAAGAAAATTAGTTCTTATGGTGCGAGAATCTCCACTACATCTTGGACATCTCCGAAATATGTTAAAACTAACGGAGATGGGAGCAATTATTGCTCCGTCGATGCCTGCTTTTTATATTAAACCAAAATCTTTGGATGATATTGTAAATCATTCTGTTGGTAAAGCATTGAATTTATTTGATATCGCATTACCTGACTTCAAGGAGTGGCAAGGAAATGTCAATTATTATTAACGGTAAAAAAATAGCAAATGATCTCTGTGAGGAGCTATCAAAAAAAATTGATATTTTAAAGAAAGAGTATAATGTTTTTCCTTGTCTTAAAGTAATTCTTGTGGGTAGCAATCCAGCAAGTCAGGTCTACGTTCGTAATAAACAAAGAAAAGCAGAATCAATAGGCATAAGTTCTGAAACTATTGTTTTGCCTGATAGTATCTCAGAAGATGAATTGATTAAAAAAGTCAATACATTAAATGAAGATCCATCTGTGCATGGAATTTTAGTTCAGTTACCTTTACCAAAGCACATCAGTGCAAGCAGAATAATTAATACAGTAAGTGTTGAAAAAGATGTAGATGGCTTTCATGATGAGAATGTTGGCAGGTTAGTTAAAGGTGAAAAAAATTGTCTGATACCTTGTACTCCCAAAGGTTCTTTGCATTTAATTAAGTCAGTTGAAAATAATCTGTCCGGTAAAAATGCGGTAATCATTGGCAGATCAAATATTGTGGGTAAGCCAATGTTTCACCTATTGTTGCAAGAAAATTGCACTGTTACCATTTTGCATTCACAAAGTAGGGATTTAGCTGATTATTGCTCTAAGGCGGATATAGTAGTTGCAGCAGTTGGAAAGCCAAATTTTGTTCAACCAGATTGGATAAAAAAAGGTGCAATAGTGATTGATGTTGGCATAAATAGCATTAACATAGGAAATCAAAGTAAGCTTGTGGGTGATGTTGACTTTGAGAGAGTAAAAGAAAAAGTCAAAGCTATTACTCCAGTGCCTGGTGGAGTTGGCCCGATGACAATAGCATTTCTTATGATAAACACTGTAGTTGCTGCTTGCTTACAGCGGGAAGTTGATCCTTCTGATTTTATTGCTTAAGGTTTAGCTTAATGTTAGCATAAACAGAGTACCCTTGCAAATAGCACATATATAGCACCGAGCATACAACTGTGTATAAGGATTCAAAGTGTTCATAGCTTAAAAATTATAACGTATACCTACTTCTATGATTGTGTCTGGTTTTTTCATCGGTGGTTTAAAGCCACTTAATTGACCACTTGCAGCAATAGCAACTGTGCCAACTATCTGCGGAATAATTTCACAATCAACACCTAATACCAAAATCCATTACTGACCGAACAAATAAGAAACATTACAAACTCGTTTAATAGTAGTACTGGAAATATTGACAATAAAATTACACAAAACATCTTCAAGTAAACCTATGGTATCGTAGATACTATTGCGTAAAGTATTGTATTTGATATATTGCCACAACCTTTCAACAGGATTCAGTTCCGGTGAATAAGGAGGCAAGTATATGATGGTAATGTTTTCCTGAATTTTCAAACTTTTTGATCTATGCCAACTTGCACAATCCATTACAAGAAAGGCTTCTTTCGTGCCTAAATCTTTCGACATCTGCTCCAGAAATATATTCATACAATCAGTGTTTACATATGGAGCAAGTAGGCTAATTTTCTTACCACTTCTTGGATTTACCGCACTGTAGATATAGAAATTTTGTCTACCAATTTTCATTTTAACCTGTGTTCTGACCCCTTTTTTAAACCATCCGTGTCCGATTTTTGAATGAGTTCCAAATCGTGATTCATCAAAAAAATACCTCCTTTTCAGGGTGGGAATTGACTATTTTATTGAAGTATTTTTTAAACTCTTCTTGCTTGTTTTTATCTTGTTTATGGTGAATTGGCCTCGGTGTTATGTAAGAAAACTTCATCCTTTGTATCTCACGGTGCACTGTTGATTTGCTAATGTTTAGGCCAAATTCCTCTGAGATTTTTATTTGCACTTCCTTAATAGTAATATTTGGATTTCTTTCTACCCATATTTCAATTTGCTCACGTTGATTTTTGTTTAATTTGCTTTTTCTTCGCCGCTGAGACGGGGAAAATAATCTTTCTACTCTACCAAATTTTAGATGCTTTATCCATTCAGTCAAAGCAGTCCTTGAAATTTTACATATTCTTGCCACAGCGCTTATACTACTTTCTTTTCCTGCTATCACCGCTTGTAACTTTTTTGAAACATATGCGTTATTTCTGACCTTTTTTAACATTTCTTTCGCCAAATTTACAACTTTTTCGTCTAATAGTTTTGACCTTAATGCCATTTATACCTCTCTATTTTATCTACTTTAGTATCACTTCTTTCCCATTATTGTCTATCTGTTCTTTATATAGTGGGAATTGGTATAACTTTACTTTATAGGAAATAGAACTCAGTATTTTATCTACTAAAGATGAATCAGCAGTTGTATCAGCTCCATCATCGTTATTAGATTCATCAGCAAATTGTGGAACTTTTTGTGGTGCTTCAGCTCCATTGTCATTAGCTGTATCATTAACGCCAAAGCCAAAAGGGATTATTTGGGGATACCCACCTAAACCTACACTGGCATATAGCCTAACGGGATCAATTTCAAGATCAGGATAGTAAAGGTAATTTGCCAATAAACTAGCTACTACTTTCCTTTTTTCTTTATCAGTTATATCACTTATGTCAGCAAGAACCTCAAGTTCAAACTTAGAATTTTGATTATGGTGATAACCAAAAACAACGCTAGGTTTCAATTTAAAGCTTTCACCCCATCGAGTCCCAAAGTTTAAACCGACATAACCTACATAGTACTGATCTTCGTACTGGTCTTCATATCGATCTTCGTATTGATCTTCACAATGATCTTTGTGTTGATCTTCATACTGATCTTTGTACTGGTCTTCATACCGATCTTTGTACTGGTCTTCTAACTCACTTGCACCATTACCAGCCGTACTTGCTAAAGCAACCAATACAGCGAGCACTTTCATCGCTCTCATATAATTCATACACATTACTTCCTTAAAACAGACTGAAATAAGTGTTCAAACATACTAGCAGCAAGTTTTGAGCATTGCTTGTGGTTACACCTAACCATTAAACATGTACGCAATGTTATCCAGCATTAAAAATTATAACGTATTCCTACTTCTAGCATCGCGTCCGGTATTTGTAATGGTGGTTTAAAACTACTTAGTTGCCCACCCATGGTCATACCAGCTGTACCAATTATCTGCGGAGTAATTTCATAATCAACACCTAACTTTACTTTATAGGAAATAGAACTCAGTATTTTATCTACTAAAGATGAATCAGTAGCTGTATCAGTTCCATCCTCGGAAATAATGTCCTCAGCAAATTGTGGAACTTTTTGTGGTGCTTCACCTGGACCTATATCGCCCTCTTTGTCATCTTTTTGAACTTCACCTTCACCTTCACCTTCATCAGCTGTATCACTAACACCAAAGCCGAAAGGTACTACTTGGAGATAACCACCTAAACCTACACTAGCATATAACCTAACGGGATCAATATTAAGCCCAGGATAAAAGCGATAGTTTGCCAATAAGCTAGCTCCTATGCTCTTTAATGACTTAACATTACTGAGAACCTCAAGTTCAAATTCAGAGTTTTCGTCATGATGGTAACCAAAAACAACGCCAGGTTTCATTTTAAAGCCACCACCCCAACCAGCACCAAAGTTTAAACCTGCATAATATTTATCTTTCAACTCACCTATAGGATCTCCTGCACCTGCTAGAGATGAAGTGAGCAACACAGCTAAAACGCATAATCCCTTTATTTTCATATAACTACCCATACAAAAAAATATATAATGCACAAGTATATATCCTTTATATTAAAAAAGATATAACTACATATTAAAAAAAGTATACCTATGAAATTAGGAACATGCTACTCAAAATTTTTATATAACTATATTTACTATCCTATTTGGTACAGCATATACGGCGCGAATTTCGCTTTGACCAACTTTATTAGATATAGAGTCTATTGCTATTTTCTTTAATTCTTCTTGAGGTAAATCAGTTGCCACTTCAATGGTCGCACGTAACTTTCCATTGATCTGCACTGCTACAGTCACCATATTATTAATTAGTAGTGATTCATCAGCTTTTGGCCAAGGTTGCATATATAGCATGCCTTCGCCTCCTATTTTTTGCCATAAATTTTCAGCCAGGTGTGGCATGAATGGCTCAATTACTCTGATTAGTATGCATATACCTTCATCAATAAGAGATTTTCCAGTTTTTACGTCTATTTCAGCTATTAAATTTGTCATTTCACGGAATTTCGCTACCACACAGTTTAATCTGCAGTTTTCCAAGTCATCTGTAAGTCCGTGTAAGAGTTTATGGATTTTTTTTCTATATTCTAGAAGTTTGCCTGTAACTCCTTCATTATCATAGTGTATGTTTACGGGCCTTAGCTGAATTACCATACGCCACAATTTATTTATATAGCGAGAACAGCCTTCTACGCCATCATCTGACCATTCCATATCTTTTTCTGGAGGAGTGTCAGACAATACAAACAAGCGAGCAGTATCAGCACCGTACTTCTCTATGATAAAGTTTGGGTCAACTGTATTCTTCTTTGACTTACTCATCTTTTCGACTTTTCCAACTTGGATCTTAGCACCCTTCGCAACCAACTCTTTTGCTTCTTCGGGAAAGAGGCATTTGCCATTCTCATCTTTATAAGTTACATGACAGACCATTCCTTGAGTGATTAAAGTAGAGAAAGGCTCTTTAACATCAAAATAGCCACATTTAGTTAAAGCACGGCAGAAAAACCTTGAGTAAAGCAAATGTAGAATTGCATGTTCTATTCCACCTATATAATAATCAACAGGCATAAAACGATTACAAGCATCTTTATTAATCGATTTATTTTCACTGCAAAATGCAGCAAAATACCAAGAAGATTCAAAAAAAGTGTCAAATGTATCAGTTTCACGTTCTGCTTGCTTTCCGCACTTTGGACAATCAACAAATTTCCAAGTTGGGTGCTTATCCAGGGGATTACCACCACTTGTAAATTCTACATCCGTTGGTAGAACAACAGGGAGGTCTTTTTCTGGAACTGGAACAATTCCACAATCTTTACAATGTATAATAGGTATAGGACATCCCCAATAACGTTGCCTTGAAATTCCCCAATCGTGTAGACGATAGTTTATTGTTTTCTTACCTATTCCTTTTTCTTCAAGCTTTTTAATAATTACTTCCTTTGCCTCATTAATCATTAGTCCGTTTAAGAATTCAGAGTTGAACATCACTCCATCACCGAAGTACGGTTCTTTTAAGATCTCTGTGCTCTCTTCACAAACTACAGGAATAATCGGTAAACCATACTTCTGCGCAAATTCAAAATCACGCTGATCATGTGCAGGGCAACCAAAAATCGCACCTTCTCCATACTCCATCAACACAAAATTCGCTACGTACAGTGGCAACTCTTTATCAAGAAATGGATGTTTGACATTTAATCTTGTGTAAATCCCGATTTTTTCATCATTCTCTCCCTTTGCCTTCACACTGTCGATAAAGCCTTGTATGTCTTCGTCCTTAAGATTTCGCACAATAGGATGCTCTGCTGCTATTGCAAGAAAAGAAGCTCCAAATAAAGCATGAGGACAAACTGTAAAAACCTTTAATTTCTTATTCAAGCCAACTATTTCAAACTCTATAGTTGCCCCTTCAGATTTTCCTATCCAGCGCTCTTGCATAGTTTTGACTTTTTCTGGCCAGTTTTTTAAACTTTGCAGACAATGAAGCAAATCTTCAGCAAAATCAGTAATCTTTAAAAACCACTGAGATAACTTACGTTTTTCAACAACTGCACCTGATCGCCATCCTTTTCCATCAATCACTTGCTCATTTGCAAGCACTGTTTGATCTACTGGATCCCAATTAACCCACGACTCTTTTCGATAGGCAAGCCCATGCTTTAAAAAATCCAGAAAAAATTTCTGTTCGTGTTTGTAATAATCGGGATCACATGTGGAAAGCTCGCGATTCCAATTATAGGAAAGACCTATAGATTTTAGCTGTGCACGCATATTGTCTATATTCTCTTTTGTCCACGCCGCAGGGTTAATCTTGTTGTCTCTTGCTGCATTTTCAGCTGGTAATCCAAACGCATCCCAGCCAATTGGGTGCAAAACCTCAAATCCACGAGCTCTCTTGTAACGTGCTATTACATCCCCTATTGCATAATTGCGCAGATGCCCCATGTGAATCTTACCAGATGGATATGGAAACATCTCCAACACGTAACATTTCTTCTGTTTACTATCTTTGCTTACAGAAAAATTCCACTTATTTTGGTAGAATTTTTCAACGTTTTTAAAATCATATTTCATAAATTCAATCACAGTTTATATGTACTAAAGGATCGACCGCTTGACCATTATGACGTATTGTGAAACACATCTGCGGATCTTTATCTTGCGTGCTTGATTTACCTGCAGATCCAATAACCTGGCCTTGTTTCACTTTATCACCAATTTCAACTTGTATGTTTTTTAAATAGGAGTACATAGTCATGTAATTATCTTTATGTTCCACTATAATTAAATTTCCGTACCACCTCAGGCCTTTGCCTACGTATATCACTTTGCCAGGCGCAGAAGCAATAACCTTTGTTCCACTTTGAGCAGTAATTTTTATGCCATCTTGACATATCTTATCAGAAGAAGTAACTACACCTTTAACCGGTATTACAAATTTACACATGCTTTGTGCATTATTGTTATATACCTTATCTACGAAGGCTTTTCTACTTTCTTTTTGCAGCGAAGAATCAACATTTTCTTTAATCAAATGATACTCCCTTGTGTACTCTAGGTCTCTTTTTCCATAAAATTCTTCGCCTTTAAGTAGTACAGGTGCAGGTTTTTGCAGGCCACAGCTTATCAGTATTGCTGATAATATAAAGAACAAGGCTATACGACACATACACTTATCTCTAGATATATCAACTTTCACAAAACTTTATAGTGTTTTTCGTCTATTTATTACTTTCTTCATTTATTTTATCAGTCAAATAGTCTCTTAAATCGGTAAGTTCTTGCAACAAATTTCTTGAATAATGATCAATTCTTACATCGTTACCAAATTCCTTTTGTACTCCTTTTATTGTATATCCTTTGTCATATAGCATATATTTTATTTTCTTTATTGCCTCTATACACTTATGATCATATAGTCTTCTTCCCTTCCGTTTTATGGGTTTAATTTGATGGAATTGACTTTCCCAAAATCTTAAAACATGCTGCTCCAAATGTAGTTCTTCAGCTACTTCTCCAATTGTGTAAAATAATTTTTCCTTATTCATCGATTATTTATTAATCTCTTTGTCATTTTTGAAGGTCTAAAAGAAATGGATTTTCTTGCTTGAATTACTACCCTTTCCGATGTCTTTGGTATATTTCCTGGTCTTTCTTTCTTGTTTTTAACCAAAAATGTTCCAAATGAAGATATTTTTACTATTCCATCCTTTGCTAAGCTCGTTTTTATCTCATCCAATATATCATCTATTATTGCAATAGAGTCTTCTTTCGATAATCCAATTTCCTGGTTTATACATTCAGCTATTGTTGCCTTAGTTACTGTTGTGTCTTTTATTGTCATAATTTATTACAGTATGTTAATATAATATAACAATCGACTCAAGATTCAGCTACTTTATTTTTATAGTATGTTTCTTTTGTAGCATAATTAAAAATACTAGCAAATGTTAACATTGCAAATATTGTGAAAAGCACCATTTGATGATCTGAAAAAAGCGCTAAAATTGACACTAAAATTCCACTCATAACAAACATAAACCCATTGATAACGGATGATGATGTGCTAATATACTTCTGCTCCACAATCTCACTGCCAACAGTAAAATTAAGCATGTGTCCTCCTGCAAAAAAACCAAACATTAACATACAAAAGTATACGATATGAACTGTTAAATGGCCGTATAGTAAAATAATAACTGAAATACCTTGCAATAGAGCAAAAGCAGAGATTATGTGCCTTCTATTTTTAAATAGATTTGAGATTAGATCTGCAATTGGAGCACCAACTGCAAGACCAAGCCATAATATCGCAGTTGCCACACCTGACTCCGTTGTATTGAGCTCTAAGTTGATTAGCAACCTTGGTGCCCACAACATATTAAGCGCTAAAAATGTTCCAAAAGTAATAGCACCCACTATTGAGGTTATCCAGATATCTCTTAATTTTAGCACCGTTAGTACAGAGCATACTACTGTTTTTAGAGAGCTTTTTATTGTGTATCCCCCCAAACTTTTTTTTGAAAATCCTTTCGGATAAAAAAACATAAGCACAAATATTGACACGCCAAATAATATTACGCATACAATCAGATTCTTCCAATCTGCACCTTCAGAAAGAAAGCTAGAGAACAACATTTGAATCATCAAAGCGGAAAGACTTGAAATTGTCTGCACTAATGAGAACATCAGTCCAAATTGGGTGAGGGGAAAGTATGTGCTACTTATATGAGCGGCGCCAATAAAACCAAACGATGCTCCAATTGCAATCAAGAATTGAGATAAAATTAGATGGACAAAACTGTCACTACTAATAAGGATAAAAAATCCAAAGATCATAATCGACAACGAGAAAAAATAAATTTTTTTGCTGGAAAAAACATTAAACATTGCCCCACTAAAAAATTGTGAGATAGCAAAAGTCCAAGTATATGCTGAATTAGCTAGTGCAACTTGCGCAATCGTGAGCCCAAGTTCTTTTTCAAGATTCACACTTATAAAGGTGTAGATTATCTGCATATTGCTGAATATAACAATTAAGTTGCTGATCAGCCAAATGAACCAAGCTCTACTTTCCATAAGATTTTATAAGTAATCCATTAATAACAAGCCTCTTTTAGGCTCTGATTAATGTTAAAACAGTTGCAATTATAGATTATATAAAAGCTATGAAACAACAAATTTGTTGTGAGATTTTAATTGTTAGAATCTGTATATGATCTCAAAAAAAGAATAGATTTTTGCTTTTTATCCCCTGTTATAAAGGAGTATACAGCGTACGGTGAAAGGCCTGGGTAAAGATGATATAATTCCAACAAGAGAGATACCCTTCAGATCATCTTCCATTGAATGTAATGGTTGATGTCACAGTTGAACAGCACAAGCAAAGACAATTAGAGTTATAAAATCTTGTTTAATACACATTAAAGTGGACCTATGTTTTGCCACTCAGAACGTGTCTTGAAAGGAAAAAAAAAGAATAAAGCAAGAAATAGGAGGGTAACAAGTGATATAAGTGACAAGGCCAAATGTTGCACAAGGAGCAATAGGGAGAGCAAAAACATAACAATTATTAATGCGATAAAATATATAATGAGGAGTAGTTGCTGGTGCTAACCTTTAATATAGTTATGCAAGAGGCCTAATTTAAAATATTAACGTAAAAAATTGCTTCCATATATTTTAAATCTAATTATAATCACAGTTAGAGATATTTTAAGAGCTCAAAATCTATCTTTGTCTGCAGACTGTTCAGTCAAATTTTTAATCAAAAGGCGTAGCGTATCTTCTTTAGTGCATGTTTAATCTCTGTCGTATGTGCGCTGCACTTTTTTCTAATCTTTTTTACACAGGGGGATTTTATGTCCAGAATTCCAGATACTTGACCTTTACTTTAGCTAAAAAACAATAGGCGCCTATGGTTTAACGCTAATTAAAATAAAAATTTTTCTAATATATAGAAGAATTACAAAATCACTGTTTACTGAAAACGGGCCAAGGAAGCTGCTAATGTCACAGAATTTTAGGTAAACGTTGTTTGCTTGACGTATGAGTGTGCTCTCCTTACTTCAAGAACTCTTTAATATTTAACCACTTAAGTCCTTTCAAGATATGTTCTTAGATAATAGTTTTTCAAATCTTTGGTAAATCAAAGTCAGCTTAACTATTAATTATTTATCTTTTTTCTAGTTATGCAACGGGCCTATTATTAAATCTTTCAATAATACCTTTTATTTTTGCCGCCTCTTCAAACTCTAAATTTTCAGCATGCTTCAACATTTGCTTTTTCAAACTGTTTAGATCATCCTGACTAAAATTCTCAATTACCACTTTTTCCTGTAAAGTATTTGATATAGGCTTTATTATAGTTTTTGGTACAATATTATGCAGTGTATTATGCTCTGTCTGTTTCTTTCTTCTCCTTTCAGTTTCTTTCAGTGCACGATCCATAGAATTAGTAATTTTGTCTGCATATAAAATTACTCTGCCTTCAACGTTGCGTGCAGCACGACCTATCGTTTGAATGAGCGAAGTCTCTGATCGTAAAAAACCTTCTTTGTCAGCATCCAAAATTGCAACCAACCCACACTCGGGAATATCAAGACCTTCCCGCAACAAGTTAACGCCAACAAGAACATCTATTTCTTTAGATCTTAATTTGCATATAATTTCAATTCTTTCCAGTGCACCAATATCTGAATGTAGGTAAGTTACTTTCATACTGAGCTCACTCATATGCTCAGCTAGCTTTTCAGCCATTTTTTTTGTCAATGTGGTAATTAGAATACAAAACCCTTTTTTTATCGTCACTTGTGCCTCATGAATCACATCATCAACCTGACTCTCTGTTGGTTTTATGGTGCAGATGGGATCTGTCAGTCCTGTTGGGCGGATAACTTGCTCTATAAATGCGTGATTTGTCTTTTCTAATTCATATTTTCCTGGAGTAGCCGAAACGTAAATAGTCTGTGGCCGTATTGCCTCCCACTCTTCCGATTTTAATGGACGGTTATCAAAAGCAGAAGGTAGCCTAAAACCATAATCTATCAATTTCTTTTTACGTGCTTCATTACCGCTATACATTGCACCTATCTGGGGAACGGTTACATGGCTTTCATCAACAAATAAAATTACATCTTTAGGTAAATATTCAAATAAAGTAGGCGGTGGATCTCCGGCTTTCATTCCGTAAAGATAACGCGAATAATTTTCAATACCTTTACACACTCCCGTTGCCATCATCATTTCAATATCAAAATTAGTACGCTGCTCAAGGCGTTTTGCTTCAACAATTTTGTTCTGTGAATAGTAATAATCCAAGCGTTCATGTAGTTCTTTTTTAATCAACTGAACTGCTTGCAAAAGAGTCTCACGTGATGTAGTGTAATAGCTGTTTGGAAAAATGGTGACTTTATCTATACGTCTGATAATATTGCCGTTCATGGCATCAATCTCAGAAATTTCCTCTATTTCATCACCAAACAATGATAAACGCCAAGCTTTATTTTCATAATAGGCAGGAAATATATCAATAATGTCGCCGCGCACTCTGAAATATCCTCGCTCAAATCTGACATCAGAACGTTTATATTGGAGATTAACTAAATTATTCAGAAAGTCATTAACATGAATCTTATCTCCAGCACTTAAAGTCAAGGTCATGCTGAGATAGCTCTCAGGCGAACCAAGACCATATATACAAGAAACACTCGCAACTACAATCGTGTCCCTACGCTCCAAAAGAGAGCATATAGCAGAATAGCGTAGCATATCAATTCTTTCATTTATTAAAGAGTCTTTTTCAATATAAGTGTCTGTTTGTGGCGAATAAGCCTCAGGCTGATAATAATCATAATAAGAAATGAAATATCCAACAGCATTGTGGGGGAAAAATCCTCTCATTTCCTCGTAAAGCTGCGCCGCTAAAGTTTTATTATGTGCCATAATTAACGCAGGCCTGTTTGTTCTTGCAATAACATTTGCCATAGTAAAAGTTTTTCCAGAGCCAGTTACTCCAAGTAAAACCTGATCTCTTTTTTTGTTATTTAGTCCTTCAACTAAACTATCTATTGCTTGTGGTTGATCCCCAGCTGGCTGAAAATTTGTAACTATTTGAAATGCCATAATCCCTATACTTTCATAATATGTTTATCATTACATAATACACATGATATTATGAGTAAGGTATAAAAACGAGCGTAAATGAAGTTCTATTTTCCTTTTTTATAGAGTTGGCTCCAAACTCTATTGTTAGTGAGAACAAAAAATACCGTCAAAATTATAAAATATGTCACTATTTTTAGCCCAAGTTTATGTCGGCGCTCCAGTTCTGGCTCCGCTGCCCATTGTAAAAAATTTACCACGTCATATGCCATATTTTCAACTGTGGCTTGTCTTGCACCATCATATTCTACCATTCCTTCAGAGAGTGGTGGTGCCATAGCTAACCTGCCTGTTGAAAAATATGGATTAAAATATAAACCTTTCTCATCCTGCTCGCCGTTTTGATAGCCTATCAAAAGTGAATAGACGTAGTTTGCACCATCGTGCCTTGCTTTGATAATGAGTGATAAGTCTGGTGGAATTGCACCATTGTTGCTTGCTGCAGCTGCTTCTTTCGTATCAAAAGGTGCAATAAAATAATCTGATGGTATTCCAGGTCTATCAAACATTTCACCCAAATCATTCGGACCATCTTTAACTTGATAAGAGGCTGCAATTTGTTTTACGTCCTCTTCAGAAAAACCAACATCTTGCAAATTACGGAACGCTATTCTATTCATTGAATGGCAAGCAGCACAGACTTCCTTGTATACTTTATAGCCACGCTGAATTGACTCTCTATCGAAAGATCCAGTAATTCCATCAAAACTCCAGTCCATCTTCTTATTTGGTGATGGCGTGAATTCTTCCGCACATACATAATTAGCAAGAAATAATGCACAAAATACAGCAAATATATTTTTAACCAGCATTACTTCATCTCCGGCGCAGAATCACTTATGGTTTTTGGTAATTTTTTTGGTTTCTCATACTTACTCAGTAAAGGTAAAATTATCACAAAATATGAGAAATAATAAAGAGTTGAAAGCCTACTTAAAGTAATGTAAGGCTCTTTAACTTCCTGACCTCCAAGCCAAGCAAGAAATGCAAAATTTACTGCAAAAACCCAAAAAAATTTCTTAAACAATGGACGGTAAGCGCCACTTTTAACCTTTGATTTATCAAGCCAAGGCAAAAGAAACCACACTAAAATAGATCCAAACATGGTAAGTACACCAATAAGTTTATTTGGAATTGAACGCAACATCGCATAAAAAGGTAAAAAATACCATTCTGGCACTATATGTACTGGAGTTACCATAAAATCAGCTTCTATATAATTATCAGGGTGCCCAAGATAATTAGGAGCATAGAAAACAAATGCAAACAAAGCTATAAAAAACAGGCCAAAAGTTATGCAGTCCTTTGCTATATAATAAGGATATAGTGGAATAGTATCCTTACTTGATTTCACCTCCACTCCACTTGGATTACCAGAGCCAAATCTGTGTAGAGCAATAACATGCAACATAGCTAAAGCAATAATAATGAAAGGCAGAAGATAATGCAGTGCAAAAAAACGATTGAGTGTTGGGTTATCAACGGAAAAACCACCCCACAACCATATAACTACTTTATTGCCAATTAAAGGTATGGCTGAAAATAAGTTAGTTATAACTGTTGCACCCCAAAAGCTCATTTGTCCCCATGGAAGAACATACCCCATAAAGGCAGTTGCCATCATCGCAAAAAATATAAATATGCCAACAAACCACACCATTTCTCGCGGTCTCTTATAAGATCCGTAATATAATCCACGCATGATATGAACATAGACCACCATAAAGAAGAGTGATGCCCCAACAGCATGAGTATAACGTATCAGCCATCCATAACTTACGTCACGCATTATACGCTCCACACTATTAAATGCATGATCAACATGCGGAGTATAGTGCATAGCAAGAAATATACCTGTTATTATTTGTAAAATCAGCGCTATACCAGCTAAAGAACCAAAATTCCAAGCATAATTTAAATTTTTTGGTACCTGATAAGAAGCAGTATGTTTTAGAAAAGAAAATATGGGCAGCCTATACTCTATCCAACCAAATATACCTTTTTCTTCTATTATTTCTTTTTTGCTATCATCTTCCATAACTTAAAGCTTTTTCATCTTAACTTATTTTATTGTAACAACTTACCTACAACGTACAATAAAAAGTTTGAATTTAAAGAATAGATTTCAAAAATAAGCACTCAAGTTTGAGTGCTTATTTTAACTGATTTAGAGGGGCTTTTGATGACGCACGCCTTTAGATATTGTTAAGTTGCTCAGTAAGCTTTCAGGACATTGATAAAGTTTTTCACAATTACTAAGTGCCATCTTGACATTTCTTTCTATAGCACTAACTTTTCTTTCTTTAATTTGCTCCAATGTCAAAAGCGAATTATCCAGTGGCATTGAATATCTTTCCCCTGTGAATTTACTGATTGCTATAGCAGTTAGCAGAATTGCTCCATTACAATCAACTTGTGAAGAACCAATTGAGCTTCCAGTTGAATGTGCAATAGATTGCTGTGCAGGAGGTAAAGCAGGGGCACTCTGAAATAAGCTACTGAGTGCAGCAGTTGTTGAAGTTCCCATCCAACTAAATACACTATTAATAAAAGAAGAAGGTCTTACTGCACTACTTGGTGCAAGAGTAGTATCACCTGGATTTACATTGGCACTCTCTGCTTCTGCAACAATCTCTTTTATCGTTTTACCGGGATAAAATAACTTAACATAATCTGATGGTGTCTCGTTCCTTATATCCTTAACATTATCAATATCAGCACCACTATCGTATAACAGCTTCATTATTTTTGGACGTTTTAAACTAATAGCCAAATATATAGGTGTGTGCCCCCGTCTGTTTTGAACATTGACGTCAGCATGATATTCAATAAGAAGCTCTACTATTTTTTGGTAATCTTTCTGAGTGGCAATATGTAGACACGAATCTTGTGAAGAATCATTAAAATCAAATTTGCCATCTGGACTAGCACCATGCTTAAGTAGGACCTCTACTTTTTCCGAACTATTTTTATCTATAGCCCAGCCTATAAGAGTACGTCTTTCACCAGCATATGAAAAATAACCACTAATGCTAGCCTTTTTATCGATTAGAAGCTCTATCATTTCTTTGGTGCCCTTTGTAACAGCATAGTATATAGGAGGCACACGAAAAAAGTCCTCAATATTAACATCTGCACCATTCTCAATTAAAAACCTCATCATTTCTAAATCTTGTTTACTAACAGCAATCGATAAAGGTGAGTTACCATTTCTATCTTTAGAGTTAATAACATTAGTAGTATGTGTCTTTCCTTCTCTAATATACTCCTCAGCTTTTTGAAAATCACGTTCCTTTACTGCAGAACGTAACCCATCTCTCCATTTTTTAACTTCTGTTTTTGTAACCATAACCCTCCTAAAGGATAAAATTTTTGCCCTTATACCACATAATTTGGGCATATGCTAGTGGAATTTATATGTAAAATTAAAAAAATTTTACAACGCAAGAGATTGTTATTTCATCACGTGCTACATTTAGTTTTTGTACAAAACACCATAAACCTCCTTAGTTTACTTAAATTGCGTAGCAGCTTATTCCCAACATATAAGAGCTTAAACTTAAAGAGGATTATACGAAAATAAGCACTCAAGCTTGAGTGCTTATTTTAACTGATTTAAAAGGACATGTGATGCATGCCTTTAGATATTTTTAAGCTGCTGAGTGAACTTTCAGGACACTGATAACGTTTTTTACACTCACTAAGTGCCGTCTCGACTTTTTTGTCTATAATATCAATTCTTGTCAGAGGTGGATTGTCCAGTGGCCTTAAATATTGTTTTCCTTTAATATAATTTACTGCCATAGCAATTAGCGTAGCTATTCCATTATAGTCAATTTGTGAAGAACCAATAGGGCTAACAGCCAAGTGATCAACAGATTGCTGTGCAGGAGGTAAAGCAGGAGCACTGCTGAGTGTGGCAGTGGTTACCCAACTAAATATACTATTAATAAAAGAAGAAGGTTTTACTGCGCCGCTTGTGATGCTGCTAGCTTCTTTAAAATCTGCTCTGGTAGGAGTGGAGGAAGAGTTCACTGTGCTACTTGCCAAGTTTTTGGTATTACTAACTTCCAATTCTATCTTAATTGCTTTGGTAGGGAATAATTGAAGACTCGCTGCACTACTTACAAAATCTGTGCTGTCGTTAGCGTCTTTAATACCTGCTTTTATAGAAGTTAATTCTGCTTCACAGTCAGCTTCAGTAGCATTGCTCAATACAGATTCTATTTTTTGAATTTCACTACTACTACATTCATCTTTTCTAGCATCTCCAACAACATCTAATGCTGTTTTGCCGTAACGACTTTGAATACTAGCATCAGCACCTCTACAGAGTAGGAGTTTTACCATATTTAAATGACAATCGTTAGATGCTAAGTACAAAGGTGTACAGCCTTGATAATTTTTAGCATTGATGTTAGCACAACTATCAAGTAAAAACTTTGCTATTTCTAGTCTGTTATGTCTAGCAGCGATGTGCAAGGGAGTACTCAAATATCGATTACTAATAGTAGTATTAACATCAGCACCGTTTTTACATAAAAACCGTAATATCTTTAAATTACCGGAGAGAGTAGCATGATGTATAGGTTTCATATAGTATTTTTCATAATTCAAAACCTCATTTTTTATTTGTTTATGCTCTATCTCTTCAATACATTCTTTAACTTTTTGAAAATCACCTTTGCCTATAGCAGAAGCTAATTTTTCCCCAAATGTCTCAATTATTTTTTGTCTTTCCATCAAATACCTACTAAAGTACAACATCCTTGGCTTTATATCACACAATTTAGTATGTGCAATTGAAATTTACAGGAAAAAATTTCAATAGTGAAGAATTAGGTCTTCCAACAACCTATCATTTTAACTTTCGTACAAGACATGCTGAGCTTCCTTATTCAAATTTTTTTGCTCTTAATAAGAAGCAATCTGCTTTAGAAGAGGAAATAAGGGATAGAAAAATAAGCACTTAAATTTGAGTGCTTATTTTAACTGATTTAGAGGGACTGTGATGATAAAAACCTAGATATTGTTGAATCGCTAAATGAACTTCGAGGACATTGATAACGTTTTTCACAACTACTAATTGCCGTCTCGAGTTTTTTTTCTATAATATCAAGTCTTGTCAGAGGTGGATTGTCCAATAGCCTTGAATACTTTTTCCCTGTGAACTTTTTGACCACTACATCAACTAGTAGAGCTGTTGCATTAAAATCAACTTGTGAAGAACCAATTGGGCTACCAGCCAAGTGATCAACAGATTGCTGTGCAGGAAGTAAAATAGGAGCACTGCTGAATAAGCCATTGAGTGTGGCAGTGGTTACCCAACTAAATATATTATTAATAAAAGAAAAAGGTTTTACTGCACTGCTTGGTGCAGGATTTGGAGTATCACCAGCTTCTAACTCTAATTTAGTATTAATTCTAGCAGAAAGTAATAGTTCTGTACAATTATTTTTATGAAATCTTAACACAGCTAAGAATATTTTTCCTATGTCACAGCCATCACTGCAAAGACTTTCATAACCTGGGATAACCTCAAATGCCGTTTTGCCATTTGCATTTTTAATATTAATATTAATAGTATTATTATTGAGCAGAAGATTCGCGATATCTAATCGACAATAAAAAAAGGCTAAGTGTAAAGCTGTAAAACCTTGCATTACTTGGGAAGTGGTACTACTAGTACAATGATATATCATTTCTTTTATTTCTGCTTTGCTATTCATGGCAGTAACGTACGAGTAAGGAACAAGACATCCATCACTAACAGCATTAATATTAGCATTATTTTTAAGCAAAAACCGCACTATCTCTAAGCTACCTCTATAAACAGCAAGATGTATAGGTGCCATACCATCTTTTTTACCATTAATAATCTCTTTTTCTTTATTTATATATCTTGCCTTTTTAACATATCTTTTAACTTTATTAATATTAAGCTCATCTATAGCCGCAAATAAATTCTTTCTAAATCTCTCAAGTTTTTTCATCAAATACCTCCTAAAGAATAATGTTTCCGGTTTTATATCATGCAACTTAATATGTACAAGCAAAATTTACAGAGAAAACAATGGTTAAAATTAGGTCTTCATCAACTTATCACGTGCTGCGTTTAACTTTTGTGCAAAATATTCCGATCCTCCCTTGTCTGGATGGACCAGTTTCATTAAATTTTGGTATGCCTGATTGATTTCATTTTGGCTTGCCTCGGAATTCAGCCCTAGTATTTTTAATGCTTCATCTTTGGACATATTATCACCAGTGTAATTTTTGGTGTAACTTTTACTGCTGTTAAATTCGTTCAAAAACTTACTTAATATAGAGTTCATCATAAAACTTATGTTATTTCTCTTTGCCAAAAAGAGAAAGAATACAACAACGCTAGGTAAAACAAACGTGATTATTGTGAATATCAAAAAAAGGAAGAAGATGAATGACATGTATATTTTTTTATCATTTTATGATTAAATAGTAACAATTATAATTGTCATGGTAAATAACATGTTTATCCAGATTGAAGAAACACCAAACCCAAACACGCTAAAATTTCTTCCTGGTTTTGAAATTCTGAGCGAAGGAGAAACAGCTGATTTTTCAAATGCAGATGAAATAAAGAACTCTAAATTAGCAGTAAATCTTTTTCAAATAGAACATGTTGTAAGAGTATTTTTTGGTCATGATTTTATTTCGGTAACAAAATCAGATAGAATGAATTGGGATATAGTAAAGGTGGAAATTTTAACTACAATTATGGATCACTTTACTTCTGGTGGAAAAGCATTTGATAAAGAAGGAGTAAGTGATAATAAAATGCTAGAGGAAGAATTCTTTAATGAAAATGATATAGAAATTGTAAATAGAATAAAAGAATTGATGGAAAGTTATATTAAACCTGCAGTTGCTCAAGATGGTGGTGATATCAAGTTCCGTGGCTATAAAGACGGAATAGTTTACGTTGAACTGCAAGGAGCTTGCTCTGGGTGCCCAAGTGCTGCAATTACCTTAAAACAAGGAGTGCAGAATATGCTAAGCTATCACATACCAGAAGTTTCAGGTATAGAGACTATGCTATGACTAATCAAACAGTTAAAGGAACGAAAGATCTTCTGTTTGATGAATGGTATAAATTTAAATACATAGAGCAAACAGCAAATAGAATCTCAAGTTTATACGGCTTTTTACCTGTTCAAACTCCGATATTTGAATACACAGAAGTCTTTACGAAGACTTTAGGTGATAGTTCAGATATCATAAATAAAGAGATGTATACTTTTATTGATAAAGGAGGAAAGAGCATAACTCTACGTCCTGAATTCACAGCAGCGATTGTCAGGCTACTTATTGAAAAAAAACTGCAAACACCGATAAAATTATTCTCAACAGGACCTGCATTTCGCTATGAAAGACCACAAAAAGGACGACAAAGACAATTTCATCAGATAAATTTTGAGGTTTTTGGTATAGAAAATCCAAAAGCTGATATTGAATTGATATCACTCGCTCAGCATTTGTTAACTGAATTTGGCATCAATGAGAATGTAAGACTGGAAATCAACTCTTTGGGTGATAGTGAAACAACAAGTAAGTATAGAGAAGCTTTGATATCGTATTTAAAAAAGTTTCAAAATGACCTATCAGAAGATAGTCAAAATAGATTGATTAAAAACCCACTCAGAATACTAGACTCTAAGGATAAGACAGATAAAGAAATAATCTCTGACGCACCAAAAATCAGTGATTATTATACAAAAGAATCTTCATATTTCTTTGACCAGGTGTTAAATGGACTGCAAGCTCTTGGCATACCTTACACTGTAAATAGCAAATTAGTTCGAGGTCTAGACTATTATTGTCACACAGTATTTGAATTTGTCACAGAAGATTTAGGTGCACAAGGAGCAGTTTTTGCCGGTGGAAGATACGATAATCTAGTATCTTCAGTAGGTGGAAAACACACTCCAGCGATAGGATTTGCAGGAGGTATTGAACGCATAATGGAGTTAATCAATTATTCTCCGAAAGAAGAGCGACCTATTTACCTAATTCCAATCGGTGGAGAAGCTGAAGAACATGCTCTAACACTTGCAAGTGAATTACGCAGAAATGGTTTATATGTGATTTACGAATATAGTGGAACTCTAAAAACCCGCATGAAAAAAGCAAATCAAGCAAATGCAAAAGTTGTATTAATCTTTGGTGATGAAGAGCTAAGCAGTAAAATTTTAAAAATTAAAAACATGGACACGGGTGAAGAAAAAATGATTGCTCGCGATAAAATCGTAGAAAATATCTAATCAGAAGCAATAGGAGTATTAGCTATAGAAGAAAATTCCTCTGCACAAGAATTTTTCATAGCATTTAATATATCATAATCTGTAAAATCTAATTTTATCGGTGTAATAGTAATAAAACCTCCTTTTATTTTATCTACACTACCACTGCCTGAGTGTTCCCGAGACCAATTTAAGCTCAAAGAACCATTCAAGTTTTCAGTAAAAGTTAAATCACCATCAATGTTATATTCACCTTGTTCAGCAAATTCGACCCCTTTCACTTTTTCTGTAGCAGGAAAATTTATATTCATCACTATATCTTTAGGCCAACCAACTTTCATTAGCTTGCTGATAACCTTTGGTGCAAAAACTTTTGTATTGTTCCAGTCTATTTTATCATGATAAACTTGGCTCAGCGCAATAGAAGGTATAGATCTTGCAGCACCTTCCATTGCAGCACCGATTGTGCCTGAATAACAAATATCATCGCCGACATTTGATCCAATATTTACTCCAGATAATATTAAGTCTGGTTTTTTATTCATAATTTTATTTAACGCGATAATGACACAATCTGCGGGAGTACCAGATACACTAAACTCTCTTTCACTATGCCGATTTATTTTAATAGATTGCTTCACTGGATAATCAAGAGATCTTGCAGCTCCACTCCTATCAGTATCTGGTGCCACTATCCATATTTCTGATGCAAAACTATGTGCAATCTCTTTGAGTAATCTTATTCCTTCACTTTCAAAGCCGTCATCATTTGTTATCAGTATTATCATATTCAATACTCATCCATCAAAGTATACTGATGAGATTTTAAGTTTCTTTTCATAACCATGGACTTTAACAAAGAATCTGCTACAAATCAATAAGGAAAAATTAGAAGTGCTGCCAGGTTACTGCTGCTTAGCTTGCTGTGAGTTAACCATAAACACCAATCCTTTTAGCTTCACGCCTAACTCACAATCAAAGCTTAGGCAAGTCTCAGAGCTCTAAGTAGTAGAGAATCTTGTATGCCCTGCAAAAAATGCTTTCATCTTTTCAAGATAAGTAGATGGTTTTTCAGGTATTGCTACCTCATCTATCTTACCAAATATTGCTGCATCTATGACTTCATCTGTTATTAATTCTCTCAGCCTTTGTTTTATTTGCCCTCTTCGAATATGTTCTCCATAGTCATTATAAAACTTCACATATAACTCTTTAAATACAAATTCTTTTATAGCACTTCTCATATGAGAAATCCCATCCTTTACTTCATCATTTGCATTGCTCAAATCCACTCCAGAACCTGGTGAATATAAGTCATCAAAATTTTCTTTTAAAATCTTGATTTTAAAGTAGTGCTTATCTACAGATTGCTCAAGAAATCTTTTAGTAGAATTACCTGCCAACTCTCCTATTATCTGAGGTTCTAGTTGAGCTGCAAAATTATTTTCTGCTTCAAGGCCACTTAATGCATAAATGATACGATTAAGCATTCCAGGACCACACTGGCGATTACTTTCCTCAAAACGAACCAGCAATACAGATTTCAATAGCTCTACATCTGCATTTTGTTTTCTTGCTGCAATTAAAACTAAATTTATGGCTTGTGTTAATGTCAGTCCGGTTTTGGAATCTACCCACCTTACCCACTCTCCTTCTCTATAATTATCTAGCTTCAAATAAGGTGCTATCAATTCTTTCTGCTGATTTGTCAACCCGCTTATATAACTTTTAAACTCTTCATCCAGCTCATTTGACGGAGTACCATGTTCTTCCTTTAATTTTTTGGCACACTCAATAACGCTTTGCTGAAAACTTCTATTATGGACACTCTGACTGCCAGTGCCTACATCACTTACATTAAACAAGAAGCTAAGTTGCTTTACATTCAAACCCAAAGGTGAAAAAAGCTTTACCAATGGGTACTTTATTAATTCGAGAAGTGCTACTGGAATTAGCAGTGTATAATTTAACAATAATAAACCAAAATTGAATATAAGAAATCCACGTAGAGCTGATATTTTTGATGCAACGTACAAAAATGGAAGCTGTAGATAATATATTAAGTGTATATTGAAAAATAAGATTTTGTCCTTTAGTTTTATTGTCGGATCATTATAAATCTCAAATAACGTGTTATTACTATCAATGTTGTCATTTTTAAATGAGTTATAGTTGTTTATGATTTTCTCTTGCAAAGGCAGGAGCATTTTATTCAGGCAAATAAATGCAGCGATAACAATAAAACCTGTAGCAAAGAACGCTAATGCAGGACTAGAGGTACTTGTAGATAAGTAGGTATAAAGATTACGAATTAAGTCATTACAAGGACGAACTAGAATTGGATCAAGGATATAGTTAACGAAAAGACTTAAATAATGATAAATAAAAGGTAAGAATAAAATAAAACTACAAATAATCAAAAAAGCTTTTAACCTTGGATTCATGCTACCTCTTAATAATCTATTAATATACTTTTAATTATATGCTTAAACTAAAAAAATGCAAATTTTTTAAAGACCAATTGAAATTTCTGAGCTTCAACTATATTGTTAATTATTCAGATAAAAATTAAACATTGTCGTGTCAAATAAAATAGGCTTTTTTGCTATTTTTGCCTTGGTGATTAGTAGCCAAATTGGCTCTGGAATTTTTATGCTTCCAATTAGCCTTGCACCTTATGGCGCTTATAGCCTCATAAGCTGGGTGATATCAGGATTTGGCGCTATATCTCTTGCTTTAGTTTTTGCTGCATTGTGTGCAAAATTTCCAGAAACGGGTGGTCCTCATATTTATGTGAAACATGCCTTTGGCTCTACAGCAGCTTTTTTTGTTGGCTGGACATATTGGCTAAGCTCATGGGTTAGTTCAACAGCTGTGACAATTGCAAGTATCGGTTATTTAGCTCCGCTTTTTCATAATGATATACAAGATATACGTTTGCTTTTAGAAATAACATTAATTTTAGCTATCATGCTAATAAACTTAAGAGGGGTAACTACTGCTGGGTATGTTGAGCTTCTTCTGACCATTGTTAAAATTATCGCACTTCTTGCAATACCCATAGCAGGGCTATTTTTCTTTGATAGAAATAATTTTATTGTAAGTGAGGAAGTATCAAACTTTACAATATCGCAAACTCTTGCTCGTTCTACGCTCCTTACTTTATGGTGTTTTATTGGGCTTGAATCAGCAACGGCACCTGCAGGATCTGTCAATAATCCCTCTAAAACAATACCAAGGGCTATAGTGCTTGGAACAGTCTGTGTTGCTGTGATATATTTCATCAATAGTCTTTCAATTATGGGATTGATAAGTGGTAATGACCTAGCTAGTTCAAAAGCACCATATGTTGATGCGATAAAAATTATGTTTCCAGGTAATTGGCATTTAATTATTTCTGTTGTTGCCTTTATCGTTTCTGTAAGTAATTTAAATGCTTGGTTTTTAGCTGATGGACAGGTCACCTTAGGCCTTGCAAAAGACAAGTTAATGCCGCAATTTTTTGGCAAAAAAAATAAGCATGATGCTCCATTATGGGGAATAATACTAAGTACTTTGGGGGTGTTAGTTTTACTTATCCTAACGTCAAACAAAAGTTTTGCTGAGCAAGTAACTTCAATAATTGATATCTCTGTGGTGTCATTTTTGTTTATCTACTTAGCATGTAGCCTTGCTTTTCTCAAAGTTAATATACAAGACAAAAGCTACTGCAAATTTTTAATTGGAGGTGTGGCTGTATCTTTTTGCTGTTGGATAATATACGAGACTTCTATAAAAACATTGTTAATATCAAGTCTATTCCCTTTAAGCGGAACACTTATTTATCTACTTTGGTATCATAAACTAAAAACTTAACTTAAATTTTTTATTTGCTAAAATTCTTAAGCTATACTACTGGCTTACATTAATAGAATTAAGAGGTATTGTGTCAAATAAAATAGGTTTTTGGGCTGTTTTTGCTTTAGTCATTAGTAGTCAGATCGGCTCTGGGGTTTTTATGCTTCCAATTAGCCTTGCTCCATATGGCGCTTATAGCCTTATAAGCTGGATGATATCAGGAGCTGGTGCTGTGTCTCTTGCGCTAGTTTTTGCTACGTTATGTGCAAAGTTTCCAGAAACAGGAGGTCCTCACGTTTATGTGAAACATACTTTTGGTCCTGCTGCAGCGTTCTTTGTTGGTTGGACATATTGGGTAATCTCATGGGTTAGTACAACAGCTTTAATAGTTGTGGGTGTTGGCTATCTTACACCATTTTTCCATGAAGATATCAAAAGTATGCGTTTATTTTTAGAGCTGTTGTTATTTACAATCATTACATTAATAAATTTAAGGGGAATAGCTGCTGCAGGGCACGTTGAGTTTCTGCTCACGATTGTGAAGGTTGCTGTATTGCTTGCAATACCTGTAGCAGCGTTGTTTTTTTTCGATAGAAATAATTTTATCATAAGTGAAGAAATATTAAGTCTTACAATATCGCAAATTCTTGCCCGCTCTACACTCCTTACTCTATGGTGTTTTATTGGACTTGAATTGGCAACAGCACCTGCAGGGTCAGTTGATAATCCAGCTAAAACTATACCAAAAGCTGTAGTGCTTGGCACAATTTGCGTTGCTATTATATATTTTATCAACAATTTTGCGATTATGGGATTGATCAATGGCAACAATTTAGCAAGTTCAAGAGCACCATATGTTGATGCGATAAAAATTATGTTTTCTGGTAATTGGCATTTAATTGTTTCTATAGTTGCATTCATTTTTTGTGTTGGCAGTCTAAACGCTTGGGTTTTATCTAGTGGACAAGTTGCTTTTGGTCTTGCAGAAGATAGACTAATGCCAAAATTCTTTTCTAAAAGGAACAAGCATGGCTCTCCTTTTTTGGGAATAACAGTTAGTTCAATTGGAACTGCAATTTTACTAATTCTCACTTCAAACAACAATTTTGCCCAGCAGATTACGTCGATTATTGACTTTTCTGTAATTTCATTTTTGTTCGTTTATCTTGCGTGCTGTTTTGCCTTTCTAAAGGTTATTATACAGGAGAGGAGTTGTTATAAGCTTTTAATTGGTGGTATAGCAACAACCTTTTGTTGTTGGGTGATATTAGAAACCCCTGTAAGCACCCTGCTGATTTCGAGCCTGTTCACTGTAAGTGGCATGCCTATTTATTTATTTTGGTATCGTAAAACTTCTGTGCAACAAATTCAGTAATGAGAGATACCCTTTAAATGGTTGATATTTATGGGCCAAGATTTTTTTTCTCTTTATCTACTTGTTCAATATTACCATTCTCAAGTTTACTACCTACTTCTTCTGTGCGTTTATTATCTATGTAGATCTCATTTTTTGCTTTATTAGAAAGACCTATTTGCGATTGCAGTTTTTTATACTCTTCTTTTTCAGGCGTGAAAATTTTCACTAAAAATCTTCCTATTATTGGTATTGAACTTAAAAAATCTCTTAATCCAAAAGATTCTTGCTTCTTGTTTGAAAGATGCTGGTCTATCTTAGAAATTTTCACACCATACTTTTTATCATCAAAATTTATCGCTGGCTTGCTTTTTTTCGAAAGAACATTTTGAATCTCTAATCTATTGACTTTTTCAGGCTTTTGAAATTCAGATACTGCAGGTTTGACCTTAGTGTCATCATGTTTTTTACTCATTTCATTCTACCATGCAATATTACTAGTATCTTATAATTATAACTAAATTATGGTTAATTGCAAGGTAAAAATATTAAAGTAATTGTAAATTTTATCAGTAAAAATATAATATAGCTTTAAAGTCAGAGGTTTATCTATATGGGATATAAAATTGCTGTTATTGGAGCAACAGGAAGAGTAGGGCGTGAGGTATTAAGCACGCTTGCCGAGTTTCAAGACGAAGGAAAAATTTCAATAGATTCTGTTGTTGCTTTTGCATCGAAAAAATCAAAGGGAAAAAAGGTGAGTTTTGGTGACAAAGAGTTAACAGTTTTATGTCTTGAGGATTATGACTTCGTTGGAACTAATATAGCCATTTTCTGTGCAGAATCTCATGTTTCTCAGAGATACGTACCAATTGCAACTGAGGCTGGGTGCGTTGTGATAGATAACACTTCCTATTTTAGGATGAAAGAAGGCGTGCCACTAGTTATTCCAGAGATCAACAAAGATAAAATTACGGAATATAAAAACCATAACATAATATCTAATCCAAACTGTACTACAATACAAATGTTGCTGGCATTACATTTATTACACCAAAAAGCAAAAATAAAGAGAATCGTTGCTTCAACTTATCAATCAACTTCTGGTGTAGGTAAAGCAGCAATGGATGAGCTTTACAATCAGACAAAAAAAATCTTTATGAATGAAGCTAAAAAACCTGAAATATTTCCTAAGCAAATAGCATTTAATTGCATTCCTCATATAGGAGAGTTCATGGAAGATGGTTCTACAAAAGAGGAGTGGAAAATGCAAGAGGAGGCAAAAAAAATTTTAGAAGAGGATATAAAAGTAACTGCAACTTGTGTCCGAGTACCTGTTCTTGTTGGTCATGCTATAGCAGTAAATGTAGAATTTGATCAGCATATAACTGAAGAAGAAGCTCGTGAAATGCTCAGTGAAGACGATGGAGTTTTAGTGCAAGATAAGCGCGAAGATGGTGGATATATGACTCAGATTGATGTTGTGCAAGAGGATGCCGTATACATATCGCGTATTAGACAAGACGATACCGTTAAACACGGATTAAATATGTGGATAGTAGCTGATAATCTACGCAAAGGTGCAGCACTAAATATAGTGCAGATCTTGGAGATCTTGATCAAAGAGCATTTATAGCTCAATAACTTAAATCTATATTGACATGTCCCATTTTACGCTTGTCCCTAACCTCTTTTTTCCCATATATGGTTAAACTAGCTTTTTCATTGCTCAAATATTTGTGAGAATTATATATATCATTACCTATTATATTTTTTGTCATGCAAGGAAAGCGTAATACTACTTCCTGCATAGATAGCCCGCATATTATCCTAACTAGCTGCTCGAATTGACTAACGTTGCATGCATCCAAGCTCCAGTGGCAAGAATTGTGGGGTCTTGGGGCCAGTTCATTAACTAGTAATTCATGATTTTGAGTGATGAAAAATTCAATAGCTAGAATTCCTACTACATCAAGCGCAGTTGCTATTTTCTCTGCAGTTTTTTGTACCTCTTGGGCTAATTTATTATCTATTTTAGCTGGTGCTATTGAAGTATTAAGTATTCCGTCAACGTGGTGATTCTCTGCTATAGGAAAAAAAGCTACTTTACCGTTTTTATCTCTTGCAACGACTATTGAAACCTCTTTCAGTAAATCAACACTTGCTTCAAGAATGTACTCTTTATTCCAATCGAAGGAAGCAAATTGCTTCAGTTCAGAATCATTTTCAATCACATATTGTCCTTTTCCATCATAACCCATTTCTGTTGTTTTTAGCCTCACTGGATAGCTAAAAGTTTCACTACTTTCTAGTAGCTGATTATAATTTTGTATACTTTTGTAATCAGCAGTTTTTATGCTTAAATCTCTAATAAAATCTTTCTCTCTCAGCCTATTTTGCGAAATGTGTAACGCCTTTTTGCCTGGATAAAAATCTGTATGCTGCGACACAATATCAATTGCACTACATGGAATATTTTCAGATTCAATAGTGACTAAATCCACACTCTGTGCAAAAGATTCAAGTGCCCTCTTATCACAGAAGTCTGCTATTGTTAAATCATCAGCAATAGAACAAGCTGGATCGTTTTTAGCACTGGCAAAAATATGCGTTTTGTGCCCAAGTTTTATTGCAGCGATAGCAGTCATTTTACCTAATTGCCCACTTCCTATTATTCCTATCACTTTTTTATCCAGTGGATCTGTTTTGTTCATCATGTAGATTAATATTTCCTAGTTAGAGTACGATAATATGCTTGGAAAATCTATGAAAAAAGTGTATAATTGAAGTGTGTTAAATTTTTATCATGAACACTTTACGATGACCATGAAATACACACTTATTACTAATTCTGTTGAAGTTACAGTTTTGCCAATTTATATTGAAGAGCAATCCATTCCTTATGAAAATTGTTACGTATGGATGTATAATGTTAAGATAAAAAACAAAAGCTCATCAACTATTCAATTATTAAGTCGCTATTGGCGAATAATAGATCATAAGGGTAAAATAAATGAAATTGCCGGAGTTGGTGTTATTGGAGAACAACCTGTAATAAAATCTGGAGAGGTATTCAAATATACAAGTGGAACATACTTAAATACACCATCAGGAATAATGCAGGGTAAATATGAATTTCTGAACGAAGAGAGCATAAAAACCTTTGATGTTATGGTACCACCCTTTTCTTTAGACAGTCCATACGTTAACACTAGACCTCATTGATCGTCAAGATAGTGTATTTGTTCAAGTGCATCTGAAACCAATGCTTCTTGTTTTATCATTTGAGCTTCCATAATGTCATCCGAGTAGCTGATACTGAGATCCAACTAAGTTGATAAACACGAAAGCACTGACCATTTGCTTCTATAGTTGTCTTTTTTCGTCTATCTTATTTTGTTATACCAAAATCCATTACTGACCGAACAAATAAGAAACATTACAAACTCGTTTAATAGTAGTACTGGAAATATTGACAATAAAATTACACAAAACATCTTCAAGTAAACCTATGGTATCGTAGATACTATTGCGTAAAGTATTGTATTTGATATATTGCCACAACCTTTCAACAGGATTCAGTTCCGGTGAATAAGGAGGCAAGTATATGATGGTAATGTTTTCCTGAATTTTCAAACTTTTTGATCTATGCCAACTTGCACAATCCATTACAAGAAAGGCTTCTTTCGTGCCTAAATCTTTCGACATCTGCTCCAGAAATATATTCATACAATCAGTGTTTACATATGGAGCAAGTAGGCTAATTTTCTTACCACTTCTTGGATTTACCGCACTGTAGATATAGAAATTTTGTCTACCAATTTTCATTTTAACCTGTGTTCTGACCCCTTTTTTAAACCATCCGTGTCCGATTTTTGAATGAGTTCCAAATCGTGATTCATCAAAAAAATACCTCCTTTTCAGGGTGGGAATTGACTATTTTATTGAAGTATTTTTTAAACTCTTCTTGCTTGTTTTTATCTTGTTTATGGTGAATTGGCCTCGGTGTTATGTAAGAAAACTTCATCCTTTGTATCTCACGGTGCACTGTTGATTTGCTAATGTTTAGGCCAAATTCCTCTGAGATTTTTATTTGCACTTCCTTAATAGTAATATTTGGATTTCTTTCTACCCATATTTCAATTTGCTCACGTTGATTTTTGTTTAATTTGCTTTTTCTTCGCCGCTGAGACGGGGAAAATAATCTTTCTACTCTACCAAATTTTAGATGCTTTATCCATTCAGTCAAAGCAGTCCTTGAAATTTTACATATTCTTGCCACAGCGCTTATACTACTTTCTTTTCCTGCTATCACCGCTTGTAACTTTTTTGAAACATATGCGTTATTTCTGACCTTTTTTAACATTTCTTTCGCCAAATTTACAACTTTTTCGTCTAATAGTTTTGACCTTAATGCCATTTATACCTCTCTATTTTATCTACTTTAGTATCACTTCTTTCCCATTATTGTCTATCTGTTCTTTATATAGTGGGAATTGGTATTACTCTGCTGAACAGATGCAAAATAGTTTATTTTTGATTCTTATCATCAAGTGTGAATAAGATTATTGTAGAGGTTAAACCTATAATAACTATCATTAACGAAAATGGGGCAGCTTCTCTGTAACGCTCATCGCTGACAAGTTCATATACTCTAGTTGATATAGTTTCAAAATTAAATGGTCTGATAATTAGTGTTGCCGTGAGTTCTTTTACCGTATCCATAAACACGAGCAGAAATCCCGATAGTATGCTTTTCTTGATAAGGGGAATATGAATATTCAGGCACGTGGAAATAGGCCCATGACCCATAGTATATGCAGTCCATTCAATTTCATTTGGTGTTTTTTTGAGTCCCGACTCTATCGCCTTGAAAGATATAGCAAAAAAACGAAATAAATATGAGTAAACTAATGCGCCAATAGTTCCTACCAAGCTAATTTCTACAATATATTGAGTAATGAAAGAAGATATTCTGCTTAAAAACATTATTATGCTAATTGCAATAATTGCATTTGGAATTGCATATCCAAGAGAAATGAGACGTGCTATATTGCTTATTACCTTATTTTTACGTGCTGTATATCCAATAATTATTGCAATGCTGATCGAGATTAGCGCGGTAATAAATGATAAACTAATACTGTTTGTTATTATATTATAAAATCTTGCTTCGTATATGAAAAAGCCTTTCTCTATGCTCCAATATATAAGTGGAATCATTGGTAAAATAAAGCCTATTAATATCGGCAATAAACACATAAGATAAGAAAAGATCAACGATATAGAACCGTTTATACTACGTTTATTGTGATAATCTGCATTAGTATTGATTGAAGAGTAAGATATTTCTCTTTTTTGTAGTTTTTTCTCGATAACTATTAGTATTGCAACGAAAATCAGTTCTGCAACTGCCAAAACAGTAGTTGAATATTTGTCATGCAATAAAAACCAAGTACGGTATATTCCTGTCGTGAAAGTATCGATAGCAAGAAACTGTGGTGTGCCGAAATCTGTAATTACTTCCATTAGTACCAAGGATAACCCAGCTATAATTGATGGACGTATGGAGGGTATGATGACAGAAAACAGACTCTGTAATGAGGAGAACCCAAGTGTTGATGCAATAGTGACTGAGTTACTAACGCTCTTTAGACTTGAGCGGACCAACATATAAACGTATGGATATAGACTAAATCCCATTACTAATATTCCACCACCTAGGGATTTGATCTCGGGAAACCAATAGTTACCTTTGCTCAATTGAAAAGTATCTCTTAACAAGCTCTGAATTGGACCTGAAAACTCTAACGTGTTTACATAAACAAACGATACTATATATCCAGGAATTGATATCGGAAAGAATAAGGCAATCTCAAAAATTCTACTTCCGGGAAACGAAAAAAATGTAGTAAGCCAAGCTGGAATTACTCCAAATATAAAGGATATTAACCCTACTCCTACCATCAAAATCAACGTATTGAGTATATATTCAGGAAAAAGTCTACTAATTACCCATCCAGAGTTTGCTGATTCTGTAAATAGAATCGATATTAACGATAGTATAGGGCAGACAAATAATACACTTACTAAAAACAAGAATATATTTTTAAATACTCTCAGAAACATTAACTTGAATCTATATTTGATATTAAAATGTTATATGCAAAAACTAAAGATATCCAGTAATTAACAGCCGTCCTATTGAATATCTTCATAATTTTATATATTATGTTTTAAATCGATAAACTAATTAATTATGAGTTTTGTCATTGCAACTTTCTATCATTTTGTAAAACTCTCTAATTATTATGACATGAAAGACGAAATAAAAGTTGCATGCGACAATGTTGAATTAAAAGGCACTATACTTCTTGCAGAAGAGGGTATCAATGCAACCATATCTGGAGAAAGGAGCGCAATTGATAAAATATTTGATTTTCTACGTTCTGATGACAGGCTGAAAGGTCTTACGTGGAAAGAGAGCTCGGCAGAATATCAACCATTTAGTAAGATGAAAGTAAGATTAAAAAGAGAAATTGTAAATCTTGGTGTAAGTAATCTCGATATTTTCGTTAGAGGTCAGTACATTGATCCAGAATATTGGGATGATTTTATCTCTCAACCTAACGTTTTAGTAATAGACACACGAAATGAATACGAAGTAAAATTAGGCAAGTTTAAAAATGCAATCAATCCACACACTCAACGTTTTCGCGATTTTCCTCAGTGGGCAGAGTCATTTTCTGAGAGTAAAGACCTGAAAGTAGCTATGTACTGTACTGGTGGAATCAGATGTGAGAAATCTACAGCATATATGAAAAGCGTTGGATTTAAAGATGTTTACCATCTTAAAGGCGGTATTCTTTCCTATCTTGAAAAAACTGGTAATAAAAGTGGTAATTGGGAAGGCGAGTGTTTTGTTTTTGATGATAGAATTGCTGTTGATCACTCACTCGCCCCAAGTGATAAAATAAAATGCATATTCTGCTCAAGTAAAGTTTCAACTGATGAGCTGAAATCAGTTCCACGTGGCCAAGTGGTTTGCTCTGATTGTAAATCTTTAAGTATTGAAAGAAATTCAGAATATAACACGAACCTTTAACAACTTATTGCTTCTTGCATATTTGTAACCTTAATTTTGTCAAGGCATTTACCTACGACATAGCCCGCTCCAGCTCCAAGTAATGCACCAACTATAGCAAATGCAATCAACACTACACCAGAAACGCCAATAAGAGCTAAAGTTTCTTGCCCTAAACAACATCCTGCAACTAGACCAGCAACTAAACCAATTCCTACACCTATGCATATAGGTTTCATATTATTACTAATATTTCTACCTTTCCTATATTGTATACTATGATCAGTATCATCATCTTGAAAAGCGAATTCTTTGATATCTTTTCTTTCTTTTATAAAATCGATAAGCTTACATATTTCTTTGTTACTTGTGTCGTTACGCAAATCATATAAATTTATAATACCATCGTTTACATATTTTTCAAAACCCATTTTATTTTTCCATACTATTAGAATATGTTTTTACTACACTGATTATCTTAATAATTGGTAAATTTCCATACAAGAATAAGTAGATAATCTTACCACTATAGGTGAGACTAAAGCGCTATAAGATTAAATTCCTGAAAATGTTAGTAAGAAGAGCTTTTCCAAAAACAATAAAGTTAAGAGTTGAAGAGATAGTAAAAGAGCGACTTACAGTTAATCCAATTGATTTTGGTGAATCGTTTTGTTACAAACTCAAAGGATACAGAAGACTGAGAACTGGCGATTATCGTATCATGTAAATGCTGCAAAGTATGAAGTGTTTCAATAAAACACAGAAAAGACATTTACGAATCTGAGGCTCCATACTAATATCCTTCCAGTATTAATTTACTGTAACCTTTCCGTATGATCTAAGTTCTGAACCATTTGATCCAAAAAAGACAATAAAGGAATCATATTTGGATGAATACGATTACATGTCTATTTAATAAAAAAGTTTTATTTTTTCCTAAAATTTTCAATAAAGAATTATGTTGACATATTATGGTAGGTTGGATATATACCATCATTGGCTTTTGCTGATGTTAGGGAGAAATGACACATACTAAGTATAGTACTGCAAGATATTGTTAGGAATAGGGAAGGTATGCTGGCTACTGGATTGTATTTCTACTACTCTTCTTCATCAAAAATCAAGAAGGCTCTGCAACTTGATAACTCTATTCTTTTATTGACGTAGATGACTCTGAAAAATTGCGGAGCTGAAGTGCTAATGCTATATGGTTATTACGTTCAAGAACAAAACGGAAAATCCTATGTTATACTAGAAATAATGTGCGGAAAAGGGGGGATTCGAACCCCCGACATATTTTCATATGTGCACGCTTTCCAAGCGTGTGCTTTAGACCGCTCAGCCACCTTTCCATACTTATTCATAATATTAAAAATTATGCTGCTAAACAACTGGTATATATGGTTCGCCACGGAAATTCACAGTATTGTTAAACTTGTTTTTGCACGTTAAAAACGCTTT
Organism: Wolbachia endosymbiont (group B) of Hofmannophila pseudospretella; assembly: GCF_964028515.1. NCBI lineage: Bacteria > Pseudomonadati > Pseudomonadota > Alphaproteobacteria > Rickettsiales > Anaplasmataceae > Wolbachia > Wolbachia endosymbiont (group B) of Hofmannophila pseudospretella. Next base: position 698,447 of record NZ_OZ034788.1, on the reverse strand, counting down.
ATCACAACCTGCAAGTATCAAATATTTATCTCCGGTAGAAATTTGATATGGAGGAGAAGCAAATAATGTAACTACTTTATTTTTGTATTCTTTAACTACAACTTCAAATGTTGCTGAACTAAAGAATTTTACCACTCCGTGCTTATAATATCCATCACTTTCGATTAAATTAGTGTCTTCAAATCTTCTTTCATCTATCACTTTAGTAATTGTGCTTATTCTACTAAACTTTTTAGCATCAGCTTTACATCTATCATCGCAAAATTGTGCCCTGCATACAGGAGAATATAGCTCTGTTATGCTTCTCTCAAGCTTTGTCGCAAGACCTCTAATTTCAGCGATAAACCTCCCACTATTTAATGTTACTTTACCAAAAGTTCCTGCATGCAAATTCATAATTCCCTGACTCAAATCTTTATAGTTCACAAGAAATATTTCAATATTTGCAAAGTCATACCTTCCTGATAAAACATCTTTTTCTTTAATATCAGCACTATTTAATATTCCTTCAATTTCTAGATTATCAGTTCTCAAATCGCTATTTAATATTATACTGCTGGCTATAAAACCGCTTGAAGATTTATAGAGTATATTATTGAGATTTAAATCTTCATCATAGTCAGTAAATCCCATTACTTCTCCACCTACAAGTGTTAATTTCCAGCAAGTAGCGATGGTAAGTAATTCTCCAGCTAAATGACTTTTTAATTTGGTTTGCATAGGGGCCTCCTATAAATAATGGTAGAAAAGAAACGGCTGCTATGTTGACTAAACTCGCTTCTTCAGATCTCTATAAAAATTCTCATGTGGAGCAAGGGCAAGAAGTGTTAATTCATTATTTTGTTCATTATAAAAATAAGCTAACAAAGTAAGTTGATTAAAAATAGAGAATTTGTATACACGAACACCTGCAAGGTCACCTGACTTTAGTTCTCCGATACATGGATTATCTTTATATTTGCTTGATAGCTTCTTCAAGTTTAGGTAGTTGACTGTTATGCAGCTTTTTCATTGACCGCTTAAAAGTGTTGGTAAGAAGAACCTTCAAAATTTTGTAGATTTATACTCCTCAACATCACCTGATTTTGCATCTTCGGTGCCTGAAAGGATTTCTTTAATGATGTTATAGCTTAGCTCAGGGTTATCTTCAACAACTTGACCAATTTTAGCCCAATGCTCAATTTGTTGTGGTACGGAACGATTTTGTAACATGGAATGAGATTGTACTATTTTCTCAAATTCTCCATCAAGATTTACTGTTATATCCATGATATTGTTACTTCTACTCTAAGCTATTATACCATATATTGGAAATTTTTTCAATATAAATAATTTTCATCTGGAAGTACACACCACATTAAATTGTGGTGTGTATTACTAAGACTAATTAGAAAGAAAACTTCACACCAGTAAGTAAAAGAACTCCTTGGTTAGAAGGTACATCAGCTTTATTTTTATCTTTCACTGCGCCTTTTTCATCAGTTCTAAAGTAATGAAGAGCTGCATAAGGAACAAACTTGCTCTTATTGCAAGAAGATAGATCATATTGAACACCAAGTGCAACATCATGAAGCATATCTCCATCATTCATTCTACTGCCAAAGTATGTCAAGCTTGTGTAGACATTTTCATATTGATAACCAGCCCCTGTAGTCCAATACATGGTATTGTTATCGAATTGAGCTAAGCCTGCAATTCTTTTATACTCTTCATTATCTTTGCCTTGAACATCCTTTTCAGGAATTTGTTTATAGCCATTACCACCATCTTTGATTTTAATATCCTTTGGTTGACCAGACTTGCCCAAATATGCAAAAGAGGCAGCAAATTTTACGGCTTGATCTTCATCAATCTTATAATCAGCGCTTGCACCTAAGTTAACACCCATCAGGTCATTGTACTCCACAAATTCCTTATAAAGATGCTTATCTTTATTTGGTTTTTTTGCCTTACCATACTCACCAACTACAGAAGTTTTAACTTTTATATTATGCTGACTAAAATCATATTCATACGATGTACCAGCACTTACTATATGCTCATAATCTGGTCCAACATGTCTTACATCATTCTCTTCTTTCACAATGAATAAATTATTATCATAGCGAGGTGAGTAGCTAAGACCAAATCTTGCGCCCATATAACTTGGTGAGTAGTAAGCAACTCTAAACGGCAATGTGGTCATAACCTCTTTGTTATACTTTCCTGCCATACGGAAGGAGAGTTTTTCGCTCTCGCTCGAGAAGCTTTCAGTATAAAGACGTGGTGTTACGTAAAATGGAAAGTTTGCAGCACTTCCTTCTAAATTCACTTTTCTAAACCAATCACTATCTGCAGCTCCGTCAACGGTTGCAACTCTTGTTGCATCAAGTCTCATCAGAGACTCAGGACCAAATTGATAGCCAAGTTTCAGATCACCATATTTTGAGTTCAAAAACACATGTGCACTTCTACCTCTTGCAGCATTCACACCTTGTGATGCTCCTTTACCTTCAGTAACTGGAACATGAAATTGCACATTGGCGCCATAAACAAGTCCTAAGTCTTCGTTTTTGTTTTCAGCTCTTAAGTGCAATATTGCATCTGAAATCATGCCCATGTTTTCGCTGTAATCACCAATATTTCCTATCCCTTTAGGAAATATTAGATTTGCTCCTTTTATACTATCTTCAGTATTATTAAAATAATCTGTATATTTTCCCGGCATAATATTATAATGCTCATAGCCACTTAGCCCATAGTTACCATAACCTTGAGAATCAATAACACCACCGAAAGTTATTCTTAAACCATCCCCTTGATTAGTATTGATAATATCAACCCCACCAACTGAAACAACAGGACTTGCCTTACCTTTTTCCTCTGTATTGCTGTTAACAACTTTTACATCCTTTTTTATATCTTTAGCTTCAATTTTAGCATTCTTAGTTTTAGAACCCTTAATTTTTGACTTTTCTACATTAGAATTTTTAACTTTCAGGGCTTTCGCTTTTGAAGCTTCTATAAGTTTTGCTTTTTTCTCATTTGCTAGCCTAATTTCTTCTTTTTTCTTTTGTTCAGCTGCTAATTTTAGTTCTTCTTTCTTCTTCTTTTGCTCAGCTGCTAATTTCAACTCCTCTTTTTTCTTCTGCTCAGCTGCTAATCTTAATTCTTCTTTTTTCTTAAGCTCTTCAGCTTTTTTTCTTGGATCAGCATTACATATCCTGTCCATTTTTTCTTTTAGTTTTTTATTTGACGTCTTCATCACTTCCATCTTTCCAGAAGCTTTGATTGACTCGTTACTCTCTTGCTTTTTTACTTCCTTTATACTCTCGTCAGAAAAGTCACCAGCAAAGCCACTGAAAGAACATAAAGTTAATAGAGAAACTAGAGCAGTTCTAGTATAAATAGATTTTTTCATGAAGTGCCCCCAAAAAATTTCAAAATCATAACATAAATAGTATAAAAATGTTGAAAATTCAACTTAAAGCAACCTTATAGCGAAAATAAAAGTAAAATGCAATACTTTAAAAGCAACTTTCTTAATACGCTCAACTTGTATATTAACCAAAATTTAGCACAGAGGTTTGCTTGTTAGTGTATTATAACTCTATACTTATTCTATTTCTATGGAAGTAAAATTTACTCAAGTGAAAGTACACAAAGGTTAAAATATTAATATAACTATTGACAATAATATTAGTTTATATTATAATTAGTGAATTATTGTTTTATTTTTAATAATCAAGGTATTTATGGATTTTAGTTTTTTACGAAATTGGTTTAGCACTACAGGTGCTGCTACAGGCTCAGAGCCAGATAATACTGAACAGCCAGACTCTATTTCAGTAGATGATGGCAAATACGAGATGAAAGAATATGACGATGAATTTGAGATCATTGAAGATTATGAATTTATAAATCGTGCTGATCCAAATGAGCCATGTTCTTTACCTTCTGACTATAAAACAGATGAAAGTATTATAAAAATTGCAGGATTTGATAGAGAGAAATTATTAGAAATGGGTAATTTCTGCAAGATAAGCTATGGCGATGATGATGGTAAATTAAGTAAAAAAAGATGTAACAACCTAGCTCAAAGAGTATACAAAACTGAATTTGAAATTGTAGAAGATTTTGAAATTGTTCCATCTACTGAAAAAATGTATAAAACTAGAGCTGAACTTATCAGCGAAGGTTATGAAATTACTCCATTTGGTAATAGCTTTGAAAAAGATGCTGGTCATGTTTTTATAAAAGGTAAAGAAATAACAATAGCTTACCATGGTACTCGTTTGAGCCATGGTGTAAACGATGGAATCACTGATATAAATGTAGTTTTTACTACTTCAGAACTTTTACCTAACGGTGGAAGAATGCATAGAGGATTTTATAATTCATTTGTGGATTCATGGCCTAATCTTTATGGCATTTTGAAATCTCATGCTGAAAAACAGGGATCAGAAGTCAAAGATCTTAAAATTAATCTCACAGGTCACAGTATGGGAGGAGCTATTGCTAAGATAGCTGCTTTATCCCTCAATAAAACAGAAGGAGCTGAAGATGTTCATGTTGCAACTTTTGGTGATCCACGAGTTTTTGATCTTACTGCTAGTGAATTTTATAATGATGTTCTTCAAGAAAAAACCATTAGAGTAACTCAACATAGACAAGACCCAGTACCAGCGGTATCACCTGGTATTTGTGGTTATGCTCATGTAGGTGCACAATTGAGAATATCAGCACCTGAAGGATATTTTGTTCATCAAGTAGATGGTTATCATGAAGCCATTAAAATAATGGATGAAAATGACTTCCGGTCAAACAATAATGTTTCTCTCTTTTACTACCCTTCGAGAATATTAAGTCGAATTAACTGTGCAGTTTTAGGTAATGCTCAATATTATGCTGCTAATTTAGGTGATTATATTCTTGGTAAGCAAAATTTTTTCGAGAAAGTAAAAAAGGAATACCAAGATAAAAACTTAGAAAATTTTTCTAAGTTTGAACAAGCAGAAGTTAAGCAGATGGCATATCAAAATGTCTTTTCTACTACAAGGAGTTTATAACTACTATATGGAGCAATCATTAGATTGCTCTATAGCATCTGTTCATTTAAATTCAATATAAAAATTTTCACCAGAAGTTATTTTCCATTCTTCTTTAAATTTCTTTAGGTGTTCTTTTTTTTCGCATTCCAAAAGCAGTTCTTCTATGCTCTTATTATAGCTTTCTGTAGTAATTCTTCCTTGATGATGCATGAATCTCAAGTAAATTAAATAAGTGTTAATCACATCTGTTTCACAATAATCGCGAATCTCTTGTATTTTGCCACTATCGTATAAGCCCATAACTTGTGACCCATCGACTCCAATCTTACCAGGAAGATTAAATGCTGCGCAAACTTCGTTCATCTTCATTCTTGCAGAAGCTCCAAAATCAGAGAGAGATTCAAGCAAATCACAATGCCAATCACTACTGTACCTCTGATTGTAACTATTCCACTTATCGCCAGCTTTGTGAAAATATTCTGCTTGAATGCCATGAACCATAGCACGGTACTTCAGTACCGGTATATCAAAAGTGCGTCCATTGAACGAAACTAGTCTTGGCTTTTTCTCTGATATGTAGTTAAAAAATCCCTTTACTAGCTCTTTTTCATTGGAGTTTACTGTGCCTCCAGATCTTATTTCTTGTAGTGTGAACATTTCATAACCGCTCTGGCGTGTTATATTACAAAGTAAAAAACTAATGACTACAACAAGGTGGAAGGGCTGACGCAGAAAAGAGTTTTGCCCGTTTGTTATTTCAAGATGATATTTTGTTAATGCGTCCCTCTTTTCTTCTACACTGCTATCATCACTAATATTTAGTAAATTCTTACAGGAATTTACATCTGGTATAGTTTCAATATCAAATACCAACAAAGAATTAAGCATTACTTATATATTCCTCAGGGCGATCAGTCCAAGGTCGCACTTTTACGAACAAAAAGAGATGAACTTTGCACTCAAATAACTTTTCCAATTCTGTACGCGCCTCGATATTAATTTTTTTTATGCTACTGCCGTCTTTTCCTAGCACTATTTTCTTATGATTATCTTTCAATACAAATATGATCTGTTTTATGACTAAACTCTTATCTTTTTTTTCCTCAAATTGTTCAGTTATAACAGCTGTAGAGTATGGCAATTCTTCACGTAGGTTCAAGAATAACTTCTCTCTTGTAATTTCTGCTGATAAAAAATCAGCTGAGGAATCGGTTACTTGATCTTCTTCATAGAACCAAGGGCTTATCGGTGCAATTTCAGATAAGTAATTCATCAAATTAGAAAGTCCATCATTCTTCAGTGCCGATATCGTAAAAATTTTTTCAAACTTATAAAGCAAATTTAGGTGCTCATGTGCCATCTTGAGCTCTGATTTCTTTACTAAATCAGTTTTATTGATAACCAAAATGCATCTGCCTTTTGTGCGCTCCAGTCGTGCAAATATCGTTTTTATTCTTTCTATATTTTTTAGGTAATTGTTTACATCAACAAGCAACAAAGTAATGTCACTATCCTTAACTGCTCCCCATGCAGATTTGACTAAAGCTTTTTCAAGATTTGTTTCTGCTGAAAACACTCCTGGAGAGTCAGTAAAAACAATTTGCGCATTGTTGCATATAGCAACACCCCTTACCTGCGTCCTTGTTGTCTGCACTTTAGGGGTGACAATTGCAATTTTCTTGCCTACGATACTGTTAATTAGCGTTGACTTTCCAGCATTTGGCAAACCAGCTATCGTTACAAATAAGCACTTTTCTTCTTTCACAAAGAAAATTATAAAGAAAACCGAATGCTAACGTCAATTGATTATTATATAACTTGCTCTTTCTCTTCCCCTTTTGAAGAAAAACATTCAACTACAGGTGATATAATATACTCATTCACTTTTTTAGCTATTGGTTCAATAATATAAGCTATTGCAATTAACCCTGCGATTACTGATATGGGTGCTATCAACCCACCTGCTAAAGCTGCCGATCCCATTCCAAGCATTGCACCAGGGAAAATAGCCATTGCAGCTGCAGCAAGACCAACTCCAATTGCAGTACCTACAGCACAAAAACAAGCAGTCTGAAAAAAGACTTCTTTGGAGAGTCCTCTATTAGAGATTATCCGACATGCAAGTAAGGCTGCCGGAATCGCAGCAACAATTCCACCCATTACTAAAGGTGATAGAGCTGTAAAACTGAGTCCTAAACCTGTAAGTGCTCCTATTGTTGTAGCTATACCTAATCTAAATAACATTCTTTTAGTATCATTGTCCATATAACCCTCTTAAATAATAATTTTCTAAAAAGCTTTTAGCTACTTTAAGCATGGCTGAACTAGTTGAATAAGTGAAGCAATTTTTTTATGTTAAAAGAAGAGCGGGAGAAGGGGTTCGAACCCTCGACCTCAACCTTGGCAAGGTTGCGCTCTACCAACTGAGCCACTCCCGCAATGAAAATTTACTTATTCTTATTATAGGTGCATATCATAATTTGTAAACCCTACATACATGAAAATCATGAGAGCACGTTTTCTATGATCTTTTCGTATACTTAAAACTCATTTTTGATTATTGTATGTGTTATAAAACATATTAAATTTATGAGAATATTTATATATAAAGACGACCTGCCAGCCAGTGCAATACCGAATGATATAAAATCTATAGCTGTTGATACAGAGGCAATGGGTCTACTTCATAGCAGAGATAGATTATGCCTTGTTCAGCTCTCTTTCAATGATGGCAACGCTCACTTAGTTCAATTCAAAAACGATTATACAGCTCCAAATTTGAGAAAAATATTAGAGGATAAAAATATAACCAAAATATTTCACTTTGCGCGGTTTGATGTAAGCATAATACATTATTATTTAAAAACTTGGGCACTGCCTTGCTATTGCACGAAAATAGCCTCACGTTTAGTTCGCACTTATACAGATAGTCATAGCTTAAAAGAGTTGTGCTTAGAACTACTTGATATAAAATTAAATAAGCAACAACAATCTTCTGATTGGGGAAATGAAAATTTAACAGACAAGCAAAAAAGTTATGCTGCATCTGATGTTTTATATCTTCATAGAATAAAGGAAAAGCTAGATTTAATGCTAGAACGTGAAAATAGAAAAGAATTAGCCGAAAAGTGCTTTGAGTTTCTTCTTACTCGTATTGAGCTAGATTCAATGGGTTGGGGGAATGTAGATATCTTTAATCATCAGATATAATCACTTCACTTGAATCCAAAAAAATTTAGTTGATCAGCTGTTAATTGATACGCTATATTTATAAAAATTTAGGTATTTTATGAGTGATGATATTAAAGCGGTAAATGATCAAAATTTCGAATCTGAAGTTGCTAACCACAAAGGATTTGTGCTGGTAGATTTTTGGGCAGAATGGTGTGGACCATGCAAAAGTCTGATGCCACGTATCGAGCAATTGGCTGAGGATAGAAAAGGCAAGATCAAGATCTGCAAGTTCGACATAGATGGAGAAACTGAGGTGCCAAGTAAGTATGGAGTTCAATCTATACCTACTTTAATCATATTTCAAGATGGTAAGGAAATTGCACGCAAAATTGGCGCAATAAATGATTTACACAGTTGGGTTGATAGTGAAATAAGCGAGTAGACAAATTTCCTTTTGCGTGTATTATAGGTATTGATAAAAGGGATTGTAGCTCAGTCGGTTAGAGCAGTTCGCTCATAACGAATTGGTCGTAGGTTCGAGTCCTACCAATCCCACCACTATTGATACAATTGCAAGGCCTACCCTCTTACGTAAAATTTTTGCCTTGTTATAGTACGTGGTTGTTAGTGTTTGAAAACTCCATGATATTAGATTCCTTGCATAACTGGAATTCAAAAGTTCCAGCGCGGTTTTCTTATTGGATCCCAGCTGGGATGACGCCTGGTTATGAAAGAAATCTATTGTCAAAAAAAATTACTTCCGCGTATTTTCAATCTAATTATAATTAAAGTTAGAGATATTTTAAGAGCTCAAAAATTTATCTTTGTCTGCAGACTTTCAATTAACTTTTCAATAAAAAACGTAGCGTATCTTTTTCAGCGTATATACACGTCTGTCATATATGCGCTGCATTTTTTTCTAATCTTTTTATACAGGAGGATTTTATGTTCAGAATTCCAGATATTTGACCTTTACCTTAGCTAATAAAAACCAACTGGCGCCTTTGGTTTTTATAAAGAAAATCTAGGAAATAACCAAAAACTGTTTCCAGGCATAAATTTGCCATGTATACCTAAAAAGTAATGATATTAGCATAATGTTCATATTTGTATGCTAATATTAATAGCATTTAAATTGAAGAATATTATGGAACAACAAGCATCAAACAAAGAGAAAGGGATTGAATTTAGATATAATCAATGTAAGCAGAAATGCCATTCCTACAAAGCAAAACGGACAGACCAAAAATGCCTAGATAAATGCTATGAGAAGTACGTTTCTAAACTTTATCCACAAATTAGTGAGAAATTATTAGCTAGTGAAAACAATCTCTATGATGAAAGCACAAAATTATCACTTATGGCAGATACTCTAGATGCAATGTTTTTTTAATCACAAAAGAAACACTTATTTCAATATTTGCAGAGATGTTAGCTTTTTAGATATACTCTGACTTATTGAATAATTCTTTAAATTGGTAAAATACTGTTTCTTTTCCTCTATTTCTTTTTCACTATTCTTTTCAAATATCACTTCTGTTTTTATCTTCTGATTGAGCGAGCCCTTCTTTTTGAAGTAATCATCTGTGAATTCTAAAAAGAGTGAAGTTAGCTCAGGAAGAGTGTATTTGTGTTCACTTGATGAGCACAATTCTGTAATCGGAGAAAAGTGAATATCATCTGCCTTAATAGGTAGTAACGATAGAAACTTATTCCAGCATTTTCTCATTATTCCAACTTCAGGTTCAAGGTTTTTTATTTTAGCTAAGTTGGCATGTTTCATGAAAAACTCTTTGTATTGCTCAAAACCTTCAAAAGTTTCTTTTTTTTGGTAGTTTTTTTTCCTATGACTTTTTTCTATATCAGAAATTTTAGTACCTATATTTGCCTGCTTACTAATAAAGCCATCGTTCTCTAGATTAAAACAAATTGTGTATGGAGTAATATCGTTTACTATTGTATGTGGCTTAAAGTGCCAACCAAAGCATTTGAGTATGAATTTTATTATAGGAGGAAATAGCCATTTAGGTTTTGATATGTGTAGTAATTTCACTACAAGTTTTTTGAATGAGCTAAAGGATTTATTGATAATGCATCTTAAATGAATATTGTCATCTTTTTTAAACTTTTTATAAACCTCCGCAGCTATTGGTCCTCCAGCACAGCTTCCATACAGTACTATATTGTCTGGGTGAATGCCTTGCTTTAGAAGATCTGAAATGACTTCAATTCCTGCATTTACTCGATTTCGACCGTTTAAAGAATGGCCTTTGCTTTTTCCAGAACCAGGAAAATTAATAAGGTGAACATCCATACCTGCTTCAGCTGCCCAATTCCATTCACTTTTGTCTTCATCTGGCTCTTTTTCAAAAGTATATGTAAGCCCTGGAAAGTAAACTATATGCTTTTTCTTTCTGCTATCTGCACTGCTCTTCGAGTTTGACATCACTATCTTTTGAATTCGCATTCCATTTTGAACTTCTACGAACTCTTCCCTAGTTTTTATTGTGTTTTCTTCTGTTACCTTCATTTTGCGTTTTTCACTACACTGATCTAATAATACATGGAACTTTTAAAAAAATCAATTTTTACTAAAAAATTAACCAATAACGCATCTATCTTTATATGTATTGGAATTAAAGTAGTAGTGAGAAATGCCTCTTGACATTTGATAAACCTAAACGTAGCCTAAAACAATTTAGTGTTTATTTATGACATTTGTTCAATCACTTAATAATCAATTAGATAGTTTTCACTTATTAAAACACCCATTTTACGAGTCATGGAATGAAGGTAGCTTAAGCCTGCAGGCTCTGCAAACCTATGCTAAGGAATATTATCACCATGTTGCTGCTTTTCCTCGTTATATCAGCGGTATACATTCCTTGTGTCCGAATTTGAAAATGCGGCAAGTTTTACTTGGTAATTTAATAGAGGAAGAACAAGGTGACGAGAATCACCCAGAATTATGGCAGCGTTTTGCTGAAGGACTGGGAGTAGCACGTTCAGAGCTTTGTGAAAATGCACAAATTAAGGAGACACGAGAATTAGTTGATGGTTATTTTGACATTGTAAAATCAGATTTTGCAGCAGGTCTTGGAGCTCTGTACGCTTATGAACGTCAAACTCCAGAGGTTTCTAAATCTAAAATTGAGGGTCTGAAAAAACACTATTCAATAAACGACGAACGTCCTCTCAAATTTTTTACCGTTCATATGGAAGCTGATGAGTGGCATTCTGAAGAATGTGCAAACCTTATTGCAGATTTAAGCGAAGAAGAGCAAGAGAAAGTCATGCAAGGCGCTAAAAAAGGAGCAAAACTCTTATGGGGTTTTCTTGATGGCATGATGAATGTTGATGTTTGTCATTAATTATAAGTAGATACTAAATTCAGTGGTAGCATGTAATCTTCTTATATCTGATTTACGGCTTTGGGTTCATTTGGGATGTAGTGCAGAAGAGAAGTTTTCTCCCCAATTGGTGAGTATTGATGTTGATTTCACTTTTAAATCTCCTCCTTCAGGGCTTACAACTGATCAACTTAAAGATACTATCTGCTATTTGGAAGTAGTGCAAAATATTCAATCTCTTGTTCAGGGCAAGCAATTTAATTTAATCGAGCATTTAACTCATGATATATACAGGATGATTAACGACCTTTTTATGCAAAAAGAGCATTCTGTCAGGGTGACTACTCACAAAATCGCACCACCAGTTCCTGGTGTGCATGGGGGCGTTTTTTTTACTTACTGTAATGAATTGCAAGAATGATCTATATTTCTATTGGATCAAATATAGGTAATCGCCTTTCCCATTTACAAAGAGCTACTGAGTTACTAAAGAAGCGCTATTTAAAAGACTTAAAGTCTTCGATCATTCTAGAAACTAAGGCTATTTTACCAAATGGTGCTCCACCTGATTGGAACAAGCCATTTCTCAACATGATTGTCTATGGAAGTTGTTCTTCTTCTCCTGAGGAGCTACTAAAAGGCTTAAAACAAATCGAATGTGACATTGGTCGTCCACAGACTCATGAAAAATGGGCACCTCGTGTTATTGATTTAGATATTTTGTTATTGGATGACTTAACGCTTGATACGCCTGACCTTAAAATTCCTCACCCAGAATTAGTAAATAGACCATTTTTGCTCCACTTGATGGCAATGGTTAACAAAACCTTTGCTTTCAATGTTCAAGACTGTTTTTCAAAGAGTTTTACGCTTTCACCAAAGCTTATGGGTATCGTCAATATTACCCCTGATTCATTTTCAGATGGTGGTCTTTATTATGATGCGAATCGAGCAACCAAGCAGGCATTGCAGCTGGTATCAGATGGTGCAAGCATAGTTGATCTTGGAGCTCAATCAACAAGGCCTGGAGCTTCAATAAAGACGCCAGAGGAAGAGTATGAACGTCTAAAACCAGTACTTGATAATCTTAGCGACTATATGAAAAATGGTGATATTGAAGTCAGCATTGATAGTTTTTGGCCAGACGTTATTTTAAACGTTTTGAAGCACTACAACATTGCCTGGGTAAATGATCAGAAGGGAGATCTGAATGATCATACTCTAAAAGCGATTGCTAGTAGTGGGTGTAGTGTCGTTATTATGCATTCACTTTCGATACCACCACATAAGGACAATATTATTCCACATGATATTGACCCAATTGATATCATAAATAATTGGGCAGAGGAGAGCATTAATAGGTTACTTGCCCTTGGTTTTGATGAAAGTTCAATAATTATTGATCCTGGTATTGGTTTTGGCAAATCTATGTATCAGAATATTCAGATTTTACGCAGTATAGAAACTTTACAAAATTTTGGCTGCAAGGTTTTAGTTGGCCATTCCAGAAAGTCATTTATTTCCTCTTTTTCCATAGAATCTCCCTCTAATAGAGATTTAGAAACAATTGCTACATCTGCTATACTGCAAAATAAGGTTGATTTCCTTAGAGTGCATAATGTACGCGACCACATGAGATTTTTTGTAGCCCAAGCTGTCTTAAAGGGATGAAGATTATTGGAATTATGGCTGTTGACCCTAATGGGGTAATTGGAATAAATAATGATTTGCCCTGGCGTTATCCAAGTGAGTTTAAACATTTTTGTCAAGTAACCGACAAGCAAGTTATTGTGATGGGAAGAAAGACATTTGAAACCGTGCCTCAGAGCATACTAAAGAATCGTACACCTATTGTTTTCTCCCGTAACAAGTGTTTTAATAGAGGCCCAAAATGTACTGTTGTCTCTTCCATGCAAGAATTTCTGTCAATTCAAAGTAGTTCTCAAGTCTTTGTGATTGGTGGGGCACAAATAGCACACCTTTTTTTAGAGCATAACCTAATCTCAGAATTTATTATGACTGAAATGCATAAAACTTATAAAGGTGATACGTATTTCAATTTAGCACTCCTTGATCAGTGGAATAAAACTATTCTCACTAAAACTAAAGACTATACTATATGCAATTGTGTCCGTTCGGCAGAATAGTAAAATTATTAGCATAAAAGTAATCAACATTTCTAATGAAAGCTGGATTCCAGTGTCAGCTACTTGGATAACATTCCACTATGTCATTCCAGCACTTGATGCTGGCATCTAGATGAAAAAATGGATCCCAGTGTCTAAGTACTGGGATGACAAGAGGAGAGCTACTAAATGACATCTTCAATTTCTGTGTGTCAAGCACTGAAGAAGTCTCTTCTATTTTCTCTTGATGAATAAATCTAAGTGAAGTATAGTGAAGTGCATTTATTTAGCGTTTGATGAGTAATTTAGTTTTAGTCTATACAACTTTTTCAAGCTTGAAAGAGGCTAAGGCTATTTCTGAAGAATTGTTAAATGAGAAGTTAATTGTGTGTGTAAATATATTTCCTGAGGTAAATTCTCTGTATCTATGGGAAGGTAAAGTTAATAGTAATTGTGAAGTAGTGGCAATTATGAAGAGCAGGAATGATCAAACTGATAAGATTGTAGAAAAAATCGAGGCAATGCATTCTTATGATCAACCAGCCGTTGTGATAATACCCATAGGAAAAGCGAATAAATCTTTTACTAATTGGGTTAATAATGTTATTGATATAAACAATATTGGGGTGTAGCCAAGTGGTAAGGCAGCGGTTTTTGATACCGCCACGCGAAGGTTCGAATCCTTCCACCCCAGCCATATTGAAGTTTGCGTAAAATGATATCACTTTTTTATAAATTAAGGTTATTTAATTACATACTGGGCAGTTTGAAAGATATAGTTGTTAAGCTATTTCTTTTCACTCTGTATCTTTATACATCGAGCATTATGCTCATGTTTCTCACCAGTGGCTTTTGGTATGCTGTAGAATTTAGCTCTTTCAAAAATGCATTTTACCATTTATATCAATATTTAAAATGGTATTATGAAAATAGAGATGATTTGGGTTATGGAGTTTCTATTAGAATATTAGTAGCGTTTCTTACTCCACATTTTCTCTATAAATTATTTCCTAGCACAGGCTGGAAGTCTTTTTTCAAGCAGAAGATAGTTCAGATACTCAGCACAAGAAGAAAAATGAGTAATAAACCAAATGGCAGTAGTTATGGTTATAGTAATAAGAACAGTTACGGTAACAATAATCTTCAAGAGGCAGAACGGAAAGTGAATATGATAAAGCAGCTATTAATCCAAGATATAGATGAAGCTATAGAAAAAAGATTAAATGATATTTTTCTTGGTGAGAGGGGTAAACCTCATTAAAAGGGCTTTATCTTTTTTAAAATTGGCTGTATTTTATTTTTTACGTATAACGGATCGCAGTCAGCCAGTATACATGTTTCAACAAAATCTTGACTAAAGTCTGACAGCCAGGAAGTTGCTTTACGTTTCTCTACCAAGCTTTCTGTTTTTTTACAGTTACTTGCTGCATCAATCGTTGCCTGTGATATCACTGATTGCCACAGTATGAAGTACCTTTGTATATCATCTAAAGTGCTATTTGCTTCATGATGGTGAAAAAATTCTTTGAAATTGAAGTTATTTGACATTATGTACCTCTTTAAGTTGAAAATTAGAATTTGAAGTAGTGCGAACGTTATCTTGCTGAAGCGGTCATGCAAGCCTTTATGACAGTCAGACCGGGTTTTGTATGAGCTATAAATGTTTAAGAAATTCTCAGAAGCATCTGGGTAGGTAGAGCCGGTTAGCAAAATAAGGTAGACGAGAAAAGACAACTATAGAAAAAAATGATCAATGCGCGACACTGGAAAATTCATCACAAACAAGACAACATTTTCGATCAAAAATCAGTGTCTGAGCACTGGCATTATAAAGGAACCTATGTCAGCTACTTGCATGACACCGATTTCTCTCTTAGAGCCTGTTCATAATCTTTTCAGAAGCAAAGCAGCGAAAGCAAGAACGACCATTTGCAGGCTAGTGTTGAGTTTCCGCTCGCAATTTTTCCACAATCGCCTACATTTTTGCAACCAAGCAAAAGATCTCTCAACAACCCATCTTTTCGGCAATACGACAAAGGTGTGTAATTCGTTTCGCTTTATTACTTCAACGGTAGCGCCAATAGTTGCTTTTATTTGTGTTGCAAAATTTTCTCCTGTGTAGCCAGCATCAACTAGTATATTTTTAACTTCAGATAGGTTTTCTTTAGCATTTTTAACCATTCTCACAGCGCTACTACGATCAGTTATTTCTGCCGTTGTTATATAAATTGCGTGGGGTAAACCTTGTGTATCTACCGCAATATGGCGTTTTATTCCTGAAACCTTTTTGCCTGCATCATAGCCTTTTTCTTCAGCAGTATCTGCATTTTTTACGCTTTGTGCATCAATTATGCAGAAGCTGGTTTTTTCTTTCCGACCATTGTTTTGTCGGACCACGCCAACTATTTTTTTTTAATACCAGCTCCAGAACACTTTCTTTATTTGCATCTGCTTTTTCACTCCACTTCTTAAAATAGTCGTAACAATTCCGCCATTTTGGAAACTCTTTTGGTAACATTCTCCACTGGCAGCCACTTTTTAAGACGTATAACACTCCACAAAATACATGATATAAATCAAGTGTTCTTGGCTTTGTCCTCTTCCTGCAAGACTCCAGATCTGCTACAATAATCTCAAACTTTTCTCGACTTATATCACTTGGATATAAACTTCGCATATCCTACTTTATATACTTTATCCTCTCATTCTATCCCTTTTTTGAGATCACGTACAGGCTCTTATACTTTTTTTGTCTATCTTATTTTGCCACTCTGCTGAACAGATACCATATAATTTTCGCTAATAAGCTTTTTACTGAGTTTTTGTTATTGAGCTTGCACAGATCAAAGACAAGTTTTGAGTCAAAAATACCCTTAATATTATAATAAGGGGTTGGTAAAATGTGTCTAGTAAGTTTTCTTCTCTATCCAACTGCACCTCAAGCTAATAATGGACCATCAGGCGTATTACCAATTACATTGATCTGGTTTAATATTTTATTAGTGGGGTAAAAATAATTTTTTATAAACTCCTTATATATAGCTGTTAATTTATGTATATCGTCTACTGATACGCATTCATTTACCTGATGTGCGGTTTTGTTGATCGTACCAAATTCAATTACTGGACAAATATCCTTAATAAACGCAGCATCAGATGTGCCACCATTTGTACTCAGCACAGCATCAATACCAGTAATTTTATTTATCGCATCAAGCATAATATCAGTATTTCTATCAGGAGTAGAGAGAAAAACGTCCCTGCTGCTCTGCATAGAAAGTTTATAATCGTTAGTCACATTGGCGCATATTGCATCAATCATCTTATATAAAACGTCCGGTGTTTGTGTATTGTTATATCGAATATTGAAACCTGCTGCTATTGAACTAGGTATTAGATTATTAGTATTATTTCCAACGTCGATAGTAGTAATTTCGCAATGTGAAGGCTGAAAATATTTATTACCAGTATCAAAAGTGGTATCTTTTATCTTACTTAATATCGATATCATTTTATATATTGGGTTATCCGCTAGGTCTGGGTAGGCAACGTGCCCTTGTTTACCATGGCAAATCAATTTAAATGTTGCAGAACCTCTTCTACCTATTTTTATGGTATCACCTAATTTCTCACTACTCGTTGGTTCTCCAACTATACAAAAATCTATCTTTTTTTGCTTGCTTTTCATCCATTCCAAAACGGCCTTTGTTCCATGTTCTTCCGTGCTTTCTTCAGCGCTGGTAATCAGTGCACTGATTGAACCACTAAATCGAAACTTCTCTGCAACGAAATCTACCATTGCAGAAATAAATGCAGCTACTCCGCCTTTCATATCAGCTGCTCCTCTTCCATATAGCATTCCATCTCTAACTTCTGGCTTAAATGGATCAGATATCCAATCTTTTAACTCACCTGGTGGTACAACATCAACATGTCCAGCAAAACACAAGTTTGGTACTCCATTTATATATTTCGCATAAAGATTTTTAACTTTATCACCAAACTCCAAAATCTCGCATTCAAAACCACTTTTCTTGAGAATGGCTGCTATATGCTCTATTGCTCCATCGTCTTTTGGTGTTATACTTTTAAAAGAAATTAATTTCTTAGTTAGTTCTACAGGGTCAATCTTCATATCAATCTTGAAATACTAACATTACCGTATTGTAAACATTCTATGCGATATTTAAAACAAATATTACAGCACACAGAACAAGTGCTTATTAGGGAAGTAACAGTACTTGCTGATAATATCTATGAAATATGTAGACAATACGGAAATGACATTTTTCTGATTGCAGATGAAAATACAGCAAAACTTTTAAACAAAAACATACTTAATAAAGTTTCTCATTTAATTATTCCAGCCACACCTATCATTCCAGAGCGTGACACTGGAATCTATGATGGATCGCAGTGTCACGCTACTTGGATGACACCAAATAGACTGAACAGCGCTGCTTCCCTCCAAGCTGTAAACCTAGTTAGAAATAAAGCAAAAGATAGTGACTTAATGGTTGCATTTGGTAGTGGCACTGTTAATGATATCTGCAAATATGCAAGCTACCTCGAGAAAAAAGATTATATATCGTTCCCAACAGCCGCTTCCATGAATGGATATAGCTCTGCAAACGCTTCAATATTAGTTGATGGATATAAAAAATCGTTCGGAGCACATCTTCCAAAGGCAATATACATTGATACCGATATAATTGCCAATGCACCACCACGTCTCACATTAAGTGGATTTGCAGATTTCATCTGCCGTTCAACAGTACAAGCCGATTGGCTATTATCTCATCTATTACTTGGCACAGAATATAATGAACTCCCCTTTAAACTTGTTCGCAATCTGGAGGAAATTTTGCTTAGAGAACACCTGGCACTTGCTAAAAAAGATAAAAGAGTAGTTTTATTACTTATGGAAGCCTTATTGATTTCAGGACTCGGAATGGTGATGTCAAAAGGCAGTTACTCTGCAAGTCAAGGAGAACATATGATAGCTCATGCAATTGAGATGGTAACACAGGATTATTCCTCCTCGTTACATGGGGAAAAAATTGCTGTGACAACGATTACCATGGCTAACTTGCAAGAGGAGATATTGTCAATACAAAACCCGATTACCAGACCGATCACTTTAGATGTAAAACATATAACTCAGTGCTTTAGTAATACCGAATTTATAAAAATTCTAAAGCAGAAGCAAATGATGCAGCAAAAAATTCAAGAGATTATTTGCAAAGAATGGAGTAATATTTCTAGTTTAATTAAGCAAAATTTACTATCTGCAAAACACCTGCAGAAAGTATTTGAAGATCTATCAATTCCGTACTTACCGGAGCATCTTAATTGGAACAAAGAGCAATATTGCAAGGTAGTCAATCTTACATTTGCAACAAGAGATAGATTTACCTTTCTTGACCTGGCTGGTTGTATAGAAAAAAGTTAGATTTTGTGTATTCGTTCAGTAGGGTAGCAAAATAAGATAGACAAAAACACAGTAACAAATGGTGTCATGCAAGTAGCTATCCAGCCTTTCTTAACAACAAAAATTTAGCATGACTTTTGTGCTCAAAAAACTTCTGGATTCCAGCATCAAGTGCTGGAATGACATGGTGAAATATTATTCAAGTAGCCTCTGTCCCAGTGCCTATTCGGTGTCATTCAAGTCAACTCTTTTCTTGTCATCCCAGTGCCTAGACACTGGGATCCAGAAAACTTCACTTTAAATGAGTGCATGAGATTGTCTTTATATAGATGCCAGTGTCAGCTACTCGGATGAAATTCATTTAGTTGTCTTTTCTCATCTACCTTACCACTTTCTTGAACGGATACCATTAGCCATTCCCCTGAATAGATACAACAAATGTTGTATCTTTATCACTTCACATACATTATTCCATATACTATATGAACAACTGAAAAAAAACTTCAGTTAATTGACAATGAATCACGTTATTTTGTCAAATGCGCTGCTACCGCCAAACCATAGCTTAGCTTGAGTGGCTGAGGAGGGATTTGAACCCCCGACCAAGAGATTATGATCCTCCTGCTCTACCACTGAGCTACTCAGCCTCATTAAAAACCTTGCTATATATATGATCTATATGTTTCGTATAATACTTCAAATCAAACAAAGATTCAAGTTTTTTAGAGTTAATAACTTCAAGTAAGAATTTATCTTGTTTCAGTTCGGCCAGAAAATCACTATTGTTTTGTTTCACTTTCATTGCATTGCTCTGAACAATTTTATACGCCTCTTCCCTCGCCAAACCACTATTTACCAACTCGAGTAATACTCGTTGTGAAAAAACCAAGCCTTTTGAAGAATTTAAGTTCTTTTCAATATTTTCCTTATTGATCACCAATTTATCTATCAAATCTGTTAATCGTACTAAAGCAAAATCCATTGCTATACAAGCATCAGGAGCAATGCACCTTTCCACAGACGAGTGCGATATATCTCGTTCGTGCCATAATGCAACATTTTCTAATGCAGGAAAAACATAGCTGCGTATTAAGCGTGAGAGCCCAGTCAAATTCTCACTTAAAATAGGATTACACTTATGCGGCATAGCAGAACTTCCCTTCTGACCAGTGGAAAAATACTCAGAAATTTCTCCAACTTCAGTTCTTTGCAAGTGACGTATTTCAACGGCAATATTCTCTATTGAACTTGCAATCACTCCTAAAACTGAAAAGAATATTGCGTGTCTATCACGAGGAATGACTTGAGACGATATGGTTTCAGGTATAAGTCCCATTTCTTTCGCTACATACTCTTCAACAAACGGATCAACATTTGAAAAATTACCTACTGCACCTGATATTTTACAAATCGAGATCTCTGTTTTCGCGCTAATTAATCTCTGATAATTGCGTTTAAATTCAGCATAAAATCTAGCAAATTTTAATCCAAGAGTTGTTGATTCTGCATGCATTCCATGACTGCGCCCAACACAAACAATATTTTTATAGTCCTCAGCCTTTTTTTTCAGTGCTGCAAGTATATTTTTTAAATTTTCGAGCAAAATATCACATGATTCCTTTAACTGAACCGCAAGGCATGTATCTAAAACGTCAGAACTTGTCATTCCGTAATGGAGATAACGAACATCAACTCCCGCTTTTTCAGCAATATATGTCAAAAAAGCTATAACATCATGTTTTACAATGGATTCAATTTCGTTAATACGCTCAATATCAAATTCAATAGCACCAGAGAGCTTTTCAGCAACATCACTTGGAATAACTTTTAATTTTGCTTGAGCTTCACATGCTAATTTTTCTATTTTGAGCCATATGTTGAACTTATTTTTTTCTTCCCAAATAGAAGAGATTTCTTTGCGGCTATAGCGTGGGATCATTTTTGATTTATTCCAATAATGGTGTCATTCCAGTGCATGACACTGGATCCCAGTGTCATGCACTGGGATGATACCAGCTTAGCAATGGAAGACATTTCTTTACGACTATAACAAGGGATCATCTTTGATCAGCTATTATCACCATCAGTAGCTTCTTTACTCGCATCTTGCTCTGCCTCTTGTTGCTCAGATTTCTGATTTTGCAACTTTGCTTGCCTTAATTCATGTGCATCTTTCTCAGATCTGACAACGTATATAGTAATTGGCACTATCACTTTACTATGTAATTCTATATTCACTTGATACTCGCCCAAATTTTTGATGCTTATTCCACCCAAAGATAAACTATGATGACTTATATCATATCCTTCTTGTAATAAAGTTTTTGCAATTTCACGTGTGGTTACAGAGCCAAAAATCTTTCCATCCTCTGAAGCTTGCTTTATTAATATAATAAATTTATCATGCAGTGATGATGCAAGCACTTTTGCTGCATTTAATTTTTTGGTATTTTCTTCTTCCAATAATAAACGCTGTTCCTCTAACTTTATTAAATTTTCCTTAGTGGCTTTCATCGCCTTTTTTTGTGGAAAAAGAAAATTACGTGCATAACCTGGCTTAACTTTGACAACTTCACCAAGCTTACCTAAAGTTGTTATATTTTCCTTTAAAATTATTAACATAAATTACCTAACTTTTTTAGTACAGTAAGGAGCAAGAGCTAAAAAGCGTGCTCTTATAATTGCTAAGCGCAACTTTCTTTGTTTTCTTGCGCACACACCTGTTAACCTTCTAGGTAATATTCTACCATAGTCAGAGGTGAATTTGGACAATAAATCTATATTCTTATAGTCTATGTCCTCATCTTTAGATGCAGCAAGAGGACAGACCTTAGGACGCCTAAAGCCAGTTCTGTTATTTACAGACACGTAAGAATTATTAAAACTATTTCGTCTTTTCATCATTATGCACTTTTCTCCTCAATTTGTTTATCCATCATGTAAGATTTACCTTTAAAAAACTCATTAACCCGTACAGACAAGTGGCGAATAATATTCTCATTCAGTTTTACTCTACGCTCAAATTCATCCATAATGCTTGAAGTAAAACTTATACACATCATACAGTAATGACCACTTTTCATCTTATTTATTGGGTATGCAAAATCCAGTAGACCCCAATATTCATATTTTATCAATCCTGAAGCTTCAATATTTTTCAAAAGCACTTCCAGCGTTTTATTCAATTGATTTGAGTCTACTATTTTAAAACTTTTTAAAACCTCTTGAAGGAGCTTTATTAGATATTGTGAAATATTTTCCTTAAAAGCATTTACTACATTATAGATAAATGCACTTTTAGTGTTAGCTCCTGGAAGGTCCATAAAATTTTGTTTTATTCCCGTATCACTTAGTTCATTTTTCAATTCTTTATCGATTCTTGACTTTATTTCTTTTAAATTTGAAAAATCTTCTTCCAATTCAACCCATAAAATTTTTGTCAGAGTTTCTAAAAAATCAGAGTAAACAATCAGACTTTTTTTAATGCTTTCAGTACTTGCCTCTAGCTCTTGTTTTGTAACTGTGCTATGTTCTCTTTCTATGAGACCTTTAACCTCCTGAGAAATAACATCTGCTTTAATATTTTTCAACAAAATAGCCAATTCTTGGACCATTTCTTCTACTTCTTGCTGCAATAAGTTCGGTTGTGCTATAAAAGTAAATTCATAGAGATTCACTATATCTTCCTTTAATATCAATTAAACACTTTATTATATAAAACTTTTTTATATAAGCAAGTTATTTGTATTAATTTCTACGTCTTCAATCCAACTTAAGTGAGATATTTCATAAATAGCTTGGGGGGTGATTGAATATGTACCTGGCAACAAGATGCTGACTTTATGTTTTTCGAGAAGAAACTTTAGCATTATTTTGGTTTTGCCTCCATTTTTCAACACTGCATTCAACTCCTCAGCAACTTTTTGCGAGTCTGCACATACAGCAGTTAAAACTAATCCTTTCATTAGAGAAGTAACCTTTTCTGTAAATTCAGATATGTCCTTTCCTGATAGTCTCGTTGTGTTTTCTGAAATTTCAAGATCAATTATCACAAATGCTCCAGGTGAAAATAGATTCCTTTTTTCTTCTATTATTTCATTATTGTAGAATGCTATTTCAGAAACATTGTGGGGATCAGAAAGTGTTAGGATAACAAATCTTCCACGTTCTGAGGTTCTCATACGCACATTTAATATTACACCAGCAGTTTTTATCGTTTTACTCTCTCCGATAAACCCAATATTTAATTTTTTCAAGAGAGTTCTAAATTTTTCAAGTGGATGATTAGTTAAGTAAAATCCCAATGAAAATAACTCATGCTCTAATTTTTCCTCTTCATTAAAATCTTCCACGTTCTCAAGTTTTGGCTTCAGAATATCAAGATTACCAAATAAAGCAGCTTGATTTGACTGCCTATTTTTATTTGCAAAGTAAATCAATGTGTCTATTGACTCGTATAACTGCTTTCTATTTTTGTGCACACTATCGAATGTTCCAGATTTAATTAAACTTTCTAATGCCCTTTTATTTATTATATGCCCCAAATTTTGAATAAATTCCCATATGTCCTTATAAGGTGCATTTACTATTCCTTCTGCTATAGCAAAACCAACATTACGCAAAGCAGCAATTCCGTAGCGTATGTGCTCACCCTCTATTGAAAATTCAGCCTTAGATTTGCTGATATCAGGCGAAAGAACAGCAACTCCACTGAATTTTGCAGCATGATAAAACAAATTCAGTTTGTCTCTATCATCAATGTTGAGATTCATCAAGGCCGTAAAAAATTCTAGCGGGTAGTTAGCCTTAAGGTAAGCTGTTTGGTAAGATATAATCGCATATGCTGCAGCGTGGGATTTATTAAATCCATAACCAGCAAATTTTGCAACAAGATCAAAAATATAACTTGCCCTGTCGTAATCAACACCGTGTTTTGTTGCTCCTTGAACAAAAAGTTCACGTTGTTTATCCATCTCTTCCTTAATTTTCTTACCCATGGCACGTCTGAGTAAATCTGCTTCTGCGAGGCTATATCCAGAGAGAATACGCGCTATTTCCATTACCTGTTCTTGGTAGATTATTACTCCGAATGTTTCTTTTAACACCTCCTCAAGCAATGGATGAATGTAATCTGGCTTTTCAAGTCCATGCTTTCTTGCAACATAAGTTGGGATGTTATCCATAGGCCCTGGGCGATAAAGAGAAATTAAAGCGATGATATCTTCAATACAGTCTGGCTTTAGTTTGATTAAAGCTTCTCTCATCCCTGAACTTTCAAGCTGAAACACTCCGATTGAATCACCTCTTGAGAGCATTTCATAAGTTCTTTGATCAGCCAAAGAAACCGAGGAAATATCAAATTTTTTTTCATCACGATTAATTAAACGACATACATGATCTATTAGTGTTAGCGTACCAAGTCCAAGAAAATCAAATTTTATTAACCCAGCTTTCTCCACATATTTCATGCTGTATTGAGTGATTGGCAAAGCCGAATTTGGATCATAATAGACGGGAACAAAATTTTCTAACTTTTGATCGCATATCACAACTCCAGCAGCATGAGTTGAAACGTGACGGTATATTCCTTCAAGCTTCAAAGAGATATCAAGGAGTTTTGCAATTACTTCATCACTATCTCGTTCTTTCTGCAGATTTTGATCAAACTCTATCGCTTGTGATAAAGTTACCGGATTTACCGGATTAAATGGAACCATTTTGGATATTTTATCCACCTGAGCGTAGGGCATCTGCAATACTCTACCAACGTCACGCAGCACAGCTCTAGCCTGCAATTTTCCGAAAGTGATTATTTGAGCAACATAACCGTACTTCTTCCAAACATAATCAATAACTAAATCCCTCTTTTCCTGGCAGAAATCAATGTCAAAATCGGGCATCGATATACGATCAGGATTTAAAAATCTTTCAAAGATCAGACCAAATTTTATTGGATCAAGATCTGTAATTTGTAAGCTCCAAGCAACAATCGACCCAGCACCAGAACCTCTTCCCGGTCCAACTGGAATGCCATTTGCTTTGCTCCAACGAATGAAATCAGAAACTATCAAAAAGTAGCCAGCGTAGTTCATCGAAGTTATTACGCTTAGTTCGTAATTCAGCCGATCGTAGTATTGTTTAAGGTCTATGTCCGTTTCATTTGCAATACGCAGCTTCAACCCTGAAACTGCCTGCTCCCTCAGTTCTTCATTCTCAGTTTTATTTTCTCGACAAGGAAATTTAGGTAAGATAGGCTGCCTGCTTCTTGGCATGTAAGAGCACCGCTTAGCTATCACTAAAGTGTTATGAATTGCTTCGGGAATGTCGCTGAACAGCTCCTCCATTTCTGCCACAGATTTGAAGTAATGCTCGGTAGTTAACTTCTTTCTGTTATTCTCCAGGGCATAACTGCCCTCCGATATGCACGTTAATATGTCATAAGCCTCATAGTCAGACTTATTTGGAAAAAACACATCATTCGTTGCAACTAGTGGTATATTGCGCTGATAAGCAAAATCTATTAAAGCTTCTTCAAGCTCTAGCTCTTTATTCAGCCCATGACGCTGCAATTCAACATATAAATGACCATCGAATGCTGAGAGCAGTCTTTTTATCGTTTCTTTATCTTGCTTCAATAACAGTTGAGCCAATATGCCGTCATATCCACCAGTTAAGGCGATTAGGCCTGAACTTAAATTTAATAGCTCATCAAAATCAACGTAAGGAATATCGCTATTATTCTTGCGCTTTTTAAAAGACTCACTCACCAAGGTGACTAAATTAGTGTACCCTTGTTCATTTTTTGCAAGTAGCAGTATTGATAAATTTTGTTCTAAGTGTCGAACGATAATATTGCATCCTATTATTAGCTGTATTCCCCTATTAGCTGCATATTCTGCAAATTCAAGTGAGCCAAATAAGTTACCTGAGTCAGTAACTGCAACTGCCGGCATTTTGTTCTGCAAACAAAGACCAATCAGCTCCTCAATTTTAACCGAACTCTCAAGCAGAGAATAAACGCTATGAACACGCAAGTGTATGAACATAAAAAACTTTAGATTAGCAATAAAAGGATAACATTAATTTGCTCGTAAGGATATGAAAAGGTCTAACACTGAAATAACACCAAATAGGCTATTTGAATCTAATTTACTATTCACAATCCCGGTTATTAGCTTGTTTTAATTGACTTTTTATCATAACTATGTAATAATTAAACATATTGTTTAATATTGAAGGTAGAATTATGACAGGAGAATATGAATTACTGAAAAAAGTACTGAGTACGATTGAGGTTAAGGAAGGCTTAAATCAAGATAATATAATTGAGGAAATACAAGAAGAACTAAAGAAACAGGATCAAGATCTATATCTATATCTAGAGTGGGAGAAAGGTGAATTTGATTTAAATTATGTATTTGGTCCTCTCTTCTCAACGAAGGAGTTTACGTTATTAATGATAGCTGCTGAGAATGGTCACACAAATATAGTAGAGATTTTACTTAAAAAAGGAGCAGATGTTAATAAGAAAGATTCCTATGGTCCTACTGCTTTGCATTTAGCTGCTAAGAATGGTCACACAAATATAGTAGAGATTTTAGTTGAAAAAGGAGCAGATGTTAATGTGAGAGATCATCATGCTAATACTGTTTTGTATTTAGCTACTAATAATGGTCACGAAGGTATAGTAGAGATTTTACTTGAAAAAGGAGCAAATGTTAATGGGAAAAGTTCTTTTGGTGTGGTTCCTTTGCATTTAGCTGCTTCGAGTGGTTGCGAAAGTGTAGTAAAGGTTTTACTTCAAGCAGAAGCAAATGTTAATGCAGTAGATAAAAATGGAAAGACTCCGGTAGATTATGCTAAGAGTAAAAACGTAATAAAAGCTCTATTAGAAGCAGGAGGAGGTTCTTTTTTGAAAGCATCTCGTAAAGGAAAGAT
Source organism: Wolbachia endosymbiont (group B) of Hofmannophila pseudospretella (assembly GCF_964028515.1). NCBI lineage: Bacteria > Pseudomonadati > Pseudomonadota > Alphaproteobacteria > Rickettsiales > Anaplasmataceae > Wolbachia > Wolbachia endosymbiont (group B) of Hofmannophila pseudospretella. Next base: position 671,398 of record NZ_OZ034788.1, on the reverse strand, counting down.
TGCCGGTGGAGTAACTGGATTATTAGGCACTTCTATAGCAGTGGCACTTTTTACAACTGGAACAATTACAGCTCAGTTGATACCTATCGTTATAGCAGTGGTTGCAGTTACAGCAGCAGCACTGGTAGTTGGTTATGCTACATATGAATTACTAAAGCCTAGTACTAAAGTTGATGGAGCAGAGAAATCATCTGCCGCCTTAATAAATGGACAGCAGGGAGTTTGCTAGCATTCCTTCATAGTAGAGCGCGTGACGCAGGTTCCTGGATCCCAGTGTCTGGGCATTGGGATGACAACGAAGGGGCTGCTTGAATAACAACGAAGGGTTATTTGGATAATAGCCGTACTTGATCTGGATTCCAGTGTCTAGGCACTGGGATTACAAGAAGGAGGGCTACTTGAATGGTTGAAGGGAAAGTGCTGGAATGAAAGGAGTGTTAGATAAAGCTACTTGTATAACTGTTGCACATCCATAAACTCCTTCTCGTCTTGAACGCTAATGGTAGTGTGAGTGTTGAAAGGTAAAGGGTCATTTGTATGTCCATGACCTACCCCTTTTATTGTAAATACAGGAAAGTTAACACTTTTTGCAAACCTTTCTTTTACAACTTCAACAAGATTATCATTATAACAGTTAATAAAGTCTCCAAAGATTACTGCATCTACTCCATCAAAAATATGAGCTTGTTTTAGGTGATCTAGACTGCGCTCAATTGAATATGGATAAACTTTTATGTCTTCTAAAAATAGAATTTTGTTTTTTGCGTTTATTTGCCAAGCAGTTCCTATGCTATTTTCAACCAAAGTCATATTACCACCGATGATTTTAGACTCTAATCTGCCATTTTTTAGTCTAACTCCATTATTTATCATCTTTAAGTTGTCAAATCTGATAGAGTTGCGTTGGTTAAGAATTAATTCTTTTAATTTTTCAACAGAGCTTTCAGCAACAGAGTTATTTACTATCATCTCTAACATGGTGCCGTGAAGGGTTTGCCAGTCATATTGAACCTGTAGATAGATATGTAAAGCAGTGATGTCACTATAGCCTATAAGAATTTTCTTATTTTTGTTTTGAGCAATTCTTTCTTTTTTATCATTGGGTAACTTTTCTAGATAGGGAATTAGCCGAGAAGCCCCTTCTCCTCCTCTGATACACCAAATTATTTTGCTATCATCAGTGAGCGCATTAACCAAATCATTCGCTCTAAACTCATCAGAGTTAGAATAAAATGGGTTGTCATTACTGTATATTTTCTCCGAAATGTGAGGATTAAAACCCAAAGTTTTTACGTATTCTCTTATAGTAGGCAGATCTGATTCTTTTCCTTTCGAAGAAGGAGCAATAATATCAACTTGATTGATTGTGTGTGCAGGATTAGTGAGTAAAAGGCATAGAAAATAAAGAATAAAGGAATACATTAAAATATCTTATGAAACTCTTGCTTTAATATATCATCTAATTCGCAAAGAGAAACTTTTACTTCTAGTTTTTCCATTGATGTAACGCCGTAATCTTTTAGTCCACAAGGAATAATACCCTTATAGTGGGAAAGGTTTGGAGAGACATTAAGTGCTATGCCATGATAAGTTACCCATTTTCTCAAGCGAATGCCAAAAGCTGCTATTTTTTCTTCTACTCCGTTGTTGTTCACCCAAATGCCTATTCTATCTTCCTTAAATTCCCCAAGTATATTAAAGTGTTTTAAAACATTTATGATCCAATTACTTAGGTCCCTGATATACAGCTTGATGTCACATTTGTTTCTTTTTTTGAGGTTTAGCATTAAGTATATAATGCGCTGCCCTGGCCCGTGATATGTATATTTACCACCCCTACCTGTTTTATATATAGGAAATAATTTTTCAATAATGTCATCATCTGTTGCACCGATTCCTGCAGTGTAAAGTGGAGGGTGCTGGAGCAGCCATACTAGCTCGTCAGATAAATTATTGTAAATTTGTTGAATTTTTGCTTCCATGAATTTTATAGCATGGTTATAATCAGTAAATTGGTTAGAGATTAGCCATTCTGTCATATTCAATTTCTTTTATTTAATTTTATAATACTTACTTGCTTTTCAAGCAAGTTTAGGCTTTTGGTAAGCTTTTAAGGCTTTCCGTATAAAGCTATATAGGGCTTTTGTAACAAAAAAGGAAAGTTATCACCTAATAATAAAGAATTTGACATATATTGCTAGATACGCTAATATTTTTAATAAATACTTAATATTCATGTTAAATTAAAATATTTTAGTTAATTTTGTAGGGGAATTTTATGTTAGGTACAACACAAGAAAATCAAAATGAATTGAGTCAGTTTAATCAAGAACAATGGGATCAATTCGTAAAAGACTTGATTAAAAAGGAAAAGGAAGATTTAGAAGTAGTAAAAGAACAATCTAAGAAAAATAAAAAGGAAAATATAGAAACTCTGGAAAAACATTTCCATGATAGAACAATTCAGCCTATAAGCGAGTTCAAGAAAGTAGGAGAGAAAGAAGCAGGCTGCAGCTCAGGATTTCAAGCAGAGCATGAGTATAGTAACAATGAAGGTGATAAGGCACATTTCATGATTAAGTCTGTTCTAAATCATACGCTTACAAAAGAGGAAGAACAGTCTAAGTTAGCACAATTCAAAGAATCTTTTTACAAAGGATCAAGAAAAGCTACAAAATTGCAAAATCCTTATTTGCCAGATTTTGTAATAAACAATCTTATTGATCAATTATGGCAGCAAGTAGAAAGCAATATATGTCATGATGACCTCAATATTGCTGATTTTATCAGGGAATATGTTGCTGGTGGTTTATATAAGCTGTTTTTATATGACAGAGCTCCAATTGTTGAATTGGTAACAAATAACGATTTGCCAAAGGAAAGATTTGCTAATCGTAATGATCAATTTAAAGAGCACATTGAGAAAGAGAAATACCAGGATAAGCTTTATCTGAGATCAAAGTTTTTGGACAAATTTACAACATTAATGGATCTTCAGGAAAAAGGCAAAAATTACCAAGATGCAAAAGGTTTTGAGAAAATACTGGCTGCTCAAATATTGCTTGGAGAAGTTGACATTACACAATCAGAAAATTTTGGTGTAATAGAAAAGGAGTATGAAAATGCAAAGGGTAAAAAAGTAAAAGAAAAACTCTGGGCAAAAATTGATCATGGTAGATCATTTTATTTGAGCTTTAGTGGCACCAAAAGTTATTTACAAAACTTTTGTGCCTTTCTGATCATATTGAGAGGCTATGGCATAAAAATAGATCTAGAAAAGCTATCAAAAGAGTTAAGAGATTTTATTGACTATTATGATAAGAACAAAGAAAAGCTCGAAGTTTTAATAGATAGAAAGGCAAGCACTTTAAATCATATATTGAATCCTAATATGCAGTTTAACCTTAGGTATATTAATGGATCTAAATTTAATATTAGGAATTTTAAGTGCATGAACGGGGAATTTAAAGGCCAGAAGATGTTTTCTCTTTCAATTCTTGATAACGATTCTCCAAGTACTAGTTTTAGTGATTACTTTAAGCAAAACTTAGAAACCCAGGTTAAAATGGCAAGAAATCTTACTGGTCCATTGAAAGATCTTGCTGGACCATGGAAAAATTTCGATAGAATTGAAAAGATTTATAGTTACGTAATCAAACCTTCATTCTATCTATTTGTTCCAACGTTAATAGCCGCTATATTTACAAGTGGAACTTTAGGCACAGCTTTTACTGTAGCTGCAGCAGTTACAGGGATGTGCATGCTTGTTGGAATAGTGACAAACATTTGTCTTAATGTTTATGCAATGAGTAGCTGCAATAGCAAAATTAACGATCCAAAAATTGAGGGATTGCAAGAAAAGTCTCAGCTTTGTTAACAGCTTATGCCTCCTTTGGATGACGCTAATTTCTTTATGACGGTGTCATCCAAGTAGCCCCTATTTGTCATTCGAGTAGCTGGCACTAGGATCCAGCTTTTCATACAATCTAGTCAAAGGTGTTCGTTCTGGTATAAAACAGCTATGCTCACCAATTAAGTGCGCTATCTACAATTACATTCTTGGATCCCAGTGTCAAGCACTGGGATGACATCATTCTTGTAACACTAATTGATATAATTCAACTACAATTTCAATCTTTTAACACATTCGATTTTTCAGGAGGCACATATGAATTTTAACATTTTTCAAAGAAAGAAAAGTAGTGAATACTCTGCTTTGCAACTAATGATGGAACCAAGTTGGAGTAGGCGCGATTATGCAAGTTTTGCTGAGGAAGGCTACATAAAAAATGTCATTGCCTTTCGAGCAATTAATATGATCGCAAGTGCTGCATCTTCGGTACCTTTTACTCTCTACCAGCTTACTGATCAGGGAAAGTCACAACTAAAAACACATCCTTTACTAAAATTACTTTATTCTCCTAATCCAATGACATCAAAATCGGAATTTATTGAAGGGATTGTGACTTATCGATTAGTTAATGGCAATTCTTATGTATTGATGATTGAGGTGCAGCACAAACCAACAGAGCTTTATCTTCTGCGCCCTGATAGAGTTGAAATTATTCCAGGAAGAAATAACGTTCCTTATGCCTATCGTTATACCGTAAATAACAACAGTTATGACTTTAGAGTTGATAAATTAACCGGGCGTTCAACAGTACTGCATCTTAAAACCTTTAACCCTTTGAATGATTGGTATGGACTTTCACCAATTGAGGCAGCTGCATATAGTATAGATCAGCATAATCAGGCTGGTGCTTGGAATCAGGCAATGCTGCAAAATGGAGCAAGACCAAGTGGTGCAATAGTTGTAAAATCAGAAAAGGATGGAAGTGGTGGAAACTTAAGTCAAGAGCAGTACCAACGCTTAAAAGGACAGATAAATGATCATTACTCAGGTCCTGTCAATGCTGGAAGACCTATATTGCTTGAAGGGGGTCTAGAGTGGAAGGAAATGAGCTTATCACCGAGGGATATGGATTTTATTGAGTCAAAACATAGCTCAGCTCGTGATATTGCGCTAGCTTTTGGCGTTCCGCCGCAGTTGCTTGGCATACCAGGTGATAACACTTACAGTAATTTAGTTGAAGCACGTCTTTCCCTTTGGGAACAGACAGTCTTACCGACTCTAGAAAATATTATTTGTCACTTAAATTCTTGGCTAGTGCTCAAGTTTGGCAAAGATTTATGTTTGTCATATGATAAAGACGCGATAGAAATTCTAATGGAAAAAAGGCAAAAGATGTGGAAATACGTGGAAAACGCAAGCTTCATGACGCTCAATGAAAAAAGAGAAGCTTTTGGCTTGCAACCGTTACCCGGTGGTGATAAGCTGGGTTGATATTATTCTTTTTACATATTAAATTAATTACAATGAAATTGTGGAGTAAATTATGAATGAGAGGGAACAAAGAGAATTGGATGAATTATTAATGAATTCTTCTAAAGGAGAGAATATACAGCAGATTACGGAGTTGATAGAAGCTGGAGCCAATATTAATGCAGTGAAAATTGAGCAAAAGGAGACTCCTTTACATATTGCAATTAGGTATGGTCATAAGGAAGTAGCAGAATTTCTGCTTAATGAAGGGGCAAATATTAATGCCTTAGAAAGGCGAAAGTGGACTCCTTTACATTTTGCACTTAAGTATAATCGGGAGGAATTAGTAAGGTTGCTGCTTGATAGAGGAGCAAATGTTAATTCAGTAGACAAGAAAGGAAGGACCCCTTTATCTATTGTAGCTAGTGATGATTACCAAATAGGGTATTGCGATAAACCGATGTTAGTAAGAACTATAATTGCATATGCTGTGGTACATAGTGGTATCACAACGAAACCAGAGTGTATTGTCAAAAATATTGAATTGTCCAAATTTTGGGATGATTATCAGAATGAGATGATGAACATCAAGCTTAATAACAGCAATATATCATTATATCAGTTTCTGCGAGAGAATGATGAGAATAAATTAGCAGGTTATTTGTCTGATAGAGAATATGATGAAATAAGGTATTCTGACAAATTGGAATGTATATCAGAATTTCCTGAACACGCTGATAAGATAGTAAGCCAATTTGATAAGTCATTGGCCAGAAGGGATTTGTTAGATAAAAGTAGAGCAGCTATAGAGAATTCTAATTTGCAGGTGTTATGTCAAGTTTTTAACGAAATAACTTATCACTTAACAGATAAAGAGTTAAAGAACATTATAGAGGCATTTCCAAGTCAGAATTTGGATAATCCAAGTGCTGAACAACTGCAGGGAGCTAGCCAGGTTAGGCATAGGTTCAGTTGATCTACGTGTATTATGAAAAAGGAAACTTTTACCGTTACCAGGTGTTGATGCGTTGAATTGATATTTATATAGTGTAGATATTTATACTAAGCTGTAATAAAATGGGGGTATTTTATGTATCAAGAACAAGAAAATTCAGTAAGTAATTATCGATTTAATCTTCCTCATATGGAATTATCGTTGAGAGGCAAACAAGATGCTAATCCAACAGACAATGATGGTCTTGTCCCTTTACATTATGCTGCTTACGGAAATCGCTTAGAGGAAATGAAATTATTGCTTAAAAACGGAGCAAATGTTAATGCAGTGGACAATTATGGTTTTACTCCTTTACATTATGCTGCTTGCGGAAATTGTAAAGAGGAGGTGGAATTATTGCTTAAAAACGGAGCAGATATTGATGTAAGAAATCGTTTCGGTGCTACTCCTCTATATTTAGCTGTTCAGGGAGGCCATAAGAATGTGGTAAAATTATTGCTTAAAAACGGAGCAAATGTTAATATAGTAGATAATTCTAGCAAGACTGTTTTACATTTATCTGTTTTCAAAGGCTACACAGAGATAACGAGGTTATTGCTTGGAGATATAGAGAGTCCAAGTACAAGCTGCAGTGACATAAGAATTGAAGAGTTGCAAGTAATTAGTCAGTCTTATTGTTAATAAAACACAAATGAACTTGAGGTAGATGAAGCTTACTGCCTCCTAAATTGTATCTGAATAGATATAAAAGAGTTGACTATTTTTCTTGCCAATTAAAAGTGGTAAAGATTTGATCTACGTCAAAACTCATCTTAGGACTCCAAATAGGGCCATCTAAGTGTGCCTCGATATAAAGAGGGCTGTTATGGTTTGGTAGTATGAAAAAAAGTCTGAATATAGAATTTAAGGAGAAGTTAGATAAGATTAAATTAGAAGAGATAGAACCTGATGCTTGATCGATACTAAACTGTGAACTAGTTGAACATATACCATTTTTGATACTTACTTTTCCATTAATATTTTCAAAAAGCGTACTGCCATTATATATATCAACGTAAGCAAGCTTGGAAATTTCAGGTTTATTCTTACTGCTTAACAACTTAGTGATGAATGAATTAAAATCCACATTTGTAAACTCTATTTTCTGTGCTTGAAAGTTTACATTTCCTGATAAGTTACTAGCCCAATCATTAAAGCTTGTCCCTTGAGTTTTGATTTCACCACTTAAGCTTATCTTACCATTTATGTTATTAACTCCTATAACTTCCTTGGTGTCCAAATTTGCAATAGAAAATTTTGTGTGAATTGAGCCTGCTTTTAGATAACCCTGAAAAAACATTTGTCCATGTTCTAGTATGTAACTTATCTGTTTGATGGTGATAGTGTTGTTTCTTATCACTGTATCCAAGTTAAAATCTTTTAAGACGTTTTGCCCAATTTTAAATTCTGTAGTTTTGATTTGCACGTTTGCATCAAAATCTCCTTTCTCATCTAAAAAATTAAGCTGCTTTGTTGACCATTGAATTTGATTTATTTCATTTTTTGAGTTTCTTTTTACCTCTAATAGTTTTGGTAATTTAAAGATATTTCCATTAAATTTATTACCTGTAAGGTTTACGTCTAATAAAGGCTTAGTGTATTTTTGATCCACTAATATTTTTACACTACCGGTAATGTCGAAATCTTCTCCGAATAACTTTATTTTGTCTGCAACTAGCTTGTTCTCTTGTATTTTTAATGAAAAATCCAAATCTTCAATTTTTGTACCATTGAATATAGAATCTTTAACACTAGTTCTTATATTTACATCATACTTAAGGTTTTTCAGCCATTGCACTTTGCTGAATAATGAATAATCATATTTATCTATATTAATGTTATGTATGCTAAATTTGCTATCGATCATATTGTGTTTTTTTGTGTGATTTACCTTAATTGATCCTTGCCAAGATTCTTTGTTATTTAGCAATCTGATATCTGAAAGAGATAATATTCTAGGTGCTAAATATAGTTTAGAACTTGCTGTAAATTGACTTTTCTCTCTTTCTTGCATCTTGATAGAAGGTAAAATATGTGAGATGAACGACTCACCCTTTATCAATATATCACCATTAAATTCAGACAAGTTGCCATTGTTTGAAACTTTTCCTGATAAGCGAGATATATTATTGGTTCCAGGAAATTGAAGAAGAGTATCAACTTTTATTTCGCCATTAGCAAATTTTAGCGTAGCATGAAATTTGTCCAATATCCTGTTTTGATATTGAATATTTGAAGCTTCCATATTAAAATCCAAGCTCAGGTTCTTTGGCACAACCTCTCTAAAAGATTCTAAAAGACCCTTCATATCTGTTGTTTTGTGTGAGCCGTTTTTTAGGTCGACTTTACTAAAACTAATATTGATATTAGTATGATCACTTTTTCTATCATTTTGTATTATACCAGTGCCTTGCATGCTTTTGGACTCAATTTTTAAATCAGTTGCCGTAAACTCGCTTTCATTGAGATTGATATTGGATGATATCTCAATATTTTCGCTGGGAATCACATAAGAAAGGAAGCTAAGATTAATGATTTTTGCCAAGTCGCTCATAGAATCAGAATTATTATTAATCGTCAATACTAAATTGCCCTTGAGCTCTTCTTGATTTCTATTACCTTTAAATAGCAAATTTGCAAAATTTGAATCAACACTAATGTGTACATTATTTTTTGTTACATTAACCTTTCCAGAAAAATCGTAATTGTTGTCACCAATCTGTACTTCACCAAAAAACTGCTTATTTTTTTTTATAGCAACTTCCTTGATGTTAATAGTATCGGCGCCAAAACTTATTTGGCTGTCCTTTATTAATATATCAACTGTATTATCATTGGCTTTCGTATTCATAATATTAAGTAAATTTTCTTTGTTGCTTTTCATGCCCAAAAATGAGATTGACTTTGGTTGCAATGAAAATGAAAACAACGATAATAGCGATGGCCTTATTTCAATTTTTTTTGCACTAATTAAATCTGATAATTTTTGCTCCTTGTTTTTGTTGTATTGTACATATACATTGTGAATAGTAAGTTTTGGAGTAATGAGCGAAACTTCAATTTTTCCTCCAACATGTACTTTAGCATCATACGTCTTCTCTAACTCTTTTACGATATATTCTCTGTAGCCACTCCAATCCTTAAAAGTTGCAGCAACGTGCATGAGAATTAATAGAAACAAGATTGATGATATGGCGTATAAAGAAAGTTTCATAATAGACCTCTCATTCCAGCATCCCTTCTCTTCTTGTCACCCCAGTGCTTGACACTGGGATCCAGGAAATTTGATTAGACATTAAGTTAATTAGCAAAAAAGTAGCTATTCTTATGTTAAAACATAGCATTTTTACATGAGAAGCTGGTCTGATGAGCACTGGGTTCCTAGTGGAAATTGCTCTCAAACCACAACACTCATACAGTTGTGTGTGTGACACTGTGATCCAGTGTGACTTAAATAAGGTTTTCCAGATTATATAATCAACAAAATTTCTGGATCCCAGTGCTTGACACTGGGATGACAGGAATAGGTTATGGGATGAAAGGAGTGGATATTGGAATAGTAGCTGAAATGACATATAGCAATACAAAGGGTGTAATTTATACATATTTCAAATTATTCAAATTTCCTCTAAAAATTAGGTAAAGAGTGCTAGAATAAATAATAACACTCAAAGCTATTAAAGTTACTAAATAAACAATACGAGCTAGCCCTCTATCGAAAAACAACCCTGCTGATAAGTAATTAGAGAGATAAAGAACTATTGACATAACCAATGTTGCAGTGAGTATTTTTACAATATTTAGTAATAATGCTTGGCTAATCTTATACATCTTATTTACTGTTAAATAATTAATCAATAAAATAGAATTTATCCAAGTGGAAATGGAAGTAGCAATAGCAATTCCTATATGTTGGTATTTGTTCATTAATAGGAGATTTAGTATTACATTAATTCCAAGGCACGTTAATGAGAACATAGTTGGTATTTTTAGCTTTCCCCTAGCAAAGAATGTGGGTAGCAATACTTTATTTATAATAAATGCGGGTAAAGAAAGAGAAAATGCTACTAATGTAGGAATAGTTTGCTGCACTGCATAATAATCAAATCGGCCGTAAGAAAAAAGCGTAAGTAAAATTATGTCAGGAATAATGATAAAAGCAGCAGTTATTGGCATAATTAATATTAACCCTATATTAAGGGCCTTGTTCTGTATTTTGACTATATTCTCAGTATCATTTATTCGTTTTGAAATCAGAGGAAGAAGTACTGTACCAATTGCAGTGCCAATTACTCCTTGCGGTAGTTGATTTAGTCTATCGGCATAATATATATAAGAAACTGCATTTGGTATAAAACTCGCCATGATTGTGTCGATCCATAAGCTTATTTGAGTTACACAGTTGTTGATAATTGCAGGTATTACACGCTTGAAAAACAACTTCACTTCGTTACTTAATTCTAAACTAAAAGAAAAGAAAGCCTTTAATTTGTATGCACTAAATATTATTAAAAGTAGCTGCAAAATCCCTCCAATCAGGACGGCTATAGAAAGGTTATGAGCCGGTGTTTCAATGTAAGGTAAAAATAAACTGATTATTAAACAGAGGTTCAAAATGATTGGTGAAATAGCTGTTGAAGCAAAATGCTGTTTTACTTGCAACATTCCACCAATAAGTGATGCGATTGACACGAAGATTATGTAGGGCATCATAATTTTCGACAAAGTTACAGTAAAGGTAAATTTATTTTGGTCAAATCCAGGAGTGAAGATTTTGATCATGTAAGGGAAGAAGGTTTGTGTGATAAGGCAAAAAATTACTAGAATAATAAACGTAATGGATATTACACTACTTGCGAAATTAAATGCCTTTTTATTATCATATGACTCTGCAGAGTATAATGGTATGAATGAGGTAGTAAATGCTCCCTCTGCAAAAAACGATCGAAATAAATTAGCAAAGCGAAACGAGGAAAAGAATATATCTGCAAGAGAGGTTGCACCAATAACCGTAGCAATCAATACATCTCTTATTAGCCCTGAGATTCTTGAAATAGCCGTAAAAAAACTAAATGTGAAAATACTTTTAAACATATCACGGTGTCAATACGATTGAGTATAATGATAAAAGCATAAATGAAAATATTTAAAACCCTCTGCAAAAGGAGGTAGCTTAAATAATCAATTGACTATTTGTGCTCGTATGTTAAAAATCTTATATCTTGGCGGGCGTAGCTCAGTTGGTAGAGCGTCAGTTTGTGGTACTGAATGTCGCCAGTTCAATCCTGGTCGCTCGCCCCACTAAAAATTTCCACTTTACATAAATATAAACATTAGATATTTTTGCACAGCCGTTAGCATTCCTTGTTGCTCTAGTATTTAGATGGCGGAGGGGAAGTTTGCGATTTAGAGTAAAAATGATGCCTATTAATTAGTGAGAGGGATTGTATGTATATTTGTTTGTTAGCTTATAGTATAGTGTCAGCACTAGGAGTATTAGCTTGGTGGTTAAGTCTTGACACTTCATCACCTTTAGCCATAGGTGGAATTGCTGGTTGTATAGCTCCAGCATTGATTGCGGTTTTTCACGTAGGATATTTATTATATAAGTTTTGCAAAAGAGATCCTGTTGGGGAAAAGCATGAAAAAGCAGCAAATTTTTTGAGTTTGATGGTATCTACAAGCTCTTCAATTGGAGTTATACTTGCTGGAAGCATAGCTGCTATTTTTCCTAATCCAAGAATAGGATTTACATTAATAAATGGAATGATAGGGCTGATAGCACCGATTTTAGGGCTTTTTCCAACTGTAGCTATAATGTATTGTGCAGATAAAACAGCAATTACACCTGCAGTAAGTGCAATTTCGATTACAGATTCTACATATGTCAAAGTATCTCACGAAGAAGAAGTAGATGAATGTATTACCTTTCCGGAAGAAGAAGTTAATAAAAGTATCATCTTTCCCAAAGTTGAAAAAGTTTTTTCTGCGAGAGAGACGGCAGTTTGAGCTAAGTTAGTGTGCAATGTTGTAATCTGTAAAATTTGACATCAATCACTGATAGTTGGAATATTATAGAGTAGGAATTACTCAAGAAGATGCATAAGTACGACGTAGTGGTAGTAGGTGGCGGTCATGCCGGGTGTGAAGCAGCTACAGCTGCAGCTCGCCTTGGTGCGAACACACTACTTATAACTCACAAAATTTCAACTATAGGAGAGATGTCTTGTAATCCAGCAATTGGAGGAGTTGCAAAGGGTGTTGTAGTTAGAGAAGTAGACGCCCTTGATGGAATAATGGGGAGAGCTATCGACCGAGCAAGCATACACTCGGTCGTTTTAAATGGCAGCAGAGGCGCAGCGGTATGGGGCCCACGTGCACAGGCAGACCGAAAATTATACAAAAAAGCAATACAGGAAATTATTCTAAATTATAACAACTTGACAGTAAAAGAAGAGTCAGTTGACGATTTTCTTATCGAAAGTGATAGCAATGGAGAATCTTATGTAAAAGCTGTAATAACAGACTCAGGTGAACGTATACTGACAAGCAGAGTTGTTTTGACTACAGGGACTTTTTTACGTGGTGTGATTCATATAGGAGAGCAAACAACTCCTTCTGGAAGAATGGGAGATAAACCTGCAATAGAGCTTGCAAACACGCTAAAGAAGTATGATTTTAAACTGGGCAGATTACGTACCGGAACTCCACCGAGGCTTGATCGTGGCACTATAAACTGGTCAGTATTACAAGAACAAGTGGGTGACAATCCACCTACACCATTTTCTTATCTTACAGAAAAAATTAACCAGCCTCAGGTTTCATGTTTTATTACTCATACTAATGAACATACACACAGAGTAATTCGAGAGAATCTTCACAGATCAGCTTCTTCATATTTAGATAACGTTATTGCACCAAGATACTGCCCATCAATTGAAACTAAAGTTAAAAAATTTGCAGAAAAAAATAATCACCAAATATTTCTAGAACCAGAAGGGATTGATGATAACACTATATATCCAAATGGAATTTCAAATTCATTGCCCATCGAAGTGCAGTATGAAATGATAAAGAGTATAAAAGGGCTTGAAAATGCAGAAATATTAAGACCTGGATATGCAGTTGAATACGATTATATCGATCCACGAGAGCTATTTCATACTCTCGAAACTAAGAAAGTTAAAGGACTATATTTTGCTGGTCAAATTAATGGTACCACTGGATATGAAGAAGCAGCCGGTCAGGGAATTATTGCCGGAATCAATGCAGCACTCTCTTTATCTCAAAAAAGTTTTGTTCTTCATCGTACGGATTCATATATCGGTGTAATGATAGACGACTTGGTCACTAAGGGAATTGCTGAGCCTTACAGATTATTCACCTCGCGTGCAGAATATAGACTGGCAATCAGGTCAGATAATGCAGATAGAAGATTAACACAAAAAGGTTATGATATTTTCCTTGTATCGCATGAGAGATACTCTATTTTGCAGAATAAACTTAAGTCTATTAAGCAACTTGAGGAGAAATTGGAGAGCCTAACAATTACTCCTGAGCAGCTCAGGTTCTATGGTGTTAAAATATCTTATGATGGAATAAGAAAAACAGCATTAGATTTACTCGGTTATCCAAATATCGATTGGAATAAATTACGAGAAATATGGCCGGAGTTAAACAATGTTATGTGTTGGAATGACAAAACGGAATGCTGGAATGACATCACGATGGTCAGCACAGCTAAAAATGAAATATGTGAAGCAGTTGCAATTGAAGCAAAATATAAGCCTTATCTAGTAAGACAAGAAGCAGATATGAGGTTTTTACAAGAGGAAGTTAGCACTCAAATTCCAACTAATTTCAACTACTCACAGATTAAAGGTTTGTCCACTGAAGTGGTAGAGAAGTTGCAAGCAATAAAGCCAGCAACAATTGGTATTGCTAAGCAAATACAAGGCATAACTCCAGCAGCGATAGTTAGCATATTAGTGTACCTTAGGAATAAAAAAACGAAAATAGCTGCTAATTCTGCATAAGGTACTCCATGTCAAAAATCGAAGAATTTCGCTCTTTTATGCACGAAATAAATGTTGATGCATTTATGTTGCATACTAAAGACGAGTATTTAAATGAATATTCAAAAGAGTTAACGGAGTTATGTGGCTTCACAGGAACAAATGGGCTACTTATTGTTACAAAAACTAACAGTTGCCCATTTTTTACAGATGGACGCTATATTACACAAGCTCGCAGTCAGCTCGATCAAAACAATTTTCAAGTATATAATATACAAGAAGAGGATCCACACAGGTGGGTAAAAGCAAACTTAACATTGACTACCTCACTGGGTTATTATTCAAGATATTTTACTGTAAAAGAGATAAGGAAATATGAAAGCATTTGTAAACTAGTGCCGTACTTAATTGAAAAAGAAGGTAGTCATAAAACACAAACAATAGTCTCGCATACATCTGGTGAGAGTAGTAAGAGTAAATGCGAAAGAGTTGCTAAAAGCATAGAAGCTGAAGCAGTACTTCTGACTGATCCAAATTCAATTTCATGGCTGCTAAATTTAAGAAATGAAAGTGCTGAATATACTCCCTGTATATGGGGTCGTGCTATATTATACAAAAGTGGTAATGTTGATTTGTTTGTTCAAGATAAACAACATTCAACCATACAAGCGGATTTAGATAATAATGTTAGTATTTTTGATATTTGTGAATTGGAAAGCTCTCTGTGTAAGCTAAATTCAATGATGATAGATCCAAGCACAACTCCAATGAGCATTATGAATGCAATAGATCCCTTGTATAACCATTATTTAAATGAAAAATCAGCTTCGGTGTCATTCCAGTACTTGACCAGAAATAAAAAAGCATGGATCCCGGTGTCAAGCACTGGAATGACAATAGGTAATGAAAAAGGTCTAATAGAAAATAAGCAGATAATTGAGAAAGAAGATCCTTGTTTGATTCATAAAGCAATAAAAAATCAAATTGAAATAACTGGAGCTATAAGTGCGCACATCAAAGATGGAGTAGCAGTTACAAATTTTCTATATCGGCTTATTGGCAATGAAATTACTGAGCTCGAAGCTGAAGCAAAGATTTTAGAATATAGAAGAAAGCAGGATTTGTTTAAGCAACCGAGTTTTCCAACGATTTCCGCATTTAATGAAAATGGAGCAATTATTCATTATCGTGCAAGCAGTAAGACAAATAAAGCTATTAAAAAAGATGGACTATATTTGATCGATTCTGGTGGTCAGTATCTTGATGGTACAACTGACGTTACAAGAACTATAGCAATTGGCAATCCAACCAATGAGCAACGAGCTCACTACACAATAGTACTAAAAGCTCACATTGCGATAGCAAGTTCGGTCTTTCCCCCTGGCACTACTGGTGGAGAATTGGACATATTAGCGCGTATACATTTATGGAAATTTGGAATGGATTACATGCACGGTACAGGGCATGGAGTGGGGAGTTACCTTTCGGTACATGAAGGACCGCAAGCAATATCAAAGGGAAATAAAGTGGAACTCATGCCAGGTATGATACTTTCTAACGAACCTGGCTATTACATTCCAGGAAAATATGGAATAAGAATTGAGAATCTGATGTATGTTGAAAAGCAAGAAAACGGCTTCTTAAACTTTAAACAACTGACTTCCATTCCATATGATAAAAAGCTAATAGATGTGCAAATGCTTACTGAAGATGAAGTTAAATGGATAAATAGCTATCACCAATTTGTTTATAAAAATATAGAAAATGGCATAAAAGACAAGGAATGGTTAAAGAGAGTATGTGAAGCTTTAAAATAGTTAATTTGTCATTTAATCAAGTATTAATATAGTTGTTCTTGTATTGTTTTTAATTAAAAACAATATATAATATTAGTTTCAAGTAGGTGTAATTATGACAGATAAAGTACAAGATGATGAATTTATGAAGCAGTACATGGATACTTGCAAAGAGCAAATAGAAAAATTGGCAAGCGACCCTAATTTGCTTCAACAGACCTTAAAGCCATTCATGCAAATGTCTCAGCAACTTATGGCTGGTGGTATGCTAGAAGGAAATATGCCTAGCATGATACCTGATATGGGTGGTATGGATATCAACAAGATGATTGCTCAGATGAAGGAAATGTATGATTACATAAAGAGTAATCACAAAGAGCTCATGAGAAAAGATGCTTCACAAATTCAAGAGCTTGATGATTCCAGCAGAAGATTGAGAGGCTTGGTCAAGAAATTGATAGAGAAAGTTGAAGCTAAGTAGTATTTATTCATATCAAAGAGCTATAGCAGTAGTGAGGTCTTGTTTCTCAAATTTAGTATTACCGTAAAATTAAATATAAACATAAAGGGATGAAGAGATGATTGAACTTAAGAGCCAAGAAATTTGTCCAAATGGAAATAAGAAAAATTTGATTATTTTTTTTCATGGTTGGGGTTCAAGTGGCGATAATTTCGTTCATCTTGCTAAAGTTATGGGCAAGTTTTTGCCTGATTCATATTTAGTAATTCCCAATGCTCCGTTTAAGAGAGAAATAGGTGATGGTTATCAGTGGTTTAGTTTAGAAGATCGTAGTGAGGAAGCACTATATAATGGGGTGAAAAATGCTGCATCAATTGTAAATCATTTTATTGATGCAAAATTAAAGGAGCTTAATTTAAAAGATATGCAGCTTTCTTTAGTTGGATTTTCTCAAGGGGCAATGCTTGCAATGCATGTAGCTCTTACCCGACTTCAGTCTTGTGCATCAGTTGTTGCATACTCTGGTAGGTTTCTTTCACCTTCAAAAACTGCACCGGAGATCAAATCAAAACCCAGCATATGTGTTATTCATGGTGATGCTGATGACATGGTACCTTTTTCTTCCCTTGATTTAGCGGTTAAAGCTCTGAAAGAAAATGGAGTAAACGCTCAAGGATACCCAATTCATGGATTAGGGCATATTATTAATGAAGAGGGAATAAAGTTAGGGGTTGAATTTATCAAGAAGAATTTTAAAAATTAATTTTCATGCACTTGTTTTGCTTTGGCTATGGATATGTAGCTAAATTTTTATCGCAAAAATTACTAAATTTAGGTTGGAAAGTTAGCGGTACATCAAGAAATAAAGATATACAACTTTTTAATTATGAAAAGGTCGACCAAGATCTACTTAAAAGCGTAACGCATGTTTTAGTTTCTATTCCTCCAGACGGCGATGATGTTATGGAGAGATACGGTCATTGTCTGGAGAATATTAAATGGCTTGGTTATCTGTCTGCAACTAATGTTTATGGTGAACACTGTGGTAATTGGGTGAATGAGGAATCTGAAACAAAGCCTATAGAAATTAGAGGAAAAAAGCGCCTTAAGTCCGAAGAAAAGTGGCTAAATAGCAAATTGCCTGTACATATTTTCCGGTTGGCTGGGATATATGGTCCTGGTAGAAATGCGCTAATTGACCTGCAGCTTGGCAAAGCAAGAAATGTGAAAAAAAAATTTTCTCGTATTCATGTTGAAGATATATCGAATATTTTATTTTCTTCCATGCAAAATATAAAGCCTTATGAGATATACAATTGTGCAGATGATTTACCTGCTACGCAATCTGAAGTGGTCACTTATGCAGCCGAGCTTCTCAATATTAGCCCTCCAGAGCCAGTTGAGATTTCTTCTGTACCAAATTACGCACGGGGTTTTTATTTAGGGTCAAAAAAAGTAAGCAATACTAAAATTAAAAAAGATCTTGGTGTCTCTCTAGTTTATCCTGATTACAAGGTGGGTTTAAAGAGTTTGTATATATTAGAATAGAGAAAATTAGATTGCCAGATGCAAAATTTTTCTTGAATGTTCCTTGTTTTGATGTAATACCACTAGGCATACTATTATATAGAGGTAAATATGTTCAGCACTCAATCGCTCTCGGTTGAAAATGTTCTATTACATCAAGCCGCTTATAATGGTAACATAAATGAAGTTAGGTTATTACTTAATGTAAAAACTGATATCAATATCAAGGATAAAAAAGGATTTACAGCCTTGCATTTTGCTGCTTATTCAGGACATTTAGACGTAGTAAAGTTACTAATCAGTAAAGAAGCTAATATTCATGCAAGAACTACTAAAGGCAGTACAGTTTTACACTTTGCTGTTGTAGCTAAAAGCAAAGCTATAGTAGAGGAGTTAATTAAAGCGGGAGCTGATCCCAATATAAAAGACTGTACTGATGGTAAGACACCTTTACATATTGCTGCTCAAAATGGACTTGTAGAAGTTGTAAAGGTGTTGCTTAATACTCAAGAAATTGAGATTGATGCTAAAGACAATGAATTTGGTATAACAGCTCTGTACTTAGCCTCTCAGAACGGACATACTGAAATAGTTGAACTATTAATTAGCACAAAAAATGCTGATGTTAACATAGTAGATAAAAAAAATAATGTCACACCCTTGTATCTAGCTGCTCAGAATGGGCATGAAGCAGTAGTTAAGTTGCTTCTTGATAATGGTGCTAAAGTCAATGGCTGTGATACCAGTATGAATCCTTTGTGTGTAGCTGTTAATAATGGCCATGACGAGGTAGCTCAATTATTACTTAGTGTAGAAGGGGTGGATGTCAATATTGGCAATCAGCTTGGCAATACACCTCTACATATAGCAGCTATGAAAGGTAATGAAAAAATGGCAAGATTACTGCTAGAAAAAGGTGCTGATCCTAATATTAAAAACCTTTCAGGAGATAATTCCTTACAAGCTGCTGAGTACGTAAGAAACATTAGCTGGCATGATAATCCTCCAAATGTACAAGGAGGATACTTCGTGTTAGTTGGCTCGAATAGAATATATTCATTTCAGCAATTTTATGAGCAAAAAAAAATTATGGAGCTTTTGGTACAACATATAAATGATAGCAGACCTAGCTCATCAGTAGATGAAATTGACGTATCTGTTCAGCAGAGTGGCAAAATAAGATAGATGAGAAAACTAGTTTGTGACATTGGCGTCCAGTTAAATTTACATGGATTCCAGTGTCACGCACTGGAATGACATCTTCAATGTTCTGTACAGCTGTGCGTTATGCACTGGGATGACATTATGAGAACTGAGATACAAAAAAAGAAACACTGGTTTCACATGCATCTGAACAGATACTCTCAGTGATGTAAATTCAACTTTACCCCATTTGCAACCATCAGGGTCCTTTGACTATAATCCTAACAATTCTTTTCTAATTTCTTCTTTAATTGTATCAATAATCTTTTGATCAAGTTTATTTATTAAGGAATCATCAATACCTGTGATGTCATCTGGATTTTGTATCATTTTTTCAATAGCATCATCTATTTTTTTTACTCTTTCTTTATTAATTTCATCAAATATAGGTTTAATTTTCACATAACCAGGAGCGCCCTTGCTATAACTTTTGCTGCTTTTGTTGATACAACCACCAGCACCATATGTTTTATTCACGTAGTTTTTACTACACTTTGTTACATCTTTATACCCAATCTCACCATTTTCTATATATGCTATTTTATTATCTTTACTAGAGTTTAGCTTTTCCCCTTTCTTAATTTCTTCTTTTAATTTTAAACTTTCTTCATGAATTATTGTATCTTTGTAATTCTTTCCCCCATAGGTTCTGTGTGTACCTCCACCTGCAACAGTAATTAAATCTTTACAAATTGTTTCTGAAAGGTCTCTGCACATTTTTATTAAAGTAGGTCCCCCATCCTTGTTAGATATATGATTTTCTTGTCCACCACCTCCTTCTGTTACTTTTACTTTAATATATGGATAACTAGGGTTGACTCTCAGTTTAGCTTTAATGTAATCACCTGGCGTTCCTGGTCTATTTTCTGTAGACTGAGCTTTATCAGCTATATGACCAGCTTCACCACCTCCCCATGCTTCTATTTCAACGTAATCATACATTGACAGATCATCTGTATAGCCATCTCCAAGCTCATAAAGTTTTTGATCCCTGTTTTCAATAATCTGCTTCTTATGTTTCAATTGTGCTATTATTATTTCACGCAATCTCTTTTTTAAACCGTCTAAATCGAACCTGCATAATTTATCAGCGAAAAAGACTTCTGTTCTATTTGCTTTAATTGGATTATCTAACTTCGTTACAACGCCACTTTCATCTTGTGAAACTCTTAAGTAAAAAGGCTTATTATCCTTGCCTATATACTGTGTTGAGCGACTACACACTCCATCAAAGCAGAGGCAACCATCATCACCATGATTACAATTTTTTTCTTCATACTTTCCATCTGTTAACTCATATACTATTTTGCATTTGTCACAATTTTGTTTTGTATCTACCTCTTTATCCTCTTTCGCCATGCAATTATCTCTAGGCTTATTTTCAGCAGGAATAGAAATATATCCTTTTTTATTGAATATTATTTCATCTAGTGCATCTTGTGGCTTTGCTAAAACCTCAATTGTTTCGTTACAGGGAAAATAATAAGATTGATTTGATTCTTTCGAGTAAACAGTATTGTGTTTAGCATAGCTTGCTCCTACTGACTTCAGTGGTATTAGCTCACTTCCTTTTTCAACAACAAGCTCTTCTGGTTCCGGCTGCCAACCAGAAAGGCAGAGCATTTTACTTTTAGGATTTTCTTTATATTTTATTTCTACTTTTGGATATCCTGAGTCATCTAGTTTGCACTTACCATTCTGAAGCTCTTTACATTCTGTTTCAATATCGGGAACGTATCCATACTTTTTGAGAACTTCAAATTGCGAATTATTTTTTAATACACCTTCTATTATGTTATCGATATCACTTTTTCTATTACCGCTATTGGTTGTTTTTTCTACTATTGCTGGCTTTACTACTATTAAAGGCAGATGGCCAATGTATGTAGGAGAATTTTTATTAACATAAAAAGTACAGATGCCATTACTGTGAGTTCCACGTGCGTCATAAGTACAAACGTTCTCACTTATCTTCATTTTTACTTTTAGCGTATTTTCGCCTTTACCCTCATTAGGCTTTGGTATGCTCACTTCTTCAATCTTTGGAGCAGGTGGCGCTGGGAAGCAGCGAGCAGGAAATTGTAATTTTCTTTTGGACTCTTCTCTCTCAGTACCATAATATTCAGTGCAGAGCTGACCTTTTTTTCTATAAGTATTAAAGTGATGGTGGGTATCTTTATCTGGAATAGAGTATGTAGCACTTTGAATGTTTTTATTACTTGAAATAACGCGTGGAAAAGGTAGCTCTCTTCTTTCTTTCAGCTCACTAATAATGACTCCAACTCTTGGATGAAAGTAATCATTGTCTTCATTTGTTATAGGGACAATTCTAACTTGTGGTGGTGACATCGCAAGTTGTTCACAAAATGGAGGTGGGCCAGGTGCAAGTTGTACAGGGGCACACTTTACCTTTGTTTGATAGCATGTATCACAAGCTTTTTCCATCTCTCCAGGACGAAAAATATTTTCCCCAGAAAATACTCTAGAGCCCCATGAAGAAATTCCTGACATACAAGCACCCTTTTGGCTACAAGCGCATATCTTAGGAGAATTAGCAAATTTTACTTTTTCTTCATCAGTAACACCATCTACCCATTCCCATCCAAGACCTTGAGCAATTTCTCCTCCAGCCTTTGTTTTATCTCCTTCCCAATCGATAAAAGCTGCTGCAGAAATTCCAGCTCCTGTACTCTGCGTTCCATATATCTTGCGGCAGAATGTTCCACTGGATAATATATAACAGTTGTCGTTCCCTTCGTAATCGCAGACCTTAATTTTTGGATCGAAGTAACCGCCTACTCCTTGATCTTTCACCATTGTTACTTTGATTTCTTTTAATAGATGAGGATCAAAATCCAGGCTACCCCACTTGCCAGTAAAGAAGTTCCAAAAGCCTTTACCTACTTTACTTGCATTTGCCTCAATATCAGTATTACTTTCCACAAAACGCGGACAATCAGCATATCCTTGATAAGAAAGACAAAATATCAAGGAGAATATCAATAAAAAATTAAGCTTTACATTTTTCATAGAACACCGGTAACCACTTACTCACTTTCTCGCCTTTTTCCTTCATCGCCTCATACATATACTTTATAGTCTCTTTATTAGCTGAAAGTACATGTATTTCTTTTATATTCTTCAAATCTAGATTTAAAGTTACTAAACCTTTGTATTGCTTTATCAAAAATAAACCTTCCTGTGTTGGTGTTTGCAAAATGACATTCAGTTCCTCTTTCGACAGAGAAAATGCTTTCATGTATAACCTGTTTGCATTTATGTTCGGCATCAGGATCCTCGTATCGACATGCTTATCTAAATATTGAGTAAACTTGCTAGCAAATGCTAGGTTTAAGTTTTCAGTACTTAGAATTACTACAACATTTAACTTTGTCATTCTTTGCATCCAGTCGTCAAACTCTCCCTCTGTAGGAAAAATATTACTTATCTCCCATGCTTCATCCAAAACAAGTATTGCAGGTGAGCCATCACATTTTGCTTCGAAAGAGTATAAGAAATAGTAAAGTATCACGGACATACATTCTTTTTGCTTAGTGAGATTTGCAGTATTGAGGGATATAGTTTTTGTTCCCCAGTCAATATCTGACTCATCACCATCTTGGAATAAGTAAGCAAATTCACCTTCACCACACCATTTACTTATTTTGCCTCCAAGAAGTAAAAGCACTTCAGAAATTTGAGAAATAGAGCGTGATTCTCTTGGTATAGTAAATATAGAATCTACAATTTTTTTTGTCTTTTCTTCTACGTCTACCAAACTTGCATCTGCAACCATCCTTTTGATCAATTCAACAAGCATATTGCGATTAGAAGCACTATCTTCAATGTTCAGTGGGTTAAATTTTAGACTTTTATCTTTATATTTTGGATCAATTATGTAATATTGGCCGCTTACTGCTTTAGTAAATATTATTGATTTTCCAGTATTATCCAATATAACAATCCTAGGGTTAAATTTTCTTGATTCCGAAAGTAAGAAATTGATCAGTGAGGTTCTACCTGAATTTGGAGCTCCAAGTATTGTGGTATGACCATTATTTTTCTTTCCATGAAAGTTAAAAAAGTAAGGACTGCCTTTTTTTGAAAAAAAAACTGTTACTGCTTCTTTCCATCTTCCTCCTTTTAACGTACCTGATGTAAAATCATGCAACATAGCAAAGCTGCAAGCATATTTTTCTAATATATTTTTTGGTTGTGTAACAAAAGCAAAGTTTCCAGGAAGCTGTGCCCAAAAATGATTTTCCATGTGCAGATCAGTTCTAAACATCATCAACCCGATTAACGACATTACAGAGGATAAATCGCTGATATTTTTAGCTAACCTATTCTTATCATCTGCAAAGATTGTAACAATAATTTTCTGTTGACAAAAATCCATAGCAGAAATTTTTTCAAGCTCTATTATTTCATTTATTCCTGAGTTTTGAAGTAAGGTATTGTCCTCACTGATTTGCAGTATATTAATTTGTTTTTTGAATTCTTTTACTGCTTTATTATTACTAGTAAATATTATTATTTCTGTGATGATAAGCTCAGAGTCAAGTTGCAAACACCTATCTATATTTTCTAAGGGGATTTCTCGATATTCCTTTATGCAAAAAATAGAACCAAACTTCTGTTGACCTTCAAACGATGTTTGAAATTTATTGAAACCGAAAGCTACTTTTAGGTTTTTCACATGCTGCGATAGATCCCTTTCACATATCGGATAATCTTTGTGCGTTAATGTAATAATGTAATGGAGAAATTCCATCATTTGAGAATATATTTTGCCTTCACTAGACCTAAGGCCCAGTTTT
Source organism: Wolbachia endosymbiont (group B) of Hofmannophila pseudospretella (assembly GCF_964028515.1). Taxonomy (NCBI): domain Bacteria; kingdom Pseudomonadati; phylum Pseudomonadota; class Alphaproteobacteria; order Rickettsiales; family Anaplasmataceae; genus Wolbachia; species Wolbachia endosymbiont (group B) of Hofmannophila pseudospretella. The sequence goes on along the minus strand of NZ_OZ034788.1, from coordinate 647,260 downwards.
TTAGCTCCAAAAGGTTCTAAATCTTTTTGAATCAGGTCAGTTATTTTTTGTAATTCTTGATGATTTTTTTGTAAAAATAACTTGTGCCTATTCTTTATCCTGCCAAAAAAAAATGCATTATTAATATGTTTGCCAAAATCACTAAGTAACACCACAATGTATAGCTCATTTATATACTGTAGTTTACTATCAACTAGTTTATTAAACCATGTTGAGTGTAGCTGATCGGAAAAGTCTGCAGTTTTATTCCACTGTAAGATCAGTTTATTGCGCTTACGGACAGTGTGAATCCAAACGGTAAAATATAAACTCTTGATATTTTTTGATATACTTTTTCTAATTTCAGTTCTAAGATCACCATAGTTATCAACTGAAGAATAGTCTTCTAATTTGATTATTTTTAACAATTCCCCCTGTTTTGTTAGTATAGTTTCTTCATCGTAGTGGCAAGCATAAGGGATAAAATCTAAATTAATACTTTCTAGTAACGCTAAATTGTTCTTTTTTTCAGAATTAGAGCTAGTAGCTGGTATTTTTGGTTGCATACAATATCATGCGTATTCAATAAAAAGATAATAAAGAATCATCTATCTTACTGAATCCTTATCTTCTTTTTTGTTATTGGATTGTAACTGTATGTCCTTTGCAAAGTTGAATTTTTCTTTCAGGTAATCTGTTGCCTTTTCTGTGCTTCCAAACATCATGATCAGTACGCCAAATATTATCATGAAAAAAATTAGGCCTCTGAACACTACTGCAAGTATCACTGTAGCTATACATAAACCTATAATTGTTGAGGGACTTATATTTTCTACAGTATCTTTAACTGAAAATGAAGAAATAAGTTCTTTCAACGTTCCTGGTATATTTTTCAATTCATCACTTGCTTTGCTAGAACATGACATGAAGATAAAACTTAACAGAGCTACAATAGCAAAAACTCTACCCAATTGAATATGCATCAGCTAAATACCTTTAAGATACTCCTCAAATGTAACAATTTTTACATCAATAGGCAAGAACCGAATTCACTTGCTCACCATAAGTAACTCATATTTAACTTTTATCACCGTGTTAGCTCTTTATTATCAACAAGAGGACTCACACTAATGGATGTCAATTTACTTGACAGAATATTTGAACAAAATTCAGCAGCAGCAGCTGTAGCAAACACTGCAGCCACCAC